>CAYRLJ010000007.1:0-72525 GCA_964425025.1 uncultured Burkholderia sp. | reverse complement strand
GCTCGCAACCATCGCTCAGATCAGTCTCCGCGCGCCGCCGACGTTCAAGACGGATTCGCCTCGCACAAAGCTATAATCATCGGACAAAAATGATCGGCGAGTCACTGTGAGAGAGTGAGCACCGATCGCGCGAACCGAAGAACAACGGAAAAATAAGAATGGCCGACACTCATACAGCCGCGCCCGCCTCCGGCGATAAGCGAGCACTGGAAGAGGCCCTCGCGGGCCTCCAAGGAACAGCCTCGCAATTCGGCGCTACTTGCATCAACGACGCACGGGCGAGGCTCCAATATGCCCGCGACATCGCTGCGGTCCCAGGCGAACTCCGCGCGACCATCGATGCTGGCCGCATTTCTGTCAGCGATGCGGCAGCGCAGGCAACCGCGCTACGAAACCGAATCATGGAATTGGCGCGTCGTCGAAGCAGCCCGACTGCCCGCGCGTATGCAATGCGGCTTAAGCGCGAAGGGCGCAGCGTCTCCGAGCTATCGGAGAAATACGCGCAGCGACTCTATGGCAATACGTTCTCGGCTCTGTCAGAGCAACGACAAGCAAGCGTGTTTAAGGAAATCATTCAAGCGTCCGGTCGACCTGACGAAGGCGTGATGCGGTTGGCCAAACAGTTGGGACAAGCCGGCCGCCGGCTGTTGCTGGTGTCGCTCGCGATCGCTGTCTATGATGTCGTCGAAGCCGACGACAAACCGCGCGAGGTGATGCGGCAAGGCGCTCTGGCCGGCGCCGGTCTCATCGGTGGCTGGGCCGCTGGCAGCGCAGCGGTTGCGGTCGGTGTGTGCGCGGCGACCGCTCCGGTGTGCGTCGGGGCGATCGCGTTTGTTGGCGGCTTGCTCGCGACCTACGGCGCTGAAGCCAGTTTCGGCTCTTTGTACCCTCGCCCGACCAGGTGATCACCGTGACGGAACCGTTGAACCTCGAACGCCGCGCCCCGGTCTGGGAGGCGCTTTCGGAACTGTTCGTCGGAAAGGAACTCCAGGACTACGATTACGCCGGAATTGCCAAAGCGCTGCGCGCGTCAGGCTATTCGCTCGACGAACTGGAGCGTGCGCTTCGCGAAGAGGTCGCGCCCGTTTTTCGCATCAATCTTTCGCCGCTCGCCATTCCCGAGATGGAAGGGTGGGCACAAGAAGCAGTCGTGAAAGAGATACAGGCTTACCTTAAACGCGAGAGAACCGGCCTATCGCGGATGTTGACGCGTCTAACCGCATCTAGGATTCTTCCGTCGGTTGCCGCCGACCGGTGGCGGCGAATCAGATCGCTCCTTTCGTAAAGGCCGCGGCTGGCCCTCAAATGGGTCTGGCATGCGTCGGTCAACCGGTTGCGCACATGGACTAGACCCCAACCATACCCACGCTCTCAGTAGAATTTCAGCACCGCGTCGCCCGCGCACCCGCTTACGCGCGCGAGACGTTTCGTTGCCATCTTGCCCCTAATAAGGAGCCGTCATCGATGCTGGAACTGAGAC
Source organism: uncultured Burkholderia sp. (assembly GCA_964425025.1). Classification (GTDB taxonomy): domain Bacteria; phylum Pseudomonadota; class Gammaproteobacteria; order Burkholderiales; family Burkholderiaceae; genus Trinickia. Next base: position 71,045 of record CAYRLJ010000007.1, on the reverse strand, counting down.
CTGGATGCGAGTGTTGTACCAAGAACCTACCGCCGGAATCAGACGAAGCGCGAATCTGCTCATTCGAATGCACGTTTTGCGTCGACTGCGTGGCCGACGTGCTGGGCGGACAATGCCCAAATTGCGGCGGCGAATTCGTGGCTCGGCCGCGCCGTCCGTCAAGCAAGTTAGCGACCAATCCGCCGTCGACCACGCGAGTCTTCAACTTTGACTGCGCGAAGCAGCACTCATAGCGAGTATGTCGAGCCCTAGCGCGAACCGTCGGCATGACTACTGTCCCGAAAACATCAGCTAGGCCGTTCAAGACAGATAATTCTGTCTAGTTAAACGAAGGCGCTGTGCGAAAGCACAGCGCCTTTTTTCTTTCCGCGCGCATCCAGCAATCGATGGCGCCGCCTCGCCCCGCCTCCACCCTTTATTTGACACGCAAACGTTTTACATCAAGATTCATCCTCTTTACAGAAAGAATTGTTTTGTTTTCCAAATAAACAATTAACAAATTTTTAGTTATTCGTTTTCAATCATTAAGAATTCCATTCATCCCTGTTCCACATAATTGCCCCCGCGCAAATGCAGTGCGATGTCACCTCTGCGTGGGTGCCGCGTAGAAGACGGAACGGTCCGTAGCCAAGCGCTCGTTCGGATCGATCACCGCTACCAGCCGGGCAAGCCCTGTCGATTGAATGTCCGCGAAAGCACGCGCCCCCGCAAGCCATGCAAGTTAGCAGTCCTAACAATCATTAAAACGGCTCAATATAAAAAAGGAACAGGATTATGAATAAGAGAAAAATTCCGATGCTCGTCGTAACGATGTTCGCCAGTGTCGGCATCATGAGCTCCGGGGCGGCACAGGCGCAATCGTCGGGCAGCGCGAATTTCGTGGATCGCGGCAATCCCGATAATGCGCTAACAGGCGGCTGCATCGACGGCACCGATCCGCTCTGCGTCGCGACGAAGAGCGGCACGTTCGTCGCCGTCAGTAGCGCGAGTTACGCGGCAGGGAAAAACGCGCAGGCAGGCGCCGGCGGGATCGCTGTAGGCGATCAGGCCAACGCAAACAGCACAGGCGGCAGCAGCGGCGGCGGCGCAATCGCGGTCGGCACGGGCGCGCAGGCCGTCGCGAATTCGGCCACGGCGATCGGCACCGTCGCGCTCGCCAAAGGCAATACGGCCATCGCGATCGGTCGCCAATCGGCGGCAGTCGGCGATTTCTCGATGGCGCTCGGTAACGTCTCGGACGCACATGGAAAGAGTTCCATCGCGCTCGGCCATTCCGCGCTTGCGCAAGGCGATCGTTCGATCGCGATCGGCGGCGCAAATCCGACGACAAGCGATGGCGTCTCGTCCGGCGCGTCGTACGACGCGGCCTCGCAAACGCGCGCGGGCGGTACGCAATCGGTGGCGATCGGCGCGGGCGCTCAAACAAGCGGCGACAATCAAGTCGCCATCGGCGCGGGCGCGATCGGCGCGAACAACAACACGAATAAGCCGGCATTCGGCGCCACGGCTGCACCTGCGGGCGGCGCGGTTTCGTTCGGCTCGGCCGGCAAAGAACGTCAGCTGAAAAACGTCGCAGCCGGCGTCGACAGCACGGATGCGGTTAACGTGTCGCAGCTTAAGTCCGTGAATGACGGCCTGACGGCGAGCGTCAACAACGTCGCGCAGAGCGTGACGAATCTGAGCACGACGGTTGGCGGGCAGATCAACAGCATCAACACGACGCTCGGTACCGCTACGTCAAACATCACGAACCTTCAAGCGGCCGACAAGCTCAACGTGAAGTACATGGACGGCACACACGCGGCGATTTCGCTCGACGGCAAAGGCGGCACGAAAGTGACGAACGTCAAGGCGGCCGGCCTCTCGGCCACGAGCACGGATGCCGTGAACGGCTCGCAACTCTACGCGACGAATCAGACGGTTGCGCAGCAAGCCAATTCGATCACGCAACTCGGCGGTCAACTGACGCAGAACACGACGGACATCAAAAACATCGGCATGCAGGCCGCGCAGAACACCGCCAACATCGGCGCGCTGCAACAAGATGCGCTGCAATGGTCGAGCTCGGCCGGCGCATACGACGCGTCGCACGGCAGCGGGTCGGCCCAGAAAATCAGCCACATCGCGGCGGGCGTGAACGGCACCGACGCGGTGAATGTCGATCAATTGACGGCGGCGGTGAAATCCGGCGTCGGCCAGCTCGATACGCTCGCGGTGAAGTACGACGACAGCAGCAAGCGTCAAGTATCGCTCGGCGCGGGCAACGGCGGCGTCCCGGTGCGCCTCGCCAACGTGGCGGCAGGCAACGTCGCCGCCGGCAGCACCGATGCGGTGAACGGCTCGCAGCTGCACGGGGCAACCGATAGCGTCGCAGCGGCGCTCGGCGGCGGCGCGGCGGCGAATGCGGACGGTTCGATTACCGCGCCGAAATACAACATCGGTGGCGGCGCCTTCAATAACGTCGGCGATGCGCTCGGCAACCTCGATGGTCGGGTGACGAGCAACGCCGCGACGCTCGACAATCACGAGAAGCGTATCGGCAATGCGGAAACGAACATCGCCAATAACACGACGGCGATTTCGGGTCTGCAACAGGGTTCGCTCCAATTCGACCCGGCCGTCGGCGCTTACAACGCGGCTCGCAACGGCACCGCAACGAAGATCACCAACGTCGCCAATGGCAATCTAGCCACGGGCAGCACGGATGCCGTGAACGGCGGCCAACTGTTCGGCGTGAAATCCGATCTCGAGCAGCAAATTACGAACGTGTCGAACGTCGCTGGCGAAGCCGTGAAACACGTCGTGAAATACGATGTCGATGCGAACGGCAACCGTCTGAATTCAGTCTCGTTCGCCGGTGGCGATACGGCGTCGCCCGTCGTGCTGAAGAACGTCGCGGACGGCGTGCAAAATACCGATGCCGTGAACGTGGAGCAATTGAAGGCCGTGCAATCGAGCCTCAATCAGCTCGGTTCCATGGCAGTCACGTACGACGACAGCACGAACAGCGTCATCACGCTGCGCGGGAAGAGCGGCACGAGGATCACGAACGTGCAAGCCGGTACGCTCGGCGCAACCAGCACGGACGCGGTGAATGGATCGCAGCTCTATGCGACGAATCAGCAAGTCGCGAAGAATACGACCGACATCACGAACCTGCAGCAAAACGTGACCAACGTCGCCAACGGCAAGGCCGGTTTGGTGCAGCAGCAGGATACGAACGGCGCGATCACGGTAGGGGCCGGTACGGGCGGCACATCGGTGAATTTCTCCAGCGCGTCGGGCGATCGCGTGCTGACGGGCGTTGCAGCGGGTATCCACGCCGACGATGCGGTGAACGTCGCGCAACTGAATGCGGTGTTGAGCGGTGTACAGGCCAACCGTGCGGTGATCAAAGCGGCGGCCGATCAGAGCGTGGGCTGGATTGCCCGTTCGGACGCGGGGGCGATCGGTTCGGGAGCATGGGCGACGGGGAAGAACGCAGTCGCGGTGGGTCAGGGCTCGGTTGCAGACCGCGACAATTCGTTCTCTGTGGGCGCGAAGGATAACGAACGTCAAGTGACGAATGTCGCGGCCGGCACCGCCCCGACCGATGCCGTGAACGTACAACAGTTGAACCAGAACATTGCGGCTGCAAACGGATACACCGATCAACGCGTCGGTCAGATGTACAACGACTTGAATAGCGCGAAGAGCGACATGTTCGGCGGGGTGGCTTCGGCGATGGCGGTCGCTGGCCTGCCGCAACCGACTGCGCCGGGGCGATCGATGGTGACGGCGGCAGTGGCCAACTATCACGGGCAGCAAGGCTTCGCGGCCGGGTACTCGTATGTGACGCAAAGCAACAGGTGGGTCGTCAAGGCGTCCGTCACCGGCAACACGCGCTCGGATTTTGGAGCGGTCGTGGGCGCGGGTTATCAGTTCTGACGGCCGCTGAGCTTGTAGCGATGCGATCGCGTTGAGCCCATCGCTCCCCTATGCTGCGCGCCCAAACGGCGCGCAGTTTTTTTTGGTGCTCAATTTTTTGCGCGCCCGGCCTCTTCTCCTCTCACATCTGTTAGTTCATCGATGAAAGTCTTCATGCAATAGTGCTGGGCCGCCTACCATGAATCGGCGACGTCTCGTGCGGCGCCGCCGCCGTCGCCCCTATCGAGAAACGCCAAATGTGCAGAATGTTTGGGCTGTTCGGACACGATAAGCGCGACAACATTATCGAATGCATTGACTATCTGCATGCCGGGGGGCCCGACGAGCAAAACCTTCGATTTCTGCGCACCGGCTTGCTCGGCCATACGCGACTGTCCATCAACGGACGCTTGAACGGCAGCCAGCCGTATGTTCTCGATGGGCGTCACTGCGTATTCGTCGGCGAAATCTACAACCACAGATCACTATCGATCACGCACGGCATCGCCCGGCACCCGGGAGATTCCGACGGCTGCGTGATCTTGCCGCTCTTCGATCGCCTGGGCCCGCGTTTCATCGAAAAACTCGATGGGATGTTCGCGATCGCGATCGTCGATACGCAGCAAAACGACAAGCTCTATCTGTACACGGATAGCGTCGCGGTCAAGCCGGTCTATTACAAGCATTCGAAGGGACGCTTGAGCTTCGCATCGGAAATCGAGGCGCTCCCCGACCTCGACGAATCCGACAGAACGATACGCGCATCGAGTTTCGATACCTACGGCGCGCTGCGCTGCGTTCTCGGCGCACAAACGATCTTTCCGAACGTGAAGGTGCTGGAGAGCGCGACGTATCTGACGTTCGATGGTGAGCAAATTCGGATCGACGACTATGTTCCCAGTGCCGAGCAATCGTTGCCCGGCCACTACGACGCGTCAAGATTTGGCGAGGACCTTCATCGCACCGCCGCATGGATGGCACGCGCCGACGTGCCCGTTTGCTCGACCTTGTCCGGTGGCATCGATTCAAGCCTCGTCGCGTCACTTGCCAGCCGTGAACCTAAGATGTCCGACGCGTTCAACGTTTGGTACGAAGGAAAGTGGCAAGAAGACGAAACGGCCTACGCGAAGATGGTCGCGATGCGAGCGCGTATTCACTACCATCAAGTGACCCTCGAAAATGAGCGCTTTCCCAATCTCATCCAGCGGATGTGCAGAGCGTTGAGCCAGCCCAATGCAGCCGCACACTGTCTAAGCACCTTCGCCCTCTATGAAGCCATCTCCATGGCGGGATTTCGCGTCGCGCTCGTCGGTGAGGGCGCAGACGATTTCTTCGGCGGTTACGATCGGATGGTTCGCGTTGCCACGGCTCCCGAGCAGGAAGAGGCGCTTTCCGCCTACATCGGCGATCTCTCCGCCATACCGAGCAGCTTGCGTGCGCGCTTGATCGAGCCCGAAGCGGTCGACATGCGATATGCCATGCGCTTGAAGGAATTCATACGCGGGCTACGGGGAAGGACTTGGTTTCGCAAGATCCTTCAGTTCGAAGCGAAGCATCGGCTGCCGTATTACATACTTCATCGCGTAGACGCCCTGAGCATGGCCCATTCGGTCGAGGCACGCGTTCCATTCTGCCTGCCGTCGGTCTATCGGCACGCGTCGGTGTGCGAAGACGCACAGCTCGTCGATGGGCGGATGCGCAAGCGGCCTATCTACGAGTGCGCGCGTGACATCTTGCCCGACGCGATTCTGCAAAGGCGCAAGCAGCCATTTTTGCTGCCTATCGCCGGGATGCTGCGGCCGGGTTTCGCGATATTCGATTACCTCATTGACACGCTGCATTCGTCCTGCCGAACGCTCGGCTTCGTCAAAAAGGAGGTGCTGCTCAGATGCATCGAGGAGAATGCGGCTCACCCCACTACGGCTCTCGGCAATTCGATTTGGGCTTGGTTGATATTCGAGGTGTGGGCCAATGAGCACAACATCGCGTTCCGTTAAGATTCGTATCGCGCTGCGGTGGCGTGCGGGCCGTCACGGCGCACTCAAAGCGCGTCGAGCGGAATCTTTAGATAACGAACACCGTTCGATTCAGGTGGCGGCATCTCGCCGGCCCGAATGTTCACCTGCACAGCAGGCAAAATCAGCACAGGCATCTCGAGCGTTCGATCGCGCGCCACGCGCATGTGCACGAACTCATCCTCCGATACGCCCTCGCGCAAATGCACGTTCGTTCGGCGTTGCTCGTCGACCGTCGTTTCACAGCGCACCGCGCGCGACGCGGGCGGATAGTCATGGCACATGAACATGCGGGTATGCGAAGGGAGCGACAACAGCTTTCGCACCGAGCGGTACAACACATGCGCGTCGCCGCCAGGGAAATCGCATCGCGCCGAACCGATGTCGGGCATGAACAGCGTATCGCCAACGAACACCGCATCGTCCACTTGATACGCGATATCGGCCGGCGTATGGCCAGGCACATGTATCGCGCGCGCGTCGAGTGCGCCGATTGAAAACGTCTCGCTGTCGGCAAACAAACGATCGAACTGCGCGCCGTCCTCGCGCATATCCGCGCCAAGGTTGAATATGCCTTTGAACGTGTGCTGAACGGCCCGAATGTGCTCTCCGATGCCGATCTTGCCGCCGAGTTGGCGCTTCACATAGCAGGCAGCCGATAGATGATCGGCATGCGCATGCGTCTCGAGCAGCCATTGCAACTGCAAGCCGTGCTCACGTATGAAAGCAACGACACCATCGGCCGATCCCGTCGACGTGCGGCCCGATTTATGATCGTAACCCAGCACCGAATCGATCACGGCGGCCGGCGTCCCATCGCCAGCATGCACGACGTACGTGAACGTAGACGTCGCGACATCGAAAAACGGCTCCACGCACGGGCGCATCGCCAATCCTCGCTCAAAGGTGGACGGTTGGGGCTCACTATATCGGCAACTGTCCGCGTGCGCCAATCCATCAATGTAATGGTTGTCACGGCTGGCTCGCGTAGTAGCGCGCCGCCGCTTCGATCACCCGTCGTAATAAGCTTTAAACGAGCCCGTCGCTTCGCATCGGCATGGATGTTGCGTAGTCAGTTATGGCTTTTGACGAAGCCTGCATAGACCCCGATCGAGCGTCAACCGCAACGTCGGGCCGATGGGAGACGACCATGAAACGACTTGGACGATTGAAATTCGCATGCCGGATTAGCGCGGCAGCGGTGGCGTTATTGTGTGGATGCACGTTAGGAGGCGCGGCTGCCGGTGGATACGCCGGCAACAGACTGACGAACGGCAGCACGCTGGGTACCGTCGGCGGCGCCGTTGCGGGTGGTGTCGTCGGTTACGAGCTAAGCAAATAACGAGTCGCAATGAGAAAAGGGGGCGCTTTGCGGCGCCCCCTTTCAGCTTCTATGAGGCGACGTAGGCCGCCTCATAGTTCGTCACGTTAGAACTTGTGACGGATGCCCACGCGTGCGGCGAGCTGCGACTGCGAATTGCTGCCCGACGGGCCGAAGTAGCTCGTCGAATCGCCGATCTGCGCTTGCAGCGGCGTCGTGCCATTGTTGCCCGAGGCCTTCTGGTAGGCGCCCAGCACGTACACGTCGGTGCGCTTGCTCAGCGCGTAGTCGACGCTCAGATCGACTTGGTTGAAGTGACCCTGAGCCGCATCGCCGAGGTGCATGTACGTGTAGCCGAGGCCGGCCACGAGCGCCGGCGTGAGCGAGTACTTCGCACCCGCTTCATACGCGTCGAAAATCAGCGCCGACGGGCCCGTACCCGGAATCTGCACGAGGCGCGTGTTCGTCCAGTTCGCCCAGAATGCCGCCGGACCCATCAAGTAACGGGCGCCGATACCGAACGTGCGCAATTCCTTGATGTTCAGGGCAGCAGGGACGGACGCATTCGTGACGGCCGTGGAGATACCGAGTTGCTGGCTCGGATAGCGGATGTCCGTGTAAGCCGCGCCGACGCCGATCGGGCCGGCGGCGTAGTTCGCGCCGAAGCTATACGTGCGCGCCGAGCCGCTCGTCGCTGCAGCGGCGGTGCCCGGTGCACCAGCGAACGCGCCGGCTTGGTTCGAGAAGCCGTACAACGCGCCGAACGTCACGCCGGCGAAGTTCGCGCTCGTGATCTTTACCGAGTTGTCGACGCGGCTCGACGTCAATTGATCGAGGTCGTTGATGTGGTAGGCGTAGTTGCCGGCGACGGTGTTGCTGCCCGTCGTGTAGGGGCCGACCATATCCGTCGACAGCGAGTATTGGCGGCCGAACGTCACCGAGCCGATGCCGTCCTTCGCCAGACCGACGAAAGCTTGGCGGCCGAATTCACGGCTGTTTTGGCCCAGCGTGCCGTTGCCGCTGTTGAAGCCATTTTCCAACGTGAAGATGGCCTTCAAACCGCCGCCCAAATCTTCGCTGCCCTTCAGACCCCAGCGGCTGCCTTGCGCGACGCCGTCGTCGTACTTCGTCAGGCTCTGCGAGTTGGCCCCCGCGTGGTTGACATAGCTAACGCCAGCGTCGATCAAGCCGTACAGCGTAACGCTGCTCTGTGCGTGCGCAGCGACGCCAATGCTGCCGAGCACGGCAGCTACAAGAATACGTTTGTTCATCGTTACTCGTTAATGATCTTTGTTAATTGGTAGCGGCCCCAATAGCGCCGGGCCGAATTCTTGCCTATTTCGCCGGTCGTTTTGTGAATTTTTTGTTTAATGTGGCGGATTGTTAACAGTGATTGTTTCGTTTTACGCAATTGACTATCAAAAAATTGCGCCAAATCATGCCGGCCACCACCGTGTGGTGCGGGAATCCGTCGATTAAGACGAACGAACGTGTCGCGGGATTGGCGTCAAAAGGGTCGCAAACGATTGGCTTTGGAAGCGTCGATGCGAAGGATCCGATGTCGTTCATATTTTTGTCACATATGGAGTTCATATGCGACAACGCATGGACATCGAGCGCTCTTACGGTGGGAGTGCGTGCCGCGGCCAGGCTCGTTTATCGCCTGCTTTAATCATGCGGCAACGGCTCGATGCCACCTAATGGCGACGTAAGAGACTCCTCAGCGGATGCCGCCAGTCGACGCGGCGCTCCGTCGGATCACGCGTCAACCGCACGTGGTCTTGCCACAGTTCATCGGAGAAAAGAAAGGCGACGATCAGCAACGGCAACACAAGAAACGCGCCCAAAATCAGATGCTCGATCACGATGAGCCTCCCCTGCAATGCAAGGCGAAAGCGGAGAACGTGAGAGTCATTCTAAGCGCATGTCGTGCGGCGCGCTCGGACGGTAGCGCGACTTTCGTACGCGCCTCGCGCATTCGTCGGAGCAGATCAGGAGGCCGCTTTTTTCCATGCCACCGCCAGCACGCCCGCGCACATCAGTAAGGAGCCGCCGGTGCGGTTGACCGCGCGCTGAACCGATGTATTACGGATAGCGCGCCGTGCGCTCGACGCGAGCATCGCATAACCAAAGGCGTTCAATGTCGCGAGGACGACGAACGTCGCCTCGAGCACCGCCACCTGCGGCCAGGCCGACGCATGCGGATCCATGAATTGCGGGACGAACGCCACGAAAAACACGATGCTTTTGGGGTTGAGCGCCGTGACGGCATACGCGTGCGCGATGACGCGGCTCGTACGCGTCTCCGAAACGTCGGGCGCCTCGCCTGCGTCCGCGGGCGCGCGCCAGAGCCTCACGCCAAGATAGACGAGATAGACGGCACCGACCCACTTCAGGGCGGTAAACCAATCGGCGGACGCAGCCAGCAGCGCATCGAGGCCGAACATCGAAGCGGTCATCGAGGTCAGATCGCCGAGCGCAACGCCGGCTGTCGTGGCAAGCGCGTAACGGCGGCCGTGCCCGAGCGCGTATGAGACGACGAGCAGCACCGTCGGTCCCGGAATAACGATGACGATGGCCGAAGCCAGCGCGAACGGCAACCAATGAACAAGACTCATGGCGGGCTCCTGGCTAAGTGTTGGTCAGGAGATTTATCCATGACGCGGGCGGCGTTGCAAGCCCAAACAGCCAAACAGCATGCGTCGCTTAATTGCGGTGACTTCCTAGTGCAGATCGACAAGCGAGCTGTGAAATCGGCTGGCATCGATTTTGTTCAGTAGCTACACCGTTATTCCCGGTATCAGCCATGCGCTCTAAAAAATCTTTATGTGCAGTGCCGCAAATCTCATTTCGGGTTTTATTAAGCGACTTAATTCGTTCGCCGCGGCAACCGGTTCCTCCCCGCACGGCCTTACGTGACGCCGGTCTCGCGGCTTACAGGTCGCCTGCGCGCGCGTCCGGCAAGGCGCGCTAGCCGGTCAAAGTGCATGTCGCGCCCGCCCGCGCCCGGGTGCGACAATCGGACGCTTTTGCAAACGCACACAATTTGTGCTTGAGCTTTTGCACGTATGATCTAGTCTTAAAAACGCGGGTTTTGAATTACTTTTAAATACATAGCTAACCTACGTGAAAACCCGCATGGAGGGAGATATGAAAAAGCAAGCCGGCATGCTTTTGATGCTCGTGGGGTTGACCGCCGCAACCACGATCGCGCAAGCACAGGACAATGTCCTCAAGCCTCAGCAGACTTTCCAATTCAAGGCTAATGCGTATGGCTGCTTGTCGAAAGATAAGCTCGACTCGGCCTATCAACATGCGCAAGCGGGCGAACAGCAAAAGATGCAGGAATTCTTCTCCGGTTTCCAATGCTTGTCGGCGCCCGAGCACGCGGATTTTCGCGTCGTGCGCGTCGTCGGCAAAGACGTCGAATTCGCGAACGCCTCAAACGAAGACACCGAGGGCCTGTGGACCCACGCTGAATTCATCAAGCAGTAGCGGTCTTACCTTCGCTCTGCCGGCCATCTGCGCGTTCTCGTGCGCTGCGTCGACACGCAGCCCGCGGATCGAGCGTGGATCGTGATCGTCAATCGTCGAAAGACGGCCCGGTGAATTCGGGCCGTTTGTCGTTTGCGCCACCGTTTTTCGCTATCATCACGCGCCGACAGCGCCGCTCGCATGAGCGCGCGCCGCCCCGACACGCGACCGATTCGCGCAAACGACGACCCTTTTATGCCGCATGGCCCTCAAATCGACGATCTATAAAGCCGAACTCCAAATCGCCGACATGGATCGGCACTACTACGGCGACCACGCCCTGACCATTGCCCGCCATCCGTCGGAGACGGACGAGCGCATGATGGTGCGCGTCGCCGCCTTCGCGTTCTTCGCGAGCGAACGGCTCGAACTCGCCAAGGGGCTGTCGGATACCGACGAGCCCGATCTCTGGGAAAAGGACCTGACGGGAGCGATCCAAACGTGGATCGAGGTCGGGCAGCCCGACGAGCGGCGGCTCGCGAAAGCGAGCGGGCGCGCCGAGCGCGTGATCGTCATCGCTTATGGCGGGCGCACGTCGCAAATCTGGTGGGACGCGCTGCGGGGGAAGGTGGAACGGCTGCGCAACGTCGAAATTTGGTCGCTCGCAGAGGGCGCTGGCGAAGCGCTCGCGCGATTAGCCGAGCGCACGATGCGGTTGCAGCTCACCGTCCAGGATGGGTCGGCGTGGCTCACGAGCGCGAACGCCGACCCCGTCGAACTGCAATGGACCGTGTTGAAGGCGCGCGCCGCCGGTTGAGCATGGGGTAAACGGGTTGCGGGCGCTTTGAACGGCGCCCGGCGCTGCGTAGTCAGGCCGCTCGATGGACGGCGTTCCCCGTCTAAAGCGCCGTCACGCGTGCCGATTCGGGCGGCCCCTTGAGTTCGACCATGTTTCCGTCCGGGTCGAAAAGATATATCGACTGTCCATACCCGTCTGCGCCGTATCGCTTTCCCTCTGTGCCGAGCCGCGCGCCGTGCGCGGTCAGATGCGCCATCAATTGCGCGCCATCGTAGTGTTCGACACGCAAGCACAGGTGGTCCATGTTCCGGCCGTCGCCCGGTGTACCGCTGTCGGCGCGGTCGATCGACGAGCCGACGGCAAGCAGATCGATCATGGAGCGTCCGGCTCGGAGCTGGGTGAGACCGATGTCGGGCTGCTCCTTCTCGAGCGTGCATCCCAGCGCCTCGCAGTAGAAACGCGCCAGGCCCCCGGGGTCGGTAGTGCGGATGACGACGTGGTCGATTTCGCGAATCGTCGGCTTCATCAAGGCTTCCCCCTTTCTAGCGGTGGCGGGCGCAAGAGCACAGGCGGCGCGGCGCATGAGAATGGGAGGAGTGTACGTCAGCGAGCTGCGGCGCGTGCGCGGCGCCAGCGACACTTGGCCGGACGAGGCAATCAAAGAAACGGGCAAAAGCCGCGCAAAAAACCGGGCGAAAAAAAAGCCCGCCAAAGAGGCGGGCTGAATCCATATCAGGAGGAGACATGGAGGAGACAGTTCCAACTATACACAGGTCGATGGTGCAATGCAATATCTTTCTTCGACGGAAAATGACTAACGATTTCATCCAGCAAGCAAAGCGCCCCCGCCCAGGCGCGTTTTGCGCAGCGCGCCGCACATCGAGAACGTGCTAATCGGCTATAGGGTCCGATCGTACTTGCGCAGAAGACAAGCCGCGAATTAGAGCGCAACATTCGGCGCGTAGGGCACGGCGCGGACGGATAGAGTTGGCATCGTTCACCGAGCCAACCTCGAGGAAGATCATGGACACCTCCTATCAAACGGATATCGAGCGCTGGGACGCCGTCGTCGCGCGCGACGCGCAAGCGGACGGCGCGTTCTTTTACGCCGTCGCGACGACGGGCGTGTTTTGCCGGCCCTCGTGTGCTTCGCGCCTGCCGCGGCGCGAGAACGTTGCGTTCTTTCGCGCGGCCGACGAGGCGTGCGCCGCGGGCTTTCGCCCGTGCAAACGCTGCCGTCCGGATGGACTGCCGCGCGACTTGGCTATCGTCGAACGCGCTTGCGCCGCGCTAGACGCCGATCCGCAAGCCCGCTTGACGCTCGCACAACTCAGCGAAGCCGTGCACGTCAGCCCATTTCATTTGCAACGGCTGTTCAAGCGCATCGTCGGCGTCTCGCCGCGCGAGTATCAGGCTGCCCGGCGCGGCGCCGCGTTGCGCGACGCGCTTGCGCGCGGCGAAGGCGTGACGCGCGCCGCGCTCGATGCGGGCTTCAACTCGCCATCGCGACTCTATGACAGCGTCGCCGGTGAACTCGGCATGGCCCCTTCCACGTACCGAAAAAAAGGCAAAGGGCTGCGCGTTCATTACGCCAGCGCAGTAACGGCCCTTGGCCGCGTGCTTGTCGCCGCAACCGACAAAGGCATCTGCCGGATCGCATTTGGCGACGACGGCAGCGAACTCGTCCAAGCGCTGCGGGACGCGTTTTCAGAGGCCGATCTCGTCGACGACCCGGCTCGCATCGCGCCTTTCATCGATCAAATCGATGCCTATCTGCGCGGCCGGCGCGAGACGTTCGACCTGCCGCTCGATGTGACCACCACCGCATTTCGCCAGCGCGTCTGGGACGCTTTACGCAACATCCCGTACGGCGAAACGCGCAGCTACACACAGGTCGCCGAATCGCTCGGCGCGCCGCGCTCGGTGCGCGCCGTTGCAAGCGCGTGCGCCTCGAATCCGATCGCGTTGGCCATCCCGTGCCACCGCGTATTACAAAAGGGCGGCTCGCTGGCCGGCTATCGGTGGGGCCTCGAACGCAAGGCGGCTTTGCTCGATGCCGAAGCGCGGCGCGGCGCCGTCGCACAAGCGGGGGACAGCGAGCGCGGCGACACGCCCAGCGACCTGGACGACGCCGCTTGAGTACGCTACTTGCCGTGAGCTTCGAGCTGCCATTCAAAGCGCCCTACGACTGGCCACGCGTGCTGCGCTTCTTCGCCGGACGCGCGACGCCCGGCGTCGAAGCGGTTGAGGATGGCAACTACCGGCGCGCGATCGAGTGGGACGGCGCGAGCGGTACGCTCTGCGTCGCCCGCCATCCGCGCAAACACCGGCTCATCGTCACCGTAGAAGGCGACGCGTGCCGCCATGCTGAAGCGCTCGCGCCACATGTCGCGACGATGTTCGACGTCGACGCGAACCCCACGGCCATCGGCGCTCATCTCTCGCGCGATCCTTGGCTCACCCCGCTCGTCGAGGCGGCGCCGGGCCTGCGCCTGCCGGGCGCGTGGTCGGCGTTTGAACTCGTCGTGCGCGCAATCGTCGGTCAACAAGTGAGCGTCAAGGCTGCGACGACGCTGATAGGCCGGCTCGTCGCGCGTGCTGGCGCGCGCATCGAGGACCATCCGCATCCGGGCACGGCTTGGCGCTTTCCGACCGCGGCTGCGCTCGCTGCAGCCGATCTCGCGCAGATCGGCATGCCGGGCAAACGCGTCGCCGCCTTGCAGGGCCTAGCGCGCGCCGTCGCCACGGGCGAGGTGCCGATCGACGATATCCATGCCGCTCGCATCTCGACAGCGGCATTGGCCGACGCACGCGCGGCGCTGCTTGCGCTGCCGGGTATCGGCCCATGGACGGTCGAGTACATCGCCATGCGCGCGTGGCGCGACGTCGACGCGTTTCCCGCGACCGACCTCGTGCTGATGCAAGCGATCGCCGCGCGCGATCCCACACTCGAACGCGCACCGGCCCAACGTGCGCGCACCCAACAGTGGCGCCCTTATCGCGCCTATGCGGCCATGCATTTGTGGAATGAAATCGCCGATCGCGCGGGCAGCCAACGCGGCGGGTAGCCGCCTCACCCAGACGCCCGGCGCAACCCATCGATCGCTCGCTCGAGCCCCGGCAAAATCGTGATCGCAACGCTTGCGTACCGTGCGCGCGCACGATCCGCCACGCCTCCGCTCAAGCTTGCTGAGCCAAGCCCGTATTGGCCTCAAGCGAGGTTCCCGGCGCGGTGTTAAAGTGCCCGCTACTCAAAAATAATGGATCGAAGGTGCCCGTGCGGTGAGGCGTGGCGCCCGATCGGCTTCGATGTCAGATATCCAAATACCATCCGAGTCGGAAGCGTTCGCGCAGCGTTTATCGGTGTTGACTTCACCATCGGCGCGGGACGTGCTCGCCCGTAGCTTGCGCGGCATCGAGAAGGAGAGCCTGCGCATCGAACGCGACGGCGCACTCGCCATGACGCCGCATCCGCGCGCGTTCGGTTCGGCGCTGACCCATCCATCGCTGACGACCGACTACTCGGAGGCTTTGCTCGAGCTGATCACGCCGGCCGAGGCAACGCCCGAGCAGGTGATCGCGCGGCTCGACGAGTTGCATCGCCTGGTCTATTCGCAGCTCGGCGATGAATTGCTTTGGGCCCACTCGATGCCGGGTGCTCTGCCGGCCGATGATGCCATTCCCATCGCCGAATACGGCACGTCGAACATCGGCCGGCTCAAGCACGTCTATCGGCACGGGCTCGCGCTGCGTTACGGCCGCACGATGCAGTGCATCGCGGGCATCCACTACAACTTCTCGCTCAACGAAGAAGCGTGGCGCCTGCTCCATGCGCAGCGCCCCACCAACGCCACGGCAGTCGATTTTCAATCGGCGTGCTACCTCGCGTTGATTCGCAACTTCCGCCGCACGAACTGGCTGCTGATGTATCTGTTCGGCGCATCGCCCGCACTCGACGAACCGTTCTTGCGCGGACGTCCGAACACGCTCGACCGGTTCGACGAAAGCACGCTCTATCGCCCATACGCAACGAGTTTGCGCATGAGCGATCTCGGCTACTCGAACACGACGGCGCAGGCGGCGCTGCAGCCGAACTACGACACGCTGCCCGGCTATCTGGATGCGCTCACGCGCGCCGTCAGCGAACCGTATCCGGCCTATGAGGCGATCGGCACGCATCGCGACGGCGGCTGGGTGCAGATCAACACGAACGTGCTGCAGATCGAAAACGAGTTCTATTCGACGATTCGGCCAAAACGCGTGACCCATCCGGGCGAGCGTCCGTTGCATGCGCTTGCCTCGCGCGGCATTCAGTATGTCGAAGTGCGCTGCCTCGATATCGATCCGTTCGAGCCGTGCGGCATCACCGTCGAGACGGCGCGCTTTCTCGACGCCTATTTGCTGATGTGCGCGCTCTCGGACGCTCCGGGATTGCCGCCGTCGGCATACGCGGAAGCGAATGCCAATTTCGGCAGCGTGACGCTCGAAGGGCGCAAGCCCGGCTTGATGCTGACGCGTGACGGCGCGGCCATCTCGATGCGCGACTGGGCGGACGAACTGATGGAGCCTATCGAGGCCGCCGCCCGCGCACTCGATGCAATCGAAGGCGGCGATGCGTACGTGCGCGCCGTCGCCCCACAGCGCGCGAAGCTCGCGGATCCCGATGCAACGCCCGCGGCACGGGTGCTGCGCACGATGCGCGAACGCGGTCAAAGTTTCCTAGCGTTCGCGTTGGCGCAAAGCGAAGCGCATGCTGCTCATTTCCGCGCCAGGCCGCCCGAGGCCGACGCACTGCAGGCCGCGCGCGCGCTGGCCGAACGCTCGCTCCTCGAGCAGGCGGAGCTCGAGCGCCGCGACGCACCGGGCTCGTTCGACGAGTTCGTCAACGACTATCGCCGTTACACGCTCGATCGCTTCAGCGTCTAGTTCGAGCCACGAACGTCTGCTAGCTCGGCGCGTCGAACCTCTTACAAAAAGAAGGAGGCGTTCGTCATGAAGATGATCGGGTCGTTGCTTGCTTGTGCGCTCGTCGCCGGATGCGCCGCGACGAATCGAGTCGCCCCGGAAACGATGGAGGCCGCGACGAAGCCGCTCGTATGCCGCGCCGATCAATGCGGCCTATGGTGGCAGCGCGCGCGGCAATGGGTCACCGGGCATACCCAGTACCCATTGCGCGTCGATACCGACCAGGCGATCGAGACGGCCGGCCCTACGGGCGGCAGCGCCACCCCCGCGTTCCAAGTCACGTTGGCCCGCAATCCCGATGGGACCTCGACAATCGGTTTCGCCGCACACTGCGACCGCCCGGTTGCCGGCTGCCACCCCGACCCTTGGCAAGCGGCCGCCGACTTCAAGCAGTTCGTTAAAACCGGGGCCGACGCGGCGCAACCCTAGCCATGCCGGCCGGCCACGCGCGTCGAAGGTCATCAGTCCTTAGTGCCCCATGGCTGCGCCGGCGCCGCGCTTGGGCTTGGTGATCCAAACGAGCCCGGCCAGCAGCACGAACGCCACGCACGAAATTCGGAAGAAATCGTTCGTCGCCATCATGTAGCCCTGCTGCGTGACGAGCGTGTTCAACTGTGCGCCGATACTGTCGCCGGCCATGCCGAGCGAGCTCAGCGCGTGCTGATACGACGTCGTATTCGGCGAATAAGCGCTGACCGATTCCGACAGCACCGCGTGGTGATAGATCGCGTCATTCTCCCAGTACGTCGTGCTGATCGCCGTGCCGATCGCCCCCGCGAGCGTGCGCAAGAAGTTCGATAGACCGGATGCGCTCGCGAGCCGCTCGTCGGGAATACTCGACAGCGTGATCGTCGTCATCGGCACGAAAAAGCACGCGACGCCGATGCCCTGCACGATCCGCGGCAAGATGACATGACCGAAGGGGACGTCGAGCGTGAAGGTACCGTTCCACACCGAGACGATCGCAAACACCGTGAACGCAAAACTCGCGACCATGCGCAAGTCGAGCCGATGCATATTGCGGCCGATTAGCGGCGAGAGCACTAGCGCGAGCAGACCGACCGGCGCCGTCGCAAGTCCGGCGAGGCCCGCCGTGTAACCCATCACCGTCTGAAGCCATAACGGAAAGATGACGACCGATCCGAAGAACGTCATGTAGCCGAGAAAGATGATGAGCGCGCCCAGGCCGAAGTTGCGGTCTTTGAACAGCGTCAGATCGATGACGGGCGTTTTCTCGGTGATTTCCCAAGCGAGCAGAAAGGCGAGGGCGACGGCCGCGACGAGCGCAAGCGTGACGATGAACGGCGAGTTGAACCAGTCCCGGTCCTTGCCCAGGTCGAGCATCATCTGCAGGCACGAGATGCCGACGACGAGCAGGCCAAGGCCGACCGCGTCGATCCGCTGTTTGCTCGTCTTGGTTTCCCGGCCCCGAAGCAAGAAATAGGCGGACGCGGCCGAGATCAGACCGATCGGCAAATTGATGTAGAAGATCCAGGGCCAAGTGTAGTTGTCCGTGATCCATCCGCCCATCACGGGCCCGAAGATCGGCGCGACGATCACCGTCATCGCCCACAATCCGAGCGCCAAGCCGCGCTTGGCCGGCGGGTAGCTGCGCATCAGGATCGTCTGCGAGAGCGGCACCATCGGCCCCGACACGAGGCCCTGCAGCAACCGGAAGCCGATCAGCGAGGGAAAGTTCGCGGCCAAGCCGCACAGGGCCGAAGCCATCGTGAAGGCCAGCACCGATAGGATGAACAGACGCACTTCGCCTACGCGCCGGGCCAGCCATCCCGTGAGCGGCACGGCAATCGCCGCCGCCACCGAATACGAGGAAATGACCCACGTGCCGTCGCTCGTGGCGACGCCGAGGCTACCCGATATCGTCGGCACCGCGACGTTCGCGATCGAGGTGTCGAGCACCTCCATAAAGGTGCCGAAGGCGAGACCCACCGTGAGTAGCGCCAGCGCGCCGCCCGTCAACTGGGCGGGCGCCGCTTGCGGATCGGCCTCGGCGGAAGCCGCATTTGCCATGCGCATTCTCCTTTTCTTGATCGTGCGGACCTTCGAGCGGGGCACTCAAAAGGGTTGATTTTCCATTCGGCGTCAATATCTCGAAATATGATTGCCGTGTCAATATTTTTCCATGCAATGATGGTTCAGTCCTGTAACTCGGCCTCATCACATCACAGCGGTAACTTGCCGTAACCACGGCTGCGGGTCGGCTGCGCTACCATCGGGCGAACTCCATCACAACGCGCGCCGGCATGTCGCTTCATCGCATTCGTTTTCTCGCCACCGCGCTTGCCAGCGCGACCACGGCGGCCATATTGGCCGGATGCGCCGTTGGCCCCAACTATCATCGTCCCGACACGGCGAACGCCGCCTCGTACAAGGAAACGCCCGCCGGATGGAAGGTGGCCGAGCCGGCGGACCACGCCGATCGTGGCGACTGGTGGTCGATCTATGGCGATTCGCGGCTCTCGGCCCTGATGGTTCAGCTCGATACGTCTAACCAAACGGTCGCGCAATACGCGGCAGCTTACCGGCAGGCGCGCGCGCTCGTCGCCGAAGCGCGCGCGGCGTATTTCCCGACGCTGGGGCTGTCCGCCAGCGCGTCGCGTTCCGGGCAGCAGTTCTCTCGCAGTGGCTCCCTCGGTTCAGCGGGAGGGAGGGCCGGGATCAGCAATGCGTTCAGTGCGTCGCTCGACGCATCGTGGGAGCCCGACCTTTGGGGCAAGGTGAGCCGCACCGTCGCAGCGCAAAAAGCAGGGCAGCAAGGCGCGGCGGCCGATCTGGCGAATGCGCGCCTGTCGGCACAGGCCACGCTCGCGCAAACTTATTTCCAGTTGCGCGCGCTCGATGCCATGCAAAAGCTGCTGGACGATACGGTCAGCGCTTACGGACAGGCGCTCAAGCTCACCCAAAACCAATACGCGCAGGGTATCGTCGCGCGTTCGGACGTCATCCAGGCGCAAACTCAGTGGCAGTCGGCGCAAGCGGCGGCGATCGACAACGGCGTCGCACGTGCGCAGGACGAGCATGCGATCGCCGTGCTCGTCGGTCAGAGCGCCTCGACTTTCTCGATTCCGTCGATTCCGCTCGATGCGCAGCCGCCGTCGATGCCGGTCGGCGTGCCTTCCGCGCTGCTCGAGCGGCGGCCCGACATCGCGGCGGCCGAACGCCGTACCGCAGCGGCCAACGAGCAAATCGGCGTGGCCATATCGGCGTATTTCCCGTCGCTGACGTTGTCGGCGCAAGGCGGCTATCAAAACTCGGTGTTGTCCAAGCTGTTCACGCTGCCGTCGCGGTTTTGGAGTGTCGGTCCGGCGCTCGCGGCGACGCTATTCGACGCCGGCCTACGCCATGCGCAAACCGATGCCGCGCGCGCGGCCTACGACAGCCAAGTCGCGGTCTATCGGCAGACGGTGCTCGGCGCGTTCCAGGAAGTAGAGGACGCGCTCTCCTCGCAGCGCATTCTGGCGCAGGAGGTCGTCGTGCAACGGCAAGCCGTCGAGTCGGCGAAGCAAGCGCTCGCTATCGTCACCAACGAGTACAAGGCGGGGACAGTGGCGTACGTCAGCGTATTGACCGCTCAGACGACGGCGTTCTCCGCCGAGCAAAAGCTCGCGAGTTTGGCCGGCCAGCGGATGACTTCGTCGGTCGGCCTAGTGAAGGCACTCGGGGGCGGCTGGAGCGCCGCGCAGATGGATCGGGAGAACGGTGGCGTGGCGGCGCCGTCCGGGCCCGCTTCGCCGGCATCCGCAACGGGGGCGCAGGCGGCGGCCTCAAGCAAGCTCGGGCAAAGCGAGTAACCCGCCTACAAGCGACCGCAGCAACGGCAGCAACGGCAGCAACGGCAGCAACGGCAGCAACGGCAGCAACGGCAGCAACGGCAGCTATCGGGTGTAGTCGAGAGCGACGGTTCCTTCCTGCTCCGTCGGACGCCCGATAAGGTTGAGCAGCCCCGCGAGAATTTCGCTGGTCCGTTCGGTTGCACTCGCTTGCCCATGGAACGTCGTCGAATTCGCCGCGATCGTGCCATGTCCGCTCAGTAGCAGCGAGGAGCCGCTAAGCGTCGTCAGGTCGATCGTCGACGAATCGCCTTGTGCTTGCAATACCACGCGATAAGAGCCTAGCGGTTTGACGAGCGATACGCGCGAGCTCATGTCGGTCAATGTGAGGACGAGTTGGCCGTACGAGCGCGCGCCGAGCAGCCTCCAAGGCGTCCACGCAAGCCGCACCGCCCCCTGCAAGTCGAGCGTATTGAAGGGCGTGCCCAATCCCGCCAGCAATGCCGCCGGAACGGCGATTTCTCCGGCCGAAACGGTGGCGTTTCGGGCCGCGGCGTCCACCTCGATCGCCTCCGGCATTGCCGGCGTTTGCCGCATGCGCATGCTCAAGCGTCCCGTCAGCAACGGCCAGAACGCCGTGTCCCATTGCACGCGACCCGGCAGCAAGGTACCCGTGCCCCCGCCTGCGCCCGCGGCCAGCACGAGCGTGGCCGAGCCGTGCCAAAGAGAACCGGACGCTTCGGTAAGATTGATGTGGCCCTGCGTCGCCTTTGCGAACTGCGGCGTGATCCAGGCAGCCGGCATCATGACGATGAGCGTGACCGCACACGACAGGACAGCGATCAGGAGCCAGGGCAACGCGGCGATCAAGCGCCGCCATAACCACTTCATGCACGACCTCGCGCGCTATCGGGCACCGGCGCGCTACCCGCATAAGTTATCGCGGCCGCCCTCATTGCTGGGCTCTCGCGGGCGCCGTGGCCGGCTGTAGCGACACCGTAAGGTCGACTTGCCCGTCTTCCTTCAGCGCGTTCGCATGCAACTCGACGATGCGAACCTTGAATTGCTTGCGTGCGTCGTTGAGCCACATCGTCCACGCCGGGAACGCAGCGTTCTTCGCGTCGATCTGCACCGCTTCGCCGGCCAACCGCACTTGAGTCGTCGCGAGCCCCGCTTGCGTCAGCGAGGCGGACAGCGCATCGCGCAGCGCGCCGCCCGTGGGCGCGACCCCTTGCGCGGCCGGCGCAAGCGCGCGTGCCTCGTCCGCTTGCGCCGTCATCTGCGCGGTCTGGTGCTGCATCGCCGGCAGCGTGCTGTGCAATTGTTCGCGCCCCCGCTGTGCCGGCGCCCATAGCACCGAGTAAGCGATCACGATCGCGAGGGCCGCGCCGCCCCACGTCAACAGCATCTTTTCCCGTGCGGTGCGCGGCTCCCAGAAGCCTGCCCAGACATTGCCGAGTGTGCCGAGATTCATTGACCGCCCCCGTTTCGAATGACCCACTTACCGGTGTTCGTATCGATGTCGCCGACGAGCCCGTTTTGCCCGAGCCGCTGCGCGAACGCGGGATCGGGTTTCACCCCGGGCTTGAACGCCACATCCAGGCGCCGATCGTGATAATCGAGCGCCGCGATGCCGTTCACCGGGATGCCGCCAAGCGAATGGTCGAGCCGGGCAGCCAGCGACAGGAGATCGTTCGGCGACAGTTCCCCGGCGGCGACGCGCAGATGTTCGAGCTGCGTCGTCATTTGCGATGCCGGATCGAGCACGACGGTTGTCTTCGGGAAGGCGTTCAGCAGCAGCTCCGTCATCTGCGCACTCAGTGCATCGCGCTCGCGCGCGAGCATCATCCATTGAACGTTGGCACCGATCACGGCGGCCAGCAACGCCGCGCAACCGAGCGCGATCGGTAGGCGCAGCCGGCGCAACGTCGAGCGATCGAGCCGCCACGGCCGCGATTCGAACTCGAATTGGCAAAGATCGAAACGGCTGGCGAGCGCGTTGCGCGCAAGCGTCTCGAACGGTAGCGCAGCCACGCCCACGTGGACGCCGTACGCCGGCATCGCCTCGCCGGCAAGCGTCGGCTCACCGCCGGGCAACCCCGTAAGCTCGTAAGCCGTCACGCTCGATTGGCCGGCCAGCGCCGCAAGCGTCGTGCCGAGCGCCGAGAGCGGCACTGCAAGGCCTTCCCCGTGTTGTCCCCGGGCGAGGGCCAGTTCGACGCGCGGCTCCGACGTATCGATGAACGCCGGCTCGGACATCGCGTCGGCCGCGACGTCGGCCAGGATCGCGGGCGCGGTCTGCGCGACGGTGCCGAGCACGGCCGCGACGAGCGGCGTTGTTTCCAGCGAAGCCGCCTCGGCTCTCGGCTCGCCCGCCACCGCTGTGGCTCCGGCTTCGGCGAGCGCCGGCTCTGCAGCGGCCACGGCCACGACCGGCAAAGGCAGACAGCGCGTGACGGGTACTGCGCGCAAGCTGCGGTGGCCCGCCGAGTTGAAGGCTTCGACGATGAAGCGGAACCAGCCACGATCGATGACAACCATCATGCGTTTGCCGTTGGCGAGCGGTTGCGGATCAAGCGCGATGTGGCAGGTTTGCGCGTCCTGGATCAGATAGTCCTCGACGACGTTCGGCAACGCTTGCTTGAGCCGTGGCCCTTTCAGCGGCGGAAGCGGCGCGGCCAACATCAGCATGTCGCGAGCCGCGACGACCAGTACGGTCGTGGACGCGCGCGGCAAGAACGTGAGCGCCGCGCGGCCCGCGCGCTCCTTGCGCCCGCCCTTGTCGAGAAGCATGAACGGCATCTCGGGGAGCTGCCATTCCTGCGACGTCACCGCGGGATCTCGCGGCGGCAGTAAGACGATCAACGTGCTCAAGGCCCGTCCTCTCTTGGTTTTCAATCCGGTTTAAAGCTGATCGCGCACGCGCACGACCCGGGTCGCATGCGTAAGCGGATCGCGATAGATGAGCGTCGTGCGGTCAATCTCCGCCCTGTCATATTGCACGTGTCCGTGCACAAAAAAATAGCTCGACGTTACGTCCATCGGAATTTGGCTGATGTCCGCGCTCTGTGGCAGCGCACCGGTGCCTTGCAACGCGAGCTGTACGTCGCCCGTATTCCGAAAAAACGCGCTCTGGCGCCTCGACACCAGGGCCTGCGCGCTCGACAGCGACATGCCCGGCACCAGCGCGGCGACCACTTCGGGCAGCGCCGTATTCATGTTGACGGGCGTCTGTGTCGGCAGCACGGTCACGAACGGGCGCAGCCGCGCCACCGCCTCGGGCGTGAAACCCGGCACATTGAGCAGCGCATCGACACTCGTAAATTGCAACGGCTCGTCGTCGGCGTTGTCGGTGCCTTCATCTTCGAGACCCGGTTTGTTCGTGTGGGTGTCGCCGCCGGCCGTGCCGCCGGGCTCCGGCTCCGGCGCTTGTTCCGCGCCGCCGAAACGAGTGCTGATCGGGCTCTGAAAGCGAGTCGCCGAATGCATCAGCGATGCGCGCACCCGCACCGCCACGCCTTTCGCGAGTCCGCCGTCGACGCCCACGAGCGTGAGCAGGCGGGCGAATATCGCCGTTTCTGCCGGATCCGCTTTCAGCAGGCCGGGCGCCGGAACCGAGACGAGATTGCGCAGATTGAACCTCGACTGCGCGTCTTCGATCGAGCCCGACAAGTAGGTTTGCTCGCTTTGAGCCGCGTCCGTTTGATCGGCCTTTCCGAGAAATTCCGACAACCGCGTTTTGGCGATCGGCACGGCCCAGATGCCGCCCAGATAAGTGATGGTGGGTGCCGTGTCGGCTTCCGAACGCAGGATCAGACGCGTCCAATCCATCGCGCCGCGCGCCACCCAAATCGCCTGCGACGTCAGGCGCTGATTTTGAATCCGGCGGATCTGCACCTGCTGACGCCATAGGACGCCGGCCACCAGGATCGCCGATAGCGTCACGACGAGCAGCGCGCTGATGATGGCCGCGCCGCGCTGGCGTTTGTGTATTGGCCGCCGGCGGGACAGCGGACTCTTGAACGAGACGAATCGCGCGCGCACCGTCATTCTCCGACGAGGAACATGCGCCGGATCGGCTCATGCAAGGATGGCGCGCCGATCGACACCTCGAGGCCCGTTATCGCACGCGCCAACGGCGCGGCGCCGAACTGCGGCACTTTCAGGTTGTTGGCGTTGCGCGCGATTTCCGCCGTGACGTCGCCCATTTTCGTTGTCCAACCGACGTTCGGCACGTACATACGCGCGCTGATCTTGCCGACGCCCGAGATCAGCGGCACGGCGCTCCAGTCGCCGGTGCTCGAGCCCGACATCGCGCGCCGCAATTGACCCACCGTCGCGAGAGGCGGGGAAGCATAACGCGTGACGCGGCCTTCGCTCACTTGGTAGCGCACGACCTGCAGGCGCGGCGCCTCGCCGGGAAAGCCGAACGAGCGCACGATCTGCAGCCCGTTGCCCGACGCGGAGATCGAGGGCTGGCCGACTTCGTCGTCGGTCGCGGCTTCGCGAGCATCGAGGCGCAGTTGATCGAACAGTTGAACGAATACGCGCTCGTCTTCCATCGCGTGCTGGATCGCCTGCCGGCCGCGCATGATCTGGTCGAGCCCTCGCCACGAAAGAATAGCGATGACCGCGAGGATCGCGATCGCCACCATCAGCTCGATCAGCGTGAACCCCCGCTCGCGCCGCGCGGCGCGCTTAGGCTCAAAGCGCCCGTTCCGTTTCATTGGCAACCACCGTGACGAGTTGAGCGAGATTACCGGCGCGTCCCGGCGTCGTCACCGACACCTCGACGCGGCGGAAAGTCGGATTCGGCGTGGCGCTCACGCGCTGCGTGCACGTGAGCGGCAAGTTGCCTTGCGGACAGTCGAACGTGGTGGTCCCGAGTTCGGGCCACTGGCGGGCCAGATGCAGTTGGGCCAACGCGTTATCGGCGCTCCATCCGGCCAGCAGACGCCGGTGCAGCTCGGCCTCGTCGGTGGCGAGCATGCCGACGGCGCGCAGCGACGCAACGAGCGCGACGGCGATGATCGCGAGCGCGACGAGCACTTCGACCATGGTGAAGCCTTGCTGGCGAGGGGCGGGGCGAAGGGAGCGCATGGTCAACGCACCTCGTAGCGGCCGTTGCCGGTACTGACGATCGTCGCCCGTCCAACGGACGAATAAAGCGTGACGGTCACGGCCTGGCCAACGCTTTCGACCCCGAACACGAGCCGATCGGGATGAAGATCGGAGCCCGGATAGTCGATCGTGACGTCGGTCACGCCGCCCTCCCAAGCCCGTTGACGCAGCAGATCGTCGCGCAGCAGCGGGCGCCAGCCGTCCTCGGTACGGACGTCGAATCGATAGCCGTTCCCCACGGGATGCCAGGCGATGGGTTTCGAGCGCACCTGCGCTTCATCGGACGCCGATTCGAACAGCAGCGCGAGACGCTGCGCTTCTTCGTTCAGATCCGTGCGCGGATTGCGCCTGAGCGACACCGATGCGAGCGACACGAGCAACCCCGCGATGACGAGCACGACCATCATTTCGAGCAGCGTGAAGCCGCGCGAGCGCGCACGATTCCGCGCGGGCGCGCCTAAGCCGAGCGCGAGCGCGCGCGACGAATCGATGCCGCCGTCGACGATCATGTTTTCGGGTGCTGCTACAGAGTTAGGGCAAGCCACGCGCCGTATGCCATCCGCGCCGCTCTACTGCCACGAGCCGACGTCGGCATCGTTGCCCTCACCGCCGGGCTTGCCGTCGGCGCCGTAGCTGAACACGTCGACCTCGCCGTGCACGCCCGGATTGAGATATTGATACGTATTGCCCCACGGATCGTTCGGCAGGCGCTCGAGATACCCGCCGTCCTTCCAGTTGTTCGGGATCGGATCGGTCGTGGGCTTTTCGATCAACGCGCGCAGCCCCTGATCTTGCGCGGGATAGCGCCCATTGTCGAGCCGGTACAGTTTGAGTGCCTGCATGATCGTCCCAATGTCCTGTTTGGCCGCGACGCGGCGCGCTTCGTCAGGACGGCTCATGATCTTGGGCACGATCAGCGCGGCGAGAATGCCGAGAATCGCGATCACGACCATGATCTCGATCAGCGTAAAACCGCGCTGGCGACGCACGCGCAAGGCGGCGACTTCGGTACGACGTTGGTTCCACAGTTGCATCATTTGCTACCTCTTTCGATGAATAGATCGCGAAGCGTAACAAGCGCGCTTCGCATCGCGCCGCCGATTGTAATGGGGCCGCTCCTCAGGGTTCGCTCATCAGCGCAAAGCCGAAAATAGCTCGTACAATGACACGCATGAATACACTCCAAATCCGCCTACTGTCGTTCGCGCTGTTCGCGGTTTTTTGCGCGACGCTCACCTATTGGATCGTCGTGCTCACCGCGCACCCCGCGCCGCCTCCGCCCGCTGCAGCCGTCGCGCCGAGCGTATCCGTCGAAGACGCCTCGGCGCTGTTCGGCGGCAAGCTCACACACGAGGCCAATCGCAACATCAAGCTCGTCGGCATTCTCTCGCTGCGCGAAGGCGCCGCGGCGATCGTCGGCGTCGGCGACGAACCGGCCCGCGCTATCGCGCTCGGCAGCAAGATCGCCGAAGGCACCACGCTCGCCGAAGTGCGCGCTCGTTCGGTCATCATCAATCACAACGGCGTACGCTCCGAAGTCCAATTGGCGCCGGACGCCGGCGGCCCAACCATCTACGTCCGCTGAAGCGTTTGCTTTCGAAGGCGCCGCTCTCTAGCGTCGCCTTCATCCCGCCTTCATCTCGTTATGCTAATCCGCCATCCAACGCCTGGTCCGGCGGCCCTCGCAGATAGAACGAACCCGCCGGCCACGCGCTCTAACGCGACGCTACTGCACCATGTTGTTCAGATCGATGATCGGCAACATGACGGCGAGCACGATCACGAGCACGACGCCTCCCATCGCTAAAATCAACAGCGGCTCGAGCAAGCTCGTCAGAAACATCGTGCGGCGCTCGAGTTCGCTCGCTTCGCCTTCGGAAGCACGGTCGAGCATCGTCGTCACATCCCCCGTTGCCTCGCCCGAGCGAATCAAGTGCACGAGTACGGGCGGAAATGTCTTCGTATTGCCGAGCGCGCGAGACAGCGAAGTACCTTCGCGCACGCGCACGATCGCATCGTCGACATTGCCGCGCATCGCGCGATTGTTCAGTGTCTCTCCGGCCGCTTGCAACGCGCGCAGAATCGGCACGCCCGCCGCGGTCAGGATCGCGAGCGTGCTCGCGAAACGCACCGTGTTGTAGCCGCGCACGAGCTTGCCGGCGAGCGGCGCGGTGAGCAACCATCGATCGAACGAGAGGCGCGGGCCCGTCTGCGACAAAATCGCACGCGCGATCCAGACGACCAATGCGACAGCGATGAGCACCGCCCACCACCAGTGACGAACGAACCCCGATAGCCCCATCATCATCACCGTGATGAGCGGCAAGTGCTGCTTCGTGGTGGCGAACACGTTGACGACCTGCGGCACGACATAGCTGAGCAGGAACGTGACGATACCGAATGCGATCAGCGTGACGATGGCCGGATAGGTGAACGCGAGCAGGATCTTCTGCGTGAGCGCATTGCGCTGCTCGATGTAATCGGCCAAACGCGAGAGCACGAGGCCGAGCTTGCCCGTATGTTCGCCTGCCGCGACGAGCGCGCGGTAGATGTCGGGGAAATCGCGCGGATGCTGCGCAAGCGCATTGGCGAGCGAATGGCCACCGAGCACTTCGGCGCGAATCGCCGCGACGAGTTCTCGAATGTAATCGCGCTCGGCTTGATCGGTCAGAACGGCAAGCGCTTCGTCTAGCGGCAGCCCGGCAATCAGCAAGCTCGCGAGCTGGCGCGTGAGAATCGCTTGCTCGCGCGTCGACAGCTTACGGCCGAGCGCGAGACGCCGCGTGCGTTCGCCGCGCGCCGTACTGCCGGCCGGCTCGACGACGAGCGGCGTGAGCCCTTGCGTGCGCAACTGCCCCCGCGCCGCACGCGCGGTGTCCGCCTCAAGCACGCCCTTTTGCGGGCGCCCCGACGTATCGATCGCTTCGAAGCGAAAGGCCGGCATGCGTTATACCCCGCCCGTAACGCGAATCACCTCTTCGAGCGACGTGAGACCCGAGGACAGCCAGCGTTCGGCATCCTCGCGCAGCGTGAGCATGCCTTGCGCGCGCCCGGCCGCGAGGATCTCGGCGTCGGCCGCGTTGTGGTGGATCATCGCTCGAATCGAATCGTCGATGGTCAGCAGCTCGTACACGCCGCGCCGCCCCGAATAGCCCGATCGCGCGCACTTGTCGCAGCCGACCGGGTGCCATTGCGCATGGCCTTCCTCGACGCGCTCTTCCTTGCACACAGGGCACAAGCGCCGCACGAGCCGCTGCGCGAGCACGCCCAGCAGCGACGACGCTAGCAGATACGGCTCGACCCCCATGTCCGTCAAACGCGTCACGGCGGAGGCCGCATCGTTCGTATGCAGCGTCGCGAGCACCAAGTGGCCCGTGAGCGACGCTTGCACGGCGATCTGCGCCGTTTCCAAGTCGCGGATTTCGCCGATCATGATGATGTCCGGGTCCTGCCGCAAGATCGAGCGCAGCGCCCGCGCGAACGACATTCCGATCCGCTCGTTGACCTGCGTCTGACCGATGCCGGGCAGATCGTATTCGATCGGATCCTCGACCGTCATGATGTTCGTCGTCGCGGTTTCGAGACGCGAGAGCGAGGCGTACAGCGTCGTCGTTTTACCGGAGCCTGTCGGCCCCGTCACGAGCACGATGCCGTGCGGCCGCGAAATCAATTTGTCGAATTTCACGAGCGTCTCCGGCCCCATGCCGAGCGCTTCGAGGTTCAGATGCTTGGCGTCCTTTTCGAGCAGACGCAGCACCGCGCGCTCGCCGTGCCCCGTCGGCAACGTGGACACCCGCACGTCCACCGCGCGGCCGCCCACGCGCAGCGTGATGCGGCCGTCCTGCGGCAAGCGCTTCTCGGCAATGTCGAGCTGCGCCATGATCTTGATCCGCGAGATCAGCGCGCCGTGCAGCGCCTTCTTGGGTCGCACGACGTCGCGCAGCGTGCCGTCCACGCGAAAACGCACAACCGATGCGTTCTCGAACGGCTCGATGTGAATGTCCGACGCATGTTCGCGTGCCGCTTGCGTGAGCAGCGCGTTGATCATGCGAATGATCGGCGCATCGTCTTCCGACTCGAGCAAGTCCTCGACTTCCGGGATGTCTTGCATGAGCCGCGACAGATCGACTTCGCCCTCGACTTCGCCGACAACCTGTGCCGCGCTGCCGTCGTTGCGCTCGTAGGCCTGGTTGATCGCTTGCGCCAGTTCTTCGGCGGGCAGCCGCACGGCCGTCAACGCACCGAAGTTACGGGCGACCTCGGCAAGCGCGGGCTGGCTCGTACGGTCGCTGATCCACACTTCGATGCCATCGGCGCGTTGATGCGCGACGAGGACTTGACCATTGCGCGCAAAAGCGTACGGCACGAGCCGCGCCGCGAGCGGGGAGGGCGCCTCTCGCTCGGGCGCGCCGGGTTGCGGCCCCGAGTACGTGCTCACGGCTGGCCTCCCGCTGTCGCGCCGGGGCTAGGCGCTGTGGAAGGGGGCGCAGGCTCGGCGGGCGCCGAATTCGCAGGCGAGGGGACGGGCGTCGTCGTGGCTGGCGCGGGCATGCCTTGCTGCACGGGCGCGCCGGGTTGTCCGGGCTGGTTTAGGTTCGCTCCCTGTTGCCGTGTCATCTGCGTGAGATCGAACAGATTCTGCGCCGGCGAGGCGCCCTGGCTCGGGCCCGGCGGAATGGGCGGGATCTGCGGCACGTTTTTGTCTTTGATGAGCCGATTGTCGGTCGAGTAGTCTTGCTGCTCGGCGCGCATCAAGTCATAACGATTCTGCGAGATCGTAGTGCTGTCGTCCTGATCGCGGACGATGACAGGCCGCAAGAAAATCATCAGGTTGTCCTTCGTCCGCGTCTTGTTCTCCGAGCGGAAGAGCTGACCGATCCACGGGATGTCGCCGAGAAACGGCACCTTGTAATTGCCGCCCGTGTAACTGTCGTTCATCAGGCCGCCGAGAACGATGATGGAGCCATTGTCGGCCAGCACCGTCGACTGCACCGAGCGCTTGTCGATGGTTACGCCGCCGTTATTGGCGGGATTGCTGGCGCTCGCCGAATCGACCGACGACACTTCCGTATAGAGCTGCAGCTTGAGCAGGCCGCCATCGGTGATCTGCGGCTTGACGTGCAGCACCGTGCCGACGTCTTCGCGATCGAACGTATTGAACGCGCCGACGTTGCCCGTGGTGCTGATCGCATTCGTCGAATACGAGCCGCTCGGGATCGGGATATTTTGCCCGACGATGATCTTCGCTTCCTCGTTGTCCAGCGTCATGAGGTTAGGCGTCGAAAGAATGTTCGCGTCGCTCGATGTCGAAAGCGCCTGCAACAACCCGCCCAGGCCGAAGAGACTGCCGAACCGGTGCAGCAGGCCGATGTTCAGGCCATTGCTGAGCAGGTTGTTTTGCCCGCCGTTGCCGACGATCGTCGTGATCGCCGTCGAAGGATTCTGTGCAATATACGCACCCGTTCCGGTCAAGCCCAAAATGCTTTGCGTGCCGCTCGGCGTATTGAAGTTCGAGCCGGCATAGACGCCGTTGTTGCGGCTGCTCGAGAGCAGCGCCCCTTGCCACTGAATGCCGAGGTTGGAGGTATTGTTCGCCGAAAGCTCGACGATGAGCGCCTCGATATAGACCTGGGCACGGCGGGCGTCGAGCTGGTCGATCACCGAGCGCAGGTTGCGATAGACGGGATCGGCCGCGGTGATGATCAGCGAATTGGTGGACGCATCGGCCTGGACCATCCCGCCCTGTTGACTGCTGTCGTCGCCGCCCTGGCCTTGCTTGTCGCCGAGGAAACCGCCGCTGCTGCCGCCGCCGAGCCCGGCGCCACCGGAACTCGACCCCGCGCCGCCTCCGAGCGAGCCGCCGCTGCTGCTGCCGTACGACGACGGTAGCGGCGGCGTGCCGGCCGCACCCGTCGAACTCGACGCGCCCGCCGAATTGCCTTGGCTGAACGAGCTTGCGTTGCTCGATTCCGCGCTGTTGCTGGAGCCGCCGGCGTTCTTGCCGAGCATCCCGCGCAGCGTCTTGGCGAGCTGCACCGCATTGGCGTTGCGCAAATGAACCACGTGCATGTTGCCGGGCTGCGAACTCGGGGCATCGAGCTGCGCGATAAGCCGTTTGGCCGATTCGAGACGCGCCTTGTTCGAGGCGCGCAGCATCAGCGAGTTCGTGCGCGGGTCGGCCATGACGGAGACTTTCAGCGTCGCATCGGTGCTGCCGATCGAGCCCGGGTCGAGCAGCTTGGACAACTGCGGTTCGATATCGAGTGCATTGGCGTTTCTGAGCGGCACGATGACGATCTGCTGTCCGGCCGCGTTATCCACGCCCGCGATGATGGCCGCGATTCGACGCACGTTGTCGGCGTAATCGGTGACGATCAGCGTGTTGTTGGCCGGATAGGCGGCGATCGTGTTGTTCGGCGAAATCAAAGGGCGCAGCACGGGCAGCAGGTTGTTGGCCGATTCGTGATGCAGCTCGAACACCTGCGTGATGATCTGGTCGCCACGCGCTTGCGGCACGTTGCCGAAGTAAGTCGGCGCGCCTTGCAGCTTCGCGTCCGCCTCGGGCACCACCTTCAGCACGCCGTGATCCTGGACGAGGGAGAACCCTTGCATGCGCAGCGCCGCTTCGAGGGTCTTGAGCGCTTGCGCCTCGGGAACCGGATTTTCCGACACAAGGTTCAGTTGGCCCTTGACGCGTGGGTCGACGATGATCGTCTTGTTCGTCGCGGCGCCTATCGCTTTGGCCACCTGGTCGATGTCCGCGTTCACGAAATTGAGCGTCACTTCTGCACGCGCGGCTTGCGCGGTCATGAGTCCGGCCATCAGGAGCGCGGTAGCGATGCGGCGCAGTGCCATACGATTTCTTGTCATGGAAGATAGATTCATTGCGAAAGTGCCTGCCCTCGGCGGGGGCACCGCGCGAACACCGAACGGGGTCGTCGGTATCAGTGTCGGATGTTCGCCCCGCCTCTCAAGAAAACGAACATTAGCAGTTTTTTATGTCCGATTAATCAGGAGGCCTCGAGAACGGCTTCGCTTTTACGTCGGAAAATTCTCGTTCGCCATCCTGGAGGCCGCCGCGTCCGCGATAATTCTTCCCGCCGTACGCGCTTGTCCGCCAAGGATTCGGTGATTCGAGACGGCGTGCTGCGGCGCTCGCTCAGCAACCGGTATCATACGGTCGATTATTTCGACTGGATCGATCGGCACGCTCGGGTTTTCCCCAGCCTGCCCGCACGCGCCGTGCCCTGGCCAGGGACACGGCGCGTGCCGCGAATAAAAACGTAGTTCTGTCGAAGGCACTCGAACCATGAAACGGACAGTTCTGATCTTGGCGATGTGGCTCGCGTCGTTCGCGTCGTTCGCGTCGACGAGCGCGCGCGCGGACTGCTTCGACGAAGCCGCGCGCTACCAGAAGGTCAATCCACTCATCCTGCGAGCGATCGCCTGGCAAGAGTCGCGCAATCGTCCCGACGCCATGCATAAGAACGCCAATGGGTCGACCGATTACGGGCTCATGCAGATCAACTCGATCCATCTCACTAAACTCGCCGCGTACGGCATTTCGTCCGACACGCTGATGGAGCCGTGCAAAAGCGTCTACATCGCGGCTTGGCACCTTCGGCAGAAGATGAACAAGTACGGCAACAGCTGGGCGGCCGTCGGCGCGTATCACTCCGAAACGCCGTCGCTTCGCGATCACTACGCGCATCAGATCATCGACATCCTCACGCAGTGGAAGCTGCTGCAAGCACAGCGCTGACAGCGATGGGGCCGCGCGCCTGGGATGAGACGCGCGCGTTTGGTGCACAATGCTCCCTACGCCCTTTCCGCGACGGCGCTTCGCGCCATCGCCTCATCCGATGTCGACTGCAATGAACCACCCACCTGTGCCCGTCACCGTGCTCTCCGGTTTTCTCGGAGCGGGCAAGACCACGCTGCTCAACCACATCCTCGCAAACCGCGCCGGCCTGCGCGTCGCCGTCATCGTCAACGATCTCGCGGCCGTGAACATCGACGCCTCGCTCGTCAGAGATACCGCATCGCTCTCGCACGTCGAGGAACGTCTCGTCGAGCTATCGAACGGCTGCATCTGCTGCACGCTGCGCGATGACCTGCTCGAAGAAATCAGCCGGCTCGCGAAGGAAGGCCGCTTCGATGCGATTCTGATCGAATCGACGGGCATTGCGGAGCCGATGCCGATCGCCGAAACGTTCGCGTTCACCGACGACGAAGGCCATACGCTGGCTGACATCGCGCGGCTCGACACGATGGTGACAGTCGTCGATGCGTTCAATTTCCTGCGCGATTACGCGTCGGCCGAAGGGCTAGCAGAGCGCGGGCTCGCCGCCAGCGAAGGCGACGATCGCACCATCGTCGAGCTGTTGATCGACCAAATCGAGTTTTGCGACGTGCTCGTCGTGAATAAGGCAGACCTCGTCGATGCCGACGCGCTTGCGAAGCTCCAGCGGATCCTCGCGCAGCTCAATCCGCGCGCGGTCCAAGTCGTCAGCCGCTTCGGCGAGGTGCCGCCTTCCGAAGTCATCGATACAAAGCGCTTCGACTTCGAGCAAGCGGAGAGCGCCCCGGGCTGGCTCGTGTCGCTCGAACATGACCACGATCACCATCACGATGATGGCCACGAGCCCGCTCACCCGGGGCATGCGAGCCATTCGCACGTCAGCGAAGCCGATCGATATGGCATCGGCAGCTTCGTTTACCGCGCGCGCCGCCCATTCCACGCCGAGCGGCTATGGACGCTGCTGCACGAGGAATGGCAAGGCGTGCTACGCAGCAAGGGGTTTTTCTGGCTCGCGACGCGCAACGACGTTGCTGGCTCGCTCTCGCAAGCGGGAGGCGTCTGCCGCCACGGACCAGCGGGCATGTGGTGGGCCGCTCAGCCGCGCGACGAATGGCCGGCCGATGATGAACTCGCCGCTGAAATCGCAGCGGATTGGTTTGGCGCGAGCGACGATCCGACCATCGGCGACCGCCGCCAGGAACTCGTGTTGATCGGCGTCGCGCTCGATGCCAAGCGCTGGCGCGCCAAGTTCGACGCTTGTCTTTTGAACGAGGATGAATACGCGCGCGGCCCGCTTGTTTGGGCGAGCATGCCCGACCCCTTCCCGGCATGGGACCTCGGCGCCGACGATCACGAAGGCGACGACGAAGGACAAATCGTCCACTAAGCCTGCGCGAAAAGCACGGCGCCGGGCGCCGTCTGTACGGCATAAAGCGGTCAACGCGGACAAAAAAAACCCGCCTGAGGCGGGTGTCGACAACGCGTCAAGCGGGGCCTCGTTGGGCCGCCACTGGCTTAGCGCTTGTTGACGGCATCCTTGAACGCCTTGCCAGCCGTGAACTTGACCGTCTTGGCTGCCGCGATCTTGATGGTCTCGCCCGTCTTCGGGTTGCGGCCCGTGCGCGCTGCGCGCTTGCCGGAGCCGAAGCTGCCAAAGCCAATCAGCTGGACCGCGTCGCCCTTGGACACGGCCTTCTTGATCACTTCGAGCAGCGTGTCGAGCGTTTCGCCGGTTTGAGCCTTGCTGGCGCCCGTCTGCCCTGCGACGGCGTCGATCAGTTCCTGTTTGTTCATTAACGTTCCTCTTTATCAGATTGAAGTGGCACGGACAGCGCAAAACGCGCCGAATCATACGTACGCAAGCTGTGCCGTCGAGTAGCGGTGGCGAAGCGTGCGCCGCTCGGTCGCGCTGAACCCCCTGGCGTCACGTCCTTGCGGCGCTTGCTATGATAGCTCAGCGCAAACCCAATAACGGCAAGGCTTTCAAAGAATTTAGCGCTTGGGAGCCTTGTCGGCGCTGGGTTTGAGCATTGTCGTCCTCGCGAACCCTTGATGCCAAGGGCTTCTCGACGTTGCGCCCCTATGTCGTTGGATTTTGCCAACGCTTGCAAAGCCTTGCCCGGCGCGGGTTTGCCGCTTATTGGCGTCTGCGCGGCGAGTCGGTTAGGGTTGCCCCTGACGTCCACATGCGCGCTGTTCCCACAGTTTCCGCTTGCCGATGAGTTCAAAGCTGATTCCCGCCATCTTGGCTTTTCGCGACGACGGTACGCCGTTTTCCCCCGCGTACGACGACATTTATCACAGCGCCGCCGGCGCTTTTGCCCAGGCGGAACATGTTTTTCTGCGCGGAAACGGCCTGCCGGAGCGCTGGCGCACGCGCCGACTCTTCACCGTCCTCGAGACCGGCTTCGGCATCGGGCGCAACTTTCTTGCGACCTGGAAGGCCTGGCGCGCCGACCCGAGCCGCTGCGATCGGCTCGCGTTCGTCTCTATCGACAAACACCCTTTCAATGCGGCCGATCTGCGGGCACTGCACGCGCGCTTGATCGACGACACATCGACCGCCGAGCTTTCCGAGCAATTGATACAAGCTTGGCCGATGCACACGCCAGGTTTTCATCGACTCGAATTCGAAGGCGGGCGCGTGACGCTGACACTGGCTTTCGGCGACGCGTTCGAGCTGGCGCCGCGGCTATGGCTACGCGCCGACGCTTTTTATCTCGATGGCTTTTCCCCGGCCAAGAACCCCGATTTCTGGTCGCCGGCCATCTTCAAGGCACTGGCTCGCGTAGCCGGCGAGGGCGCTACGGTCGCTACCTACACGTGCGCCGGACACGTCCGGCGGGGCTTGGCCGAAGCCGGATTCGAATGCACGAAAACGGACGGCTTCGCGGGCAAGCGCACGATGCTCGTCGGCCGATTCGCGCCACGCTGGCGCGTGCGCCGTCACACGCCGCCGTTACCGTTCGCCACGGGCGAGCGCCATGCGATCGTGATCGGCGCGGGCTTGGCCGGCTGCGCGCTCGTCGATAGGCTCGCCGCCCGAGGCTGGCGCGTCACGCTCGTCGAGCGTCACGGCGGCGCCGGCTACGAGGCGTCGGGCAACCCGGCAGGCGTTTTCCATCCTTTGCTGGCACGCGACGATAACGTGGCGTCGAAAATCACCCGCGCCGGCTTTCTATACGCACTCGGACGTTGGCAAGCACTCGAGCGCGCCGGCCATGTGTTTGCGCGTACGAGTCAAGGCCTGCTGCAACTCGCGGACGACGACGGCGAGGCACGCGCGCTCGCGCAGGCGATCGAATCGTTCGGTTACCCACCCGAGTTCGTGCGCGCCGTGTCGGGCGAGCAAGCGCTAGCCGCGGCTGGCGTTCGCGTCGCGCGCAGCGGATGGGTGTATCCGCAAGGGGGCTCGCTCGATCCGGCCGCGCTTTGTGCGGCGCAGTGCGCGGGCGCGGGCGATGCGCTCGTTTGGCGCACCGGCGTCGCGGCCGAACGCATCGAGCGCGACGGCGAGGCTTGGACCGTGCTCGGCGCGAACAATGAAGTGATCGCGCACTCGAGCGTCGTTATCTTCGCGAACGCTCGAGATGCGGCTCGCCTGGCGGGTCTGAAGTATGCACCGACGCGCATCGTGCGCGGCCAATTGACGCGCTTGCCCCCCGCCAGCATGCCTTCTTTGCGCCTGCCGGTGATCGGCGACGGCTACGCCATTCCGCTCGCGGACGGCTTGGTGACGGGCGCGACCTACGACATCGACGACGAAGGCGACGATTTACGCGTCGAGAGCCACGCCGAGAACCTAGCCAGACTCGGCCGCCTGCTTCCCGACTTCGATCAAGCGCACGGGCACGCCGGCATCGATCCTGCGGCGCTGAACGGGCGCGTGGCCTTTCGCTGCGTGACCAGCGACCGTCTGCCGATGATCGGCGCGCTCGCGGACGAAGCCGCGTGCGAGCGTCAGGCGGCATCGCTACGCGGCGCCTGGCCGCTCGACCTACCGCGCTTACCGGGGCTGTACGGCAGCTTCGCGTTTGGCTCGCGCGGGCTTGTATGGGCGTCGCTTGGTGCGGAACTTGTCGCCTCGCAACTGGAAGGAGAGCCCTGGCCGATCGAACGCGATCTGGCCGAAGCGCTGGATCCGGCTCGCCACCTGCTGCGCGCATTGCGCCAAGGCAGCGTCGATTCACAGTAACGCCGCCATTCTCGCCTGAGCGCCGACGGGGCCGCCTGCTCATCGAGTCACGTTATCCACCGGAGGGTGTGGATAAGCACGCGAAACAACGGCGAAATTCGTGTGCGTCCGATGTGGACGCTTTCTGGACAACTTAGCGACCGCGTGCGAGAGGTCCAAAGTTATTCCTTGAAGCCCTGCGAGTCCGCACATGCTGCACCTGCGGTTATGCGTTCGGCAACGCGTTGATCCATTTCGGTAAACCGCGGTTTTACACAGGTTTGGCCGCCCCTTGTTAACTACTACTACGTATACATACGTAAACAAGTAAACCCTAGCGGGCCGCGCACGCCTCGCCGCTCCAACTGTCCAAGCAATCCGAAACGCAATGTGAAGACTTCGTTCGTTGCCTATCTGAATCGAAGCCTCTACGCTGCAACGAAAAGCAAGCAGAAATCGGCCATTTTTTCTCCGCAATACGAAATTGCATGTCGTTTGTACCGCGATGAATGCAAATGGATGAGGAATCGCGCGTTTTGGAGGCAAGCTATGGCACAATCGGCCGTCCTCTTGCACAAATTGCATGAGGGCCCATCGCTCACGCACTGCGCCAATCGAGGCGATGTCTTCGCTCGGCCGGCCGTGAGCCGGCGGCAGTCATCGCCGTTGCTCATGGGCCCTGCCGGGCACGCGCCGCGCTCTGTCTGAGCGCTCGGCGTCGCGCCTCGAATCCGGCACGTTCGGTCGTTGCCACGCCCGGCTGCCGCCGAACTGTCGGGGCAAACCTTTTTCCGTCCACGTCGCGGCACAATCGCCCTAAGACCGGACAAGCAAACCACGAGAAACAGACCACAAGCAGGCGAACCGCCCTGCTTGACGTTTTCGTAAAGGAGCAGCTATCAGATGAAATCGGCGTTTTCTTTTCTTCCGCACTGGCCATTCGTGCCGGACGCAGTCTTTTGGGCCGGGCTCGCGCTACTCGTCGCCGGCCTGCTGGGCGAGCTTTGCTACCGCTCCTGGCGCCTGCCGCGCATCACGGGCTATGCCGTCATCGGCCTGGTCGCCGCAGCCTCAGGGTTCGGATCGATCGACGCCGGCGCGAGCGGCACCCTGCGCTTGCTGCTCGATGTGGCGCTTGGCCTGCTGCTGTTCGAGCTCGGCGGCCGGCTCGACTTGCGCTGGATCCGGCGCAACCCGTGGCTCGTGGCGTCGAGCTTGGCGGAGGCCTCGCTGACGTTCGTGCTCGTCTTGCTCGCGCTGCTGTTCGCTCACATCAGCGCCGCGGTTGCCACGGTCATCGCCGCCATCGCCATGTCGACCTCGCCGGCAATGGTGATCCAGCTCAAGACCGAGCTGCGTGCGGAGGGACAAGTCACGCAGCGCCTGCTCACTCTGACGGCGCTCAACAGCATGTATGCGGTCGTCATCGAGAAAATCGCCTCCGGCTGGCTGCACCAGGAGGTCTACGGCAATGTCGTTGCGACGATCGTCCAGCCGCTCTATCTGCTCGTCGGATCGCTTGTGCTCGCCTTCCTGCTCGCGAAGGCCTGCACGATTTTCTATCGAACGATGCAAGTGCAGGACGAGCATTCGTTCGTCGCGCTGTTCGGCCTAGTGCTGCTTGCGATCGCCCTCGCTCATCTGTTCAGTCTGTCGACGATTCTGAGTCTGCTCGCGGCCGGCATCATCGTGAAGAATGTCGAAGCGAAGCCGCAGCTGTGGCCCGAACATTTCGGGACGGCGGGCTGGTTGCTCACGGTGATCTTGTTCGTCCTCACGCTGGCTGGGTTCGAATGGCACGACATCGCGCTAGGCGGCGTGGCGGCGCTCCTGCTGATCGTGGCGCGCTTCATCGCCAAGCTCGTCGGCGTACTCGCGTTCGCGAAGCCGAGCGGCATCGGCTTGAAGCAGGGCGTGGCGCTCGGCTTGTCCCTCTCGCCGATGTCGGCGCTCGCCTATCTGCTCGTCGACGACACCTATTCGCTGTACCCGAACTTCGATCCGACGCTGCGTGCCGTCGTCATGTGTTCGATCGTCGTTTTGCAACTCGTCGGGCCTTGGCTCGTCTACCGCTCGCTCGCGCTTGTGGGCGAGCGGCGCGCTTAAAAGCGGCTCGCAAGGCCGAGTGGCCCAGGGCTAAGGAAAACATCATGGCACTTGAACCGTTCATCAATTCCAAACCGTTCACGTTCGGCGTCGAACTCGAGATCCAGGTCGTCAACACGCATAACTACGATCTGACGAGAGCCGCCTCCGATCTTATGCGGCTCGTGAAGGATCAGAAGATCCCCGGCAACATCACGCCTGAAATCACCGAGAGCATGATCGAGCTGTCGACGGGCATCTGCAATTCGCACGAGGAAGCGCTCGCGCAGTTGCGCTCGCTGCGCGACACGCTCGTATCGGCTGCCGATCAATTGAACGTCGGTCTCGCCGGCGGCGGCACGCATGCGTTCCAGCAATGGAGCGAGCGGCAAATCTACGATGCGCCGCGCTTTCAATATCTATCCGAGCTTTACGGCTACCTAGCCAAGCAGTTCACCGTCTTCGGTCAACACGTGCATATCGGCTGCCCCGACCCGGACAGCGCGCTGTTCCTGCTGCATGCGATGTCGCGGTTCATTCCGCACTTCATCGCGCTTTCGGCGTCCTCTCCGTATGTCCAGGGTGTCGACACGGGCTTTCATTCCGCACGGCTGAACTCCGTGTTCGCGTTCCCGTTGTCGGGGCGCGCGCCTTTCGTGCTGACATGGGGCGGCTTCGAAGAATATTTTTCGAAGATGGTGGCGACCGGTGTCGTCGACAGCATGAAGGATTTTTACTGGGACATTCGGCCCAAGCCCGGATTTGGCACGATCGAAGTGCGCGTGATGGACACGCCGCTCACCGTGGATCGCGCGGCCGCCATCGCTTGCTACATCCAAACGCTTGCGCGGCATCTGCTCGTCGATCGGCCGTTCGTGCCAAAGGAAGACGATTACCTGGTCTACACGTTCAACCGGTTCGAAGCCTGCCGGTTCGGGCTTGGCGGGACGTGCATCAATCCGCAGACGGGCGAACGCCGCCCGATATTCGAAGACATCCTGGAAACGCTTCGCGTAATAGAGCCGCATGGCGATGCGCTCGGGTCATTAAGCGCCTTGCGCGAAATTGCGAACATCGCCCAAGGGCGAGCTAACGATGCGACCTGGGTGCGCGGCGTCGTCGCAAAAGAGAAGTCGCTGCACGAAGCGGTTCGTCAGCAGTGCATCCGATGGCGCGGGGTTTAGGTTTTTAGGTTAACAACGTATACATTTGTAGTAGTAGTTAACAAGGGGCTGCGGCGTCTGTGGAAAACTCGAATTTCCGCCGACGCTTCAACCACCTACGCGAACGATAACCGCGTGGTTCTCGCCTGTGCAACAAACATGAGGCGAGGACAACTCAAGCGGCATTTCAATTTGATCCGACTTATCCAGAAATGACGCACAATCGCCGCGACTCGTTATACACGACTTACCCACAAGGTCCCTTGAATAACTTAGCTGTACTATTTTTCCCCGTCGCTTAAAATGGCGCGTCCGCCGTGTCGACCGCTGCACCCATCACTCGCATCGGCGCCAAAGACATGCGCTCGCCGCTAGCCGTGGCGGCCGCTTTTGCGAAGACGGATCCTTCGCATGGGGCGCGGGTGGGGCGCTTCTGAAATAGTAAAATCGGTACGCAGGGCGGGAAGGCGTGCCGTTCCACGGGGCTGCCGGGGCGCCGCGAGGCAGGCGCGAGCAGGCAACCGAATCAGCAGCGGCATGCTGTCAATTGCGAAATAGCGAACAAAGACTATGAGCGAAGGTGTATACGGAGAGCAGGCGACCGGGCGCGTGACCCACAGCTTGCTACGCTTAAGCACGGCGATGCGCAGCCAGGCGTGGGAGTGGGCTGAAAGCGCTGGGCTCACGCCTACGCAGGGTGAGATTCTCGTGTTGCTGATGCAGCGCAAGAATCCGTTGCGCCTCGGCGACATCGCTCGCGAAACGGCGCTCACGGCGGCCACGACGAGCGATGCGGTCAGTACGCTCGAAGCGAAAGGGCTGATCGAGAAGCGTCGTACGACCGAAGACGGCCGGGCGCTGGCCGTCAAGCTCACATCGCGCGGCCGTACGGCAGCCAAGCGTGCGCAACAGTGGCCCGATTTTTTGTCGGAAGCGATCGGCACGCTGCGTGGCGAGGAGCAAGCGGTTTTCTACCGCACGATGATCAAGATGATTCGCCAATTGGAAGTGCAAGGCGACATCCCCGCGCATCGCATGTGCGTCACCTGTAAGCATTTCGAGGTCAGCAAGAGCCCGAAGAAGGCGGCTCATCGTTGCGAGGCGCTGAAGCTGTCGATGGGCGACGGTCAATTGCGGCTCGATTGCCCGGTGCACGAAGAGGCGGACTCCCTCACGCAAAAGAAGATCTGGAAGATCTTCGCGCAAAGCGCCGCGTAATCGGTGGGGTGCGTCCCGGCTCGCGTCCACCGCTCCACGACAATCCAGCCTTCGCCTGGGGGCTCGGACGTTTCAACGGCATCCTGAAATTCTTGGCAATCGTTTCGTGCGTTGGGTGATCCGCCCTCTGCAGGAAAGCACGAATACGCACGACGACGTTGAACGAAACTACCCTCCCCGTGTACGATTGGCGCTTTGTGACGTTCATGACGTCATCGCCTCTCGCGGCGCCTAATGGGCGCCGCGTTTTCCATCCCGCGATCGAAAACGCAATGCCGCTGACATGCGGTACTAAAGCTTATCTGAGGATTTATCGATGAGTTCACGCAAGTTGGTCGTGCGCGAGTCCGGCGTGCATGGCAAGGGCGTCTTTGCCGCCGTGCCGTTGAAGGCGGGCAAGCGTCTGCTGGAGTACAAGGGTGAGCGAATCTCATGGAAGGAAGCGTTGCGGCGACACCCGCACAATCCCAACGATCCGAATCACACGTTCTACTTCGCGCTAGAGGACGGCCGGGTCATCGACGGAAAGGTGAACGGTAACAGCGCACGGTGGATCAACCATTCGTGCGCGCCCAATTGCGAGGCGGAAGAAGTCGACGGGCGCGTGTTCATTCACGCGCTGCGCGATATCGCAGCCGACGAGGAGCTGTTTTACGACTACGGCCTCGTTATCGATGCGCGTCAAACCAAAAAGCTCAGGGACGAATACGCTTGCCGGTGCGGGGCACGCAAGTGCCGAGGCACGATGCTCGCCCCCAAGCGCAGCGCCAAGAACGGTAAGGCTTAAAGCACAGTAAGAGGCAAGCGCTGAACCACCGTCAGCATCAAAGCCCGCTGAGCGGGGCATGCGCGGAGGCGGGCGAGCTCTGCCCCGCGGCTTGCTCCGCTCGCGCGGAAATCATGAGCGGTATGCGCAGCACGAATCGAGCTCCGCCGCCCGCCGCATCTTCATAGCGCACGCTGCCGCCGTGCAGATTCATGATGTCTTGCACGATCGCTAGACCAAGCCCCGCGCCGGCTTCGACACTCGGATCATCCGTGTCTCCGCGATCGCCGCGGAAGAATCGTTTGAACAGATCTGACTGCAAACTCGGCGGCACGCCCGAGCCGTTGTCCTCGACGGCGATTTCGGCCGATTGCACGCCGTGCTCATCGATCGTTTCGGACACGCTGACGGTGACGTTAGCCCCGTTCGGTCTGACCGAAGGTAGATACTTGAGCGCATTGTCGACCAGATTCGCAATGACCTCGCGCAGCAGCACGGCGCTGCCGCGCACGACGAGCGGTTTGTCGTTCGAGGGTCCATCCAAGCGCTGGAAGCCTAGATCGACGTGCGCAGCCAAGGCTCGCGGAACCCATTCGGCACCGGTTTCGAACGCGAGCGCGGCGATATCGAGTTCCGCGAAGCGCGCCGTTTGGGCGCCCGGTTCGGCCCGGGCCAACGACAGCAATTGATTGGAAAGCCGTACCGCGCGATCGGCTGCGCCGCGCAGCTCACGCACGGCAGCGAGCGTCTGGTTCGCATCGCGCGCGTTCGCCGCTTGTTCCGCGTGCAGCTTGACTGCGGTGAGCGGCGTACGCAGCTGATGAGCTGCATCGGCGATGAATTTGCGCTGCGCATCGACTGCCGTTTTCAGCCGCGCGAGCAATGCGTTCATCGCGCTCGTCAGCGGCTGAATTTCCATCGGCACGTAGGTTTCGTCGATGGGTTCGAGTGACGTGTGCGTTTGCCGGTTCAGCGAATCGGCCAGCACGGTCAAAGGATTGAGTTCCTGGTTGACCACGCGCCAAACGATGCCCCAGCCTGCGAATAGCAGGAGCAGCAACGGCATCATGATCGCGACGAGAAACTCGGCCGCGATCCGATAGCGGTGCCGCAGCGGCTGCGCGACTTCGACGATGATCGGATTACCGACAGCCTGTGGCACGCGCACCTGTGCCACGCGCACATGCATACCTTGGACTTGCGCGTCGAATACGTTCGCGGCGCGCTGTTCGCGCGCGCGTGTGCCGAACAGCGGCAACTCGCTTTCTCCTGCGATCTCGTGCTCGCCGTCGCTGATGCGGTAAATGAGCTGATCGCCGGGATCGGAAAACATCGCCGCGGCAAGCGGCGCTACCGTCGAGCGCGCATCGGGACCGGCGATTTGGATCTGCTTCGAAATCGCCGTCGACAACTCTGCCAACGAGCGGTCGATGACGTGCTGCGTGTATTGCCAGGCGAGCCAATAGGCGATGAGTCCGCTCATCAGCGCGAGGAGGGACAGCGGCCCGGCGAGTCGTCGCAGAAGCGAGCGGCGCAAGCTGGTCGCGGCGGCGTGCTGCATGGCGATCGGTTGTGTCGGACGGGAAAGGGAAGGCAATTGATGCGCTGCCGGTTGCGATGTGCGAGGCCGGCCGGCAGGTGCCGACGGCCCCGCACCCGCACAAACGTCACGACGCTTGGCGGATTTCCTGCAGCAGATAGCCGAAGCCGCGTACCGTCACGATTTCGACGCGGCAGCTCTCGAGCTTTTTGCGGACGCGATGCACGTAGACTTCGATGGCCGTATCGCCGAGATCGCCGCCGAAGTGCGTCAGATGGTCCTGCAATTGTGCTTTGCTGACGACGCGGCCATGACGCAGCAGCAGCATCTCGAGCACCGCGAACTCGCGCGGCGACAGCTCGAGCGGCTTGTCGTCGTTGAAGATGCGGCGATCGACACCCGACAGACGAACGCCGC
Source organism: uncultured Burkholderia sp. (assembly GCA_964425025.1). Taxonomy (GTDB): domain Bacteria; phylum Pseudomonadota; class Gammaproteobacteria; order Burkholderiales; family Burkholderiaceae; genus Trinickia. Next base: position 26,489 of record CAYRLJ010000007.1, on the reverse strand, counting down.
CGAGCGATACCTCGGGACGCGGAATGTCGCTGTGCGGGCCGCTGCGGCGCATAACGGCGCGAATGCGGGCTTCGAGTTCGGCGGGCTCGAACGGCTTGAGCATGTAGTCGTCGGCACCGGCGTTGAGTCCTTGCACGCGATCGTTCAACTCGTCGCGAGCCGTGAGCACGATCACGGGCGTGTGACGGTTCGACTGCCGAAAGCGCGAGAGCAGCGTCATGCCGTCGATGCCGGGCAGGCCGAGATCGAGAATGACAAGTTCATGGCGGTTTTGCGTGAGGGCCTGCTCAGCAAAGATGCCGTCATGAACCATGTCGACGGTGAACCCGGCTTGTTCGAGGCTGCTTTGGATGCCGCGCGCGATTGGGCGGTCGTCTTCGATCAGAAGGAGTCGCATGGAATTCGCTCAAGTACAATAAATTACGCGTTTCTAGCACGCCGACCGGCGATGCTTTCGCCATACAGCAAAGCGTGCCGCCGCAAGTCAAGCCCCGGCGCTCGCCCAACGATCACGAATATGTCCGAGATAACGATCAACGAACTGGAAGCCGCGATCAACTTTTGGCGCGCCCGCTCGCCTGCGAGCGGCGACGAACTCAGCTTGTGCAAGGAGGCCAGCGCACTATCCAAGCCGTATGCGCTGATGATTGTACAGCGTCGGGCGACCGTATCGTCTGACGGACTAGAGAAGGCCGCCCGCGATGCGTGGGATGCCTATGTGCGGGCCTTGGGCGCTTAGCGCCCGGATTTTTAGGCCACGCATGCGGCTTAGCCACGCAGGCTTTTGGCGGCGTCTTCGATGAATTTCGCCAACGCGATGTCGCGTTCGGTCACGCCCTGGGCGTCGTGGGTGGTCAGCGTGATGTCCACCGTGTGGTAGACGTTGAACCACTCGGGGTGATGGTTCATTTCCTGCGCTTTGATGGCGACACGTGTCATGAAGCCGAACGCTTCATTGAAATCGGCGAATTTGAATTGACGATGGATGGCATCGCGGCCCGCGACCGCTTGCCAGCCGCTTAGCTGGGAAAGCTGCGTCGCGCGTTCCTCCGAAGTCAGTTTGTGAATCATTGCTTCACCTCCTCTCAATTTGGTCAGGGCAGGGGATGGACCCGATAGGAGCGCACCCATTGCGCGCACCGCATGCCGGCTCGGCCATTTTTTCACAATTGGGACGGCGACGCTCGATTAGACATCGCCTTCGCTTGCCCATCCCTCGCCGGTGCCGCGCGTGATGACGATGTCGTCCGATAGCACGTCTCCCGCTTCGAATGCGGGAGAGTCGGCGTACTTCGACACGAGCGCGGCGAGATCGGTTCGCGCGATGTCGAAGAGCTGGCGAAATTCGTCGATGACGAAATAAGTCTTTTGGAACGTGTCGATGCGATACCGCGTGCGCAACACGCGCTCGAGCGAAAAGCCGATCCGATTCGGACTGTCGCTGTGCTGACTGTACAGCGTCTCGCTTTTGCTCGAGACGATGCCGGCTCCATAGATGCGCACGCCGTTCGGACTGGCCGCATCGCGCATCAGGCCGAATTCGACGGTGTACCAGTACAGCCGCGCGAAAAGCGGCAGCAAGCGCGGATCGTCGGCAAACGCGAGGGCGGCTCGGCCATACGCCTGCATATAGCCGGCAAAGACCGGATCGATCAACAGCGGCACGTGGCCGAATAGATCGTGAAAGCAGTCGGGCTCTTGCAGGTAGTCGAGCTGATCGGGGCGACGCATCCACCACGTCACGGGAAAACGACGGTGCGCGAGGTGTTCGAAGAACACGCGATCAGGCACGAGGCCGGGTACTGCAACGATCTCGAAACCCGTGGCGGCGCGCAACCGGCGATTGAGTACGGAAAACGACGGTACGTGTTGCGTCGGCAAATCGAGTTCGGCGAGCCCGGCAAGAAACTCGCCGCACACGCGGCCGTCAAGCATTGATGCTTGGCGCGCATATAAATGCGCCCACACGGCGTGGTCTACATCGGCGTAACGTTCGAGCGGCTGGTCGATCGTGAAATCGTCGCGAGCGACGAGACCGGCGTCGAACTGGTCCCGGAGGGCGGCGGTGACGGACATGGGCTAATACCTGCATCGATGATTTCTCTGATGCAAGTGTAGTGCGGGTGATATGCGGAAGGGACGCGATTTCCTCGTGTGAATGTTCTTCTATGCGATAATCAAGCGTTAGTCGACATTTTTATGCGGGATTTTTTCATGCTGGAACTGGACCATTTCGATTTGGCCTTGCTAGAGGTGCTACAGCGCTTCGGCCGGGCAACGCATCAACAGCTTGGCGAGCGGGTACCACTCTCGCCCTCGCAGATTGGGCGGCGCCTGCAGCGGCTCGAAACGCTCGGTGTCATTGACGGCTATCGCGTCGTTCTACGGCCCGAAAAGCTCGGGCTCGGCGTAACGGCCTTTACGAGCCTAAAGCTCAAGCACCATGGCGATTCGATCGTCGAGCAGTTTCAGCAGCAAATCGACGTGCTGCCCGAAGTGCTCGAATGCCATGCGGTGGTGGGCGATGCCGATTACCTGCTGCGCATCGTCGCGCCCGATCTGAACGCGCTGTCCTCGTTCGTCATGAAAAAGCTGATGCGGGTGCCGGGTGTCGACAGCGTGCGCTCGAATATCGTGCTCACGACGTTCAAGCGCAATGGGCCGCTTCCGCTCGATCATCTTTCGCCCGGGGCGGCGCCCGCGTAAACGTTGCAGCGCCTTCGAGCCGTCACTAAAACGTTGGGTTGGATCATTAAGCGGCGCGGCCGCCGAGGCTATCGTTGAGCAAATCGACATAGGCCACGGCCACGAGATCCGTTTGCGACACCCCGAGCTTCATGAACAGTTCATGCGCTTCGGCCGCGCCCTCTTGTTCGTCGTCGTCCGGGGCGAGCACCACCTCCAATTCGATGAAATCGCCGAGCTCATCGACGCGATCAAGATGAATGCGCGTGCGTCCGACAAGGTAGACATGGCGCTCCTTCGTGACGATGCCTCGCGTAGTAAGCGCTTGAGCCAGCAGCGCATGCATCGCATCGGGATTCGTCACGGGGCTGCGCGTGTAGTACGACGCCTTAGGCCCGTCGCGATCGTCGCGTTGATAGAAGATCAGTTCGGACGGTGTGCCATCGTCGAATTGACGCAGTTTTAGGCGCCCGCGCGGCACGTCGTAGAAGAAATCCCGTTGACGAAAGATGAGGGGCGCGTCGTCCGAAAGCGCGGCTGCGCGCTCTAGCAAGTCGTCGAATTCGCGGGCGCGCGCCTTGAGTTCAATATTGCGTGCCATGTCGAGCTCCTATCGAAACGTGAAGTGAGGGGGCGCCTACCGCGTCGGCCAACTGATGCTGAGGCGATCAACCGATCTAGCATGGCAATCGGTTGCTGCGATGCGGCCGTATCGAAGGCTGCATTCGTCGCTTGACGCAATGAACAACGGGGAAGGCGGGAAGAGAAACAATAAGCACGTCGAGCAGAAGGGCGTGCGGATGCCGGTAGAGCGTATCACGGTTCGAGAGGCGGGTACCGTGCGATTACAGCGCTGCCCCCGCGCCGAGGAGTACACATCCGCTTTCGCAATGGACAAGCTAGGAATCGTCTGATTTTCGTCTCGAGCCGATTAGAGACGGATTTGCGACGTGATAGTTTTCGCACTTCGCTTGGTGGCCGGGGACGTTCAGAGAACCCCAACCCGACGCTATCTGTATGAGCGTATCACTTGGCATTACACGGATGGAAACATCAAGTACACCGATGCGTGGGATGAGCGGTAGGATACGGGGAGATCTTCGATGGCTTTACAGGGAAAATTCGAATTCAAGTTGTTGATGCGGCTATTGGTGAAAATAAAAAGAAAGTGGAATACCCGGCGACGGCATCATAGCGCTGCGTGACCCGCTGCAAGTGAATCGATTCTCGCGCGGACACGCTGATGGGTCGATCAAGCCGCCCACTGCGCTTCAATAAGCTTGAACGCCGCAGCGATCGCCGGTTCATCCCTGCGCGCGGCCAATGCGACAAACGTCAACTCCGTCGACACCGTCACGCCCTCCACAATCGTCAGCGCATGCATGTGCGCTTGCTCGATGGCAATCGAGTCGCGCGCGAGCGTAAGGCCCACCCCTGACTTAACGAGATCGAGCATCGACGTCTCCTGATCGACTTCCGCCACTTTCACCGGCTCCGCCCCCGCTTCGGCAAACACACGCGTGAGCATCCGGTGATGTGCGGAAGCGGGCGGCGTCCAAATCCACGGCAGCGTGGCGAGCGTACGCCAATCGGGCGCGCGGCCGACGCGGTCTTTCCAACCAGCGGGAGCGAGCACCCGGTACTGAAAGCGCGTCAGCGTCGCCGCGTGAAAGAGACCATCCGGGATGCCATCATCGACCGGCTGGCCGATGTAATACCCGACGTCGAGCGCTTGCGCGCGCACCTGTTCGGCCACCCACCCCGACATGCCGTGACGCAATGCCGTTTGAATCTGCGGGTACGTTTCCACGAGTTGCTTGAGAAATCCGCCGAGCCGTAGAAATGACGGATCGAGGATGGTGCCGATGCGCAAACGTCCACGCACTTCTTGGCGCAGAGCAGCCGCCGCGCGTTCGACGTCGCCCGCCGCCGCGAGCGCCCGCTCGGCGTGCGGCAACAGCGCTTGACCGTCGCGAGTCAGCACGAGTCCGTGCGACGCGCGCACAAATAGCGCCACGCCCAGCGTCTCTTGCAGGTTCTTGATCTGCAAGCTGACGGCCGGCTGCGTGAGATGAAGCTGGGCGGCCGCGCGCGTGAGATTGCCGACGTGCGCCACCGTAACGAAGGCGCGAAGCAATGTGAGGTCCATGACGGCGATATTAGCGCGCCTTATATCGCAGTTGAGTAGAACTCATTGGATCGCGGGCCACATTGGCGCGTACGCTTCGTTGCAGCGGACCGGTGCCAGGCGGATGTGTTGCTCGGTATGCCGGCCGTTCCCATTCATTCGATGCCGGGCGGTGCGCGCGATGACCAGCGAAACGATTGTCGAAGGCGAGTTCGATTATGTGATCGTCGGAGCGGGCACGGCAGGCTGCGTGCTCGCGAACCGGCTCAGCGAAGACGCAAATATCAGCGTGCTGCTGATCGAGGCGGGCGGCAAGGACGACTACCGCTGGATTCACGTCCCCGTCGGCTATCTCTATTGCATCGGCAACCCGCGCACCGACTGGCTCTACCGCACGCGCGAAGAGCCGGGCCTCAATGGCCGCTCGCTCTCCTATCCGCGCGGGCGCGTACTCGGCGGCAGTTCGTCGATCAACGGCATGATCTACATGCGCGGCCAACGCGAGGATTACGACGATTGGGCACGCGTGAGCGGCGATTCCTCGTGGTCGTGGGATGCCGTGCTGCCTGTGTTCAAGCGCAGCGAAGATCATCACGGCGGTGCCGATACCTGGCACGGTGAAGGCGGCCCATGGCGCGTCGAACAGCAGCGCCTCAAATGGCAGGTACTCGAAGCGTTTCGGGAGGCCGCGCAGCAAGCGGGGATTCCGGCCACCGACGATTTCAATCGCGGCGACAACAACGGCGTCGGTTACTTCGAGGTCAATCAAAAGCGCGGCGTTCGTTGGAATGCATCGAAGGCGTTCCTGCGTCCCGCGCTCGAGCGTCCGAACCTGACGGTCGTCACGGGCGCGCAAGTGCGGCGGCTGACATTCGAAAACAAGCGCTGCACGGGCGTGATTTACCGCGGCACGGGCGCGGCGGATAGACGCGAATTCGTCGCGCGTGCGCGAGCGGAAGTCGTGCTCGCGGCGGGCGCCGTCAATTCGCCGCAACTGCTCGAGCTGTCGGGCATCGGCAATGGGGCACGCCTGCAGCGGCTTGGGATCGACGTCGTGCACGATTCACGCGGCGTGGGCGAGAACCTGCAAGATCATCTGCAGTTGAGAATGGCGTACCGCGTGCGCGGCGTGCGCACGCTCAACACGATGACGGCGCATTGGTGGGGCAAGCTGCTTATCGGCATGCAATACGCGTTGTGGCGCAGTGGGCCGATGTCGATGTCTCCGTCGCAATTGGGGGCCTTCGCCAAATCGTGTGCGGACGACGCATCGATCACGCGGCCCGACATCCAATATCATGTGCAGCCGCTCTCGCTCGATCGCTTCGGCGAGCCGCTGCACCGCTTCAACGCATTCACCGCATCGGCGTGTCATTTGCGACCGACTTCGCGCGGCAGTATCCATATCGAATCGCCCGATCCGCTCGCACCACCGATGATCGCGCCGAACTATCTATCGACCGACTACGATCGGCACGTGGCCGCCAATGCGTTGCGGCTCACGCGCCGCATCGTGCTGGCCCCAGCACTCGCTCGCTACACCCCCGAGGAAATCCTGCCCGGGCCGCAATACCAGACCGAAGAAGAACTCATGCAAGCGGCCGGCGCGGTCGGGACGACGATCTTTCATCCTGTCGGCACATGCCGCATGGGTACGGCCGACGATCCGGGTGCCGTCGTCGATGCCCGACTGCGCGTGTTCGGCGTGACGGGGCTACGCGTCGTCGATGCGTCGATCATGCCGACGATTACCTCCGGCAACACGAACTCGCCCACGCTCATGATCGCCGAGCGCGCGAGCGACATGATTCGCGCCGATCGTCGTGCACAGACTTCGCCAACCCAAGAGGTTGGGACTGCTTCCATCGTGACCAATGCGTGACGAGAGCTGTACGAACTACCGACACGTCGCAGCGACCTTAGACATATCGACACGACCAAGCACTACTTACTTGCCAGCGCAATTAAGCACTAGTGCAAATCCCAATGATTGCGCTGCATCATTGGCGAGACAATGCGCGATGCCGCATGGGGCGGGGCCGACCTCTCCGCATTGATGCACCATGCCATAAGCGGCGGGTGTCCCGTTACCAGGGGGCGTACTGTCGGTGAAAGCGCCGCGCTCGACAAGCGCGTGCCAATGCAGTGCTTCGCCTTACTTCGCACGGAAGGGGACATGATTCTCGGCGATACGATTCTCGAAACGCGCGGGCTGACCAAAGAGTTCAAGGGCTTCACAGCCGTGAACGGTGTGAACCTGCGCGTGCGTCGCGGCTCGATCCACGCGTTGATCGGCCCCAACGGCGCAGGCAAGACGACCTGCTTCAACCTGCTCACGAAGTTTCTCGAGCCAAGCGCTGGACAGATCGTTTTCAACAACGTTGATATCACACGCGAGCGCCCCGCCCAAATTGCGCGGCGTGGCATCATCCGCTCGTTTCAGATCTCAGCCGTCTTTCCTCATTTGACCGTCTTGCAGAACGTGCGCATCGGATTGCAACGCGCACTGGGCACGGCTTATCACTTCTGGCGCAGCGAACGCACGCTGCATCGGCTCGATGAGCGCGCGCGCGAGCTGCTTGCGCAGGTTGGCCTAACCGATTTTGCCGATTCGCTCACGGTGGAACTCTCCTACGGACGCAAGCGCGCGCTTGAAATCGCAACGACGCTCGCAATGGAGCCCGAGCTCATGCTGCTCGACGAGCCGACGCAAGGCATGGGTCACGAGGATGTCGATCGCGTGACCGCATTGATCAAGAAGGTATCGGCGGGTCGCACGATTCTGATGGTCGAGCACAACATGAACGTGATCGCGGGCATCTCCGATACGATCACCGTCTTGCAGCGTGGCGAAGTGCTCGCCGAAGGCAGCTATGCCGAGGTGTCGAAGAATCCGCTCGTGATGCAAGCCTATATGGGCAGTGCTGAAGCGGCGTTGACGGGGGCGCACTGATGGATCACACGGCAGGCGAGAGCATCGCGGTGAGCGACACGGGCCAAGCGCTCGCGGGCGCGCCCGCTGCATTGGCGATAACGGGCCTGCAAGCGTGGTACGGCGAATCGCATATTCTGCACGGCGTCGATCTGAATGTGGCGCGCGGCGAAGTCGTGACCTTGCTGGGCCGCAATGGCGCGGGGCGAACGACGACGCTGCGCGCGATCATGGGACTCACGGGCCGGCGCACGGGCTCGATACGCATCGGCGAGCGCGAAACGATTCAGATGTCGACGCACAAGATCGCGCATTGCGGCGTCGGCTATTGCCCAGAGGAACGCGCGATCTTCTCGAGTCTCTCGTGCGAAGAGAATCTGCTGTTGCCGCCGATGGTGGGCGCGAGCGGCAACGCCATGTCGCTCGACGAAATCTACGAGATGTTTCCGAATTTGAAAGAGCGCCGCATGAGCCAGGGCACGCGGCTCTCGGGCGGCGAGCAGCAGATGCTGGCCGTTGCGCGCATCTTGCGCACGGGGGCGAACCTGCTGCTGCTCGACGAAATTTCCGAAGGCCTCGCGCCCGTCATCGTGCAGGCGCTTGCGCGCATGATCCTTGCACTGAAGGCTCGCGGCTACACGATCGTGATGGTGGAACAGAATTTCCGCTTCGCGGCGCCGCTGGCCGATCGCTTCTATGTGATGGAGCACGGCCGCATCGTGGAGCGTTTCGGCGCGAGCGAACTCGAAGCCAAGATGCCGATACTGCACGAGTTGCTCGGTGTTTGAGGTTGGGACGTAGGACGTTGCGGCTTTGGGTGCGCTCACGTGGGAATGGTGAACGAGCGCTCGCTTCTCACGCATGACAAAATAGTTGCACGCACAACCAATAAGCGAAGAAGGAGATTCGAATGAGGACCAAGTTGCTCGCAAACGCTGTTCGCACTCTCGCACTAACCGGCACCGCACTCGCTGCCGCACTCGCCGCGCAGCACGTTGCCGCGGCAGAAAATCAAGTCACGATTGGTTTCATCACCGATGAGTCCGGCCTGTACGCGGACATCGACGGGAAGGGCGGTGCGACGGCGATCCAAATGGCCATCGACGATTTCGGCGGTAAGGTCAATGGGATGCCGATCAAGCTGATCACGCAAGATCACCAGAACAAGGCGGACATCGCCGCATCCACGGCGCGCAAGTGGATCGACACCGAAGGCCTCGACATGCTGATCGGTGGGACGAACTCGGCGACGGGCCTTGCGATGAACGACGTGATCAAGGAGAAGAAGCGTCCGTACTTCTCGATCGGTGCGGGCACCGATGCCCTCACGAACAAGCAGTGCACGCCCTATACGATTCACTACGCCTATGACACGACGGCGCTGGCACGCGGTACCGGTTCTGCGATCGTCAAACAAGGGTTCAAGAGCTGGTACTTCTTGACGGCCGATTACGCGTTCGGCAAATCGCTCGAGAGCAACACGGCGAAGGTGGTAGAGGCGAACGGCGGCAAGGTGCTCGGCAATTCGCTGCACCCGTTGTCGGCCTCGGATTTCTCCTCATTCCTGCTGCAGGCGCAATCGTCGAAGGCGCAAGTGCTCGGCTTGGCGAACGCGGGCGGCGATACGGTCAATTCGCTGAAGGCGGCGAAGGAATTCGGCATCGGGAAGACGATGAAGATCGCCGCGCTGCTGATGTTCCTCGACGACGTGCACAGCGTGGGCCTATCGACGGCGCAGGGCTTGTTGCTCACGGACAGCTGGTACTGGGATCAGAACGAGAAGTCGCGCGCGTGGGCGCAGAAGTACTTCAAGAAGACGGGCAAGATGCCCTCGAGCCTGCAGGCGGCCGACTATTCGGCGGCGACGGATTACCTGAATGCCGTGAAGGCTGTCGGTTCGACCGATCCCGACAAGGTGATGGCGCAACTGCACAAGCAGCCGATCGACGACTTCTACGCGAAGGGCTCGGTGCGTCCCGACGGCGTGATGCTGCACGATATGTATCAGTTCCAGGTCAAGACGCCGGCCGAATCGAAGAAGCCGTGGGACTACTACATCCTCAAGGCAACGATTCCGGGCGATCAAGCGTTCGGCACCAAGGCCGAAACCCAGTGCGATCTTTGGAAGTGATCGTGATGCAATGGCCGCGTGCGCGTGAGCACGCGGCCATTGAGCACGCGTCTTGTTCTCTTTGACGGCAGGTTCGATGGATATCTTCGGCATTCCGTTGCAGGCTATGCTGGGTCAGCTTTTGCTCGGGCTCGTCAACGGATCGTTCTATGCGATCCTGAGCCTCGGGCTGGCGGTGATCTTCGGCATGCTCAACGTGATTAATTTCGCGCACGGCGCATTGTTCATGCTCGGCGCCATGCTCGCATGGATGGGCCTCGTGTACTTCGGCGTGCCGTATTGGGCGATGCTCGTGCTCGCGCCGCTCATCGTCGGCCTGTTCGGCGTGCTCATCGAACGCTCGATGCTGCGCTGGCTCTATCGCCTCGATCACCTGTACGGGCTGTTGCTGACGTTCGGGCTCACGCTTGTCGTCGAAGGCGTGTTCCGCTCGATCTACGGCTCGTCGGGGCAGCCCTACGATGTCCCCGATGCGCTCGCCGGCGCGACGAATGTCGGCTTCATGTATCTGCCCAACTATCGGGCTTGGGTGGTGCTCGCCTCGCTCGTCGTGTGCTTCGCCACCTGGTTCGTCATCGAAAAGACACGGCTCGGCGCGTATCTGCGCGCGGGTACCGAAAACCCCAAGATCGTCGAAGCGTTCGGCATCAATGTACCGCTGATGATCACGCTGACCTACGGTTTCGGCGTCGCGCTCGCCGCGTTTGCGGGCGTGCTGGCCGCGCCCGTGATTCAAGTCTCCCCGCTGATGGGCCAGCACATGATCATCACCGTGTTCGCCGTCGTCGTGATCGGCGGCATGGGCTCGATCATGGGCTCGATTTTGACGGGCCTGCTGCTGGGCGTGGTCGAAGGTTTGACGCGCGTGTTCTATCCCCAGGCGTCGGCCACTGTCGTCTTCGTCATCATGGCGCTCGTGCTGCTCGTGCGCCCCGCGGGTCTGTTCGGCAAGGAACGGTGATGCAAAGAAAAGCGCTTTACGCCCTCCTGCTCGTGGGGCTCGTCGTAGCGCCTTGGGCGGGCGCCTATCCCGTGTTCGTGATGAAGGTGCTTTGCTTCGCGCTGTTCGCGGCCGCGTTCAACCTGCTGATCGGCTACACGGGGCTGCTCTCGTTCGGTCATGCGATGTTCCTCGCCACGGCCGGCTACGCGACCGGCTATACGATCTCGACGTTCGGGCTGACGCCGGAACTCGGCGTACTCACCGGCACCGCTTGCGCGACACTGCTCGGGCTCATCGCGGGCATCTTCGCGATTCGGCGCCAAGGCATCTACTTCGCGATGGTGACGCTCGCGCTCGCACAGCTTGTCTACTTCGTGTTCTTACAAGCACCGTTCACGGGCGGCGAAGACGGCCTTCAGGGCGTGCCGCGTGGCAACTTGTTCGGTCTGCTGAGCTTATCGTCAGACCTGACGCTCTATTACGTCGTGCTCGTCGCCATCGCGCTGGCGTTCTTGCTAATCGTGCGCATCGTTCACTCGCCGTTCGGCCAAGTGCTCACGGCGATCCGCGAGAACGAGCCGCGCGCGGTCTCGCTCGGCTACGACACCGATCGCTTCAAGCTCCTCGCATTCGTGCTTTCCGCCGGTCTTGCCGGCCTCGCCGGCTCGCTCAAGGTACTCGTGCTCGGTTTCGAAACGCTCGGCGATGCCTATTGGACGATGTCGGGCCTCGTGATCTTGATGACGCTCGTGGGCGGCATGGGCACGCTATTCGGGCCGCTCGTCGGCGCGGCGCTTGTCGTCACACTCGAAGATCGGCTCGGCGATATCGGCGCCGCGCTGGCCTCGGTGACGCATGTCGACTGGTTTAAAACGCTCGGCGATTCGACGACGATCGTGATCGGCATCGTCTTCATCGCTTGCGTGCTGGCATTCAGACGCGGGATTGTCGGCGAGATCGTGGCGCGCGTTCGGCCATTGCGCGGATAAGAAGGGCGGGCATCTGCACGTGCGGTCCTTCGGTACACAGATCCTGCTGCCGCGCTGCGGCGCGCCATGCGATAGGCGCGCAGGCTCTGCACCCGCGCGGCACGTCGCAAAGCCCGCCGCTATGCGCTCGCACGGCTCGCCAGTGCGAAACGGCATTCGAATTCGGTGCAAAGCGATGTGCAATTGCGCGAATTGCGTGCTGCTATGCACCACTAGGGAAAGTGCTAGGTTGTGGGAGAAGACGGGGTTGTTTAATCTTCGTCTCAGTTCTGATGCACCGAATTTACAGGTGGAGAACGAGGAGACAATCGAGGCACTCAGTGCCCGGACGAAAGCGCTGTTGGATAGGATCCAACAGCGCTTTTTATTTGTGCGTTCAAATCCCACGCGTCGATCCTCACGCGTTTGCGGCGCTGCGATGCGCGCGGTGCACTCGTCGCGCTGCTTTCGCACGCATTCTCAAAACGTGCGGCAATGCGTTTTCGCGTGCCGCATTCATCTTTCGGATTTTTTCTTTCCCATTTTCTGTTGGTTCCTCGTGTGGTGCGCGCGCACTACCCGAGCCGAGCCGGTCAATGAGCCGGTAATGACAGTGCGCTTTCTCGCGAAAGCTTAAGGAGATCAGTCAATGACGATGAAGCAATGGGTTCGTGGCGCGATGGCGGTGACGATGGTATGCGGCGCGAGTGCGGCCTTCGCACAGGTGAAGATCGGGGTGGTCTTATCGACGACAGGACCGGCCGCATCGCTCGGCATTCCCGAGAAAAATACGATTGCGCTGCTGCCCAAGGAGATCGGCGGCAAGAGCGTGCAGTACATCGTGCTCGACGACGGCTCCGACACGGGTAAAGCCGTGCAGAACGTCCACAAGCTGATCGATGAAGACCACGTCGATGCCATCGTCGGTTCGACCGTGACGCCGAACTCGCTCGCGATGCTCGATCCGATTTCGGCCGCCAAGACGCCGATGATCTCGCTGGCCGCATCGGCGAAGATCGTGGAGCCGATCGACGACAAGCGCAAGTGGGCATTCAAAACGCCGCAGAACGATAGCCTCATGGCTACCGCGATCGCCGGCTACATGGCGGGGCACGGCGTGAAGACGATCGGCTTCATCGGTTTTGCCGATGCTTACGGCGAAAGCTGGAGCGCGGAATTTAACAAAGCGGCCGGCGCCGATCATCTCAAGGTGGTCGCGAACGAGAAGTTCAATCGCACCGACGCCTCGGTCACGGGCCAAGTGCTTCGCGTCATGAGCGCAAATCCCGACGCCGTGCTGATCGCGGGCTCGGGCACACCGGCCGCCTTGCCGGCCAAGGAGCTCAAGCAGCGCGGCTACAAGGGCAAGATCTATCAGACGCACGGCGTGGCCAACAACGATTTCTTGCGCGTGTGCGGCAAGGATTGCGAGGGCGAGATCCTGCCGTCGGGCCCCGTGCTGGTGGCGGATCAACTGCCGAACAGCAACCCCGTGAAGCAATCGGCGCTGGCCTACCAGAATGCGTATGAGAAGGCCTACGGCGCAGGCTCGGTCGTCACGTTCGGCGGGCATGCGTGGGACGCGGGCCAAATGCTCCAACGCGCGATTCCGGAAGCGCTCAAGAAGGCTCAGCCCGGCAGCGAAGCGTTCCGCTCGGCGCTGCGCGACGCACTTGAGAACGTCAAGGAGTTGCCGATCTCGCAAGGGATCATGAACACGTCGCCGGCAAACCACAACGGACTCGATCAGCGCGCGCGCGTCATGGTCGAAGTCGTGGGCGGCAAGTGGAAGCTGTTGAACGACTGACGTGGACATCGGTATCGCCAAGCCATGCCGCGGGCCGAAGGTTGGGCGCGCGGCATAGCCATGGCTTTGCGCCGGTTCATCGCGTTATCGGTTTATAAGTCGTAGGCATAGGATCTCAAGAAAGCATGGATTTCTCGATCGCGACGATCCTTGCGCAAGACGGCATCACGACGGGGGCGATCTATGCGCTGCTTGCGCTCGCACTCGTGCTTGTCTTCTCCGTCACGCGCGTGATCTTTATCCCGCAAGGGGAGTTCGTTTCATACGGTGCGTTGACGCTTGCCATGTTGCAGGCGCAGAAGTTTCCGGCCACCGCAATTTTGTTGCCCGTCCTCGGTGCGGCGTGCTTCATCATCGAGGTGGCGGCACTTGTGCGGCACGCCGAGCGCCGCCGGCATGCGCCGCGCATGCTGACATCGCTCGCGAGCCGCTATCTGCTCGGCCCAATCGCCGTCTACGCGCTCACGCAGCACGTCTATGCGCTTACGCTGCCGATGGCCGCGCAGATCGCACTCACGCTTGCCATCGTCGTGCCGATGGGGCCCTTCATCTACCGTTTGGCCTATGAACCGCTCGCGGAGGCGACGACGCTGCTACTGCTGATCGTTGCAGTGGCCGTGCATTTCGCGATGGTGGGCTTGGGGCTGCTGATGTTCGGCGCCGAGGGCTCGCGCACGACGCCGTTCTCCGATGGGTCGCTGACCGTCGGCGGGGTGTCGATCTCGGGCCAGAGCGTATGGGTCGTGGCGACGGCGCTGGTGCTCATTGTGGCGCTCTACTTGTTCTTCGATCGCTCGATTTCGGGCAAGGCGCTGCGCGCGACGTCGGTCAACCGGCTCGGCGCGCGTCTCGTCGGCATCGGGACGACGCAAGCGGGCCGCTTGGCGTTCCTGCTTGCGGCCGGGCTCGGTGTACTTTGCGGCATCCTCGTCGCACCGCTCACGACGATCTATTACGACTCGGGATTCCTAATCGGCTTGAAGGGATTTGTCGGCGCGATCATCGGCGGCCTGGTGAGCTATCCGCTCGCGGCGGCCGGCTCGATTCTCGTCGGGTTGCTCGAATCGTATTCGTCGTTCTGGGCGAGCGCCTACAAGGAGGTGATCGTCTTCACGCTCATCATTCCGGTGCTGTTGTGGCGCAGCTTGGCCACCGGGCACGTCGAAGAAGAGGAGGCGTGAGCGATGAAGCGTTCGTTTTCGGGAATGAAGCCCTTCTGGGTTTTTCTCGTGATCCTCTTTGCGCTACCGGTGCTGCCGCATCCACTGCATGTTCCGGAGTACTGGATCACGCTGCTCAACTACATCGGCCTCTATGCGATCGTTGCGCTGGGCCTCGTGTTGCTGACGGGCGTGGGCGGCATGACGAGCTTTGGACAGGCCGCGTTCGTCGGCGTCGGCGCCTATGCGACGGCCTATCTGACGACGCACTTCGGCGTCTCACCATGGATCGCGCTATTCGTCGGCATCGTGCTGACCGCTTTCGTCGCGCTCGTCATCGGTGCTGTCACGATGCGCTTGTCAGGGCATTTTTTGCCGCTCGGCACGATCGCTTGGGGGCTGTCGCTCTATTACCTATTCGGCAACCTCGATGCGCTCGGCAAGTACGACGGCATCAACGGCATCCCGGCATTGAGCGTGGCGGGCGTCTCGCTTGCAACGGGCCGCAGCATCTACTACTTGATCTGGGGCGTGGCGCTCGTCGCTGTCATCTCCATTCAGAATTTGCTTAATAGCCGACCGGGGCGCGCGATCCGCTCGCTGCGCGGTGCAGGCCTGATGGCCGAGGCGATGGGCGTGCATACGGCATGGATGCGCGTCATCATTTTCATGTACGCCGCCATCCTTGCCGCGATTTCGGGGTTTCTCTACGCCCACTTGCAGCGCGCCGTGAATCCCACGCCGTTCGGCCTCAATCACGGCATCGAGTATCTGTTCATGGCGGTCGTCGGCGGCGTGGCGCATGTCTGGGGTGCGATTCTCGGCGCCGCGATCCTCACCGTTGTTCAAGACTATCTCCAGTCGCTGCTGCCGAAGTTGCTCGGCGAAAGCGGCAACTTCGAGATCATCGTATTCGGCGTGCTGATGGTGGCGTTGCTGCAATATGCGCGGCAGGGCGTGTGGCCGTTCGTCGCTCGCTGGTTTCCGCGAAGCCCGCGTGCGGTGGCGCCGGCGGCGGCCGAGCCGCTCACGCGCAAGGGCAAGCCAGCCCCGGGCGAGCCATTGCTCGTCGTCGATCGGGCGCGCAAGGAGTTCGGCGGGCTCGTGGCCGTCAACGATGTCAGCTTCGAAGTGAAGGCCGGAGGAATTATCGCGCTGATCGGTCCGAACGGCGCCGGCAAGTCGACGACGTTCAATCTAGTCACGGGTGTCTTGCAGGCAACGCGCGGTGAAATTCGCTTTCGCAGTGAGCGCATCGATTCGCTCAGTTCACGTGAAATCGTCAAACGCGGGATCGGCCGCACGTTTCAGCACGTCAAGCTGCTGCCTACGATGACGGTGCTCGAGAACGTGGCGATTGGGGCGCACCTGCGTGGCTCGAGCGGTGTCTGGCGTAGCCTGGCGCGGCTCAACGGGCAAGAGGAGGGGCGGCTGTTGTTCGAGGCAGCGGAGCAGATCAGGCGCGTCGGTCTCGAGCGGCACATGTACGACGAAGCGGGCAGCCTCGCGCTCGGACAGCAACGCATCTTGGAGATCGCGCGGGCGCTGTGCTGCGATCCGACGCTGTTGTTGCTCGACGAGCCCGCCGCGGGATTGCGATATCGAGAGAAGCAGCAGCTCGGGGAGTTGTTGCGTAGGCTGAAAGCGGAGGGCATGAGCGTGTTGCTCGTTGAGCACGACATGGATTTTGTGATGAATTTGGCCGATCGTCTCGTTGTGATGGAGTTCGGTACGCGGATCGCCCACGGATTGCCGGAAGAAGTGCAGAACGATCCCGCTGTCCTCGAAGCCTATCTCGGCGGGGTTGAATAATGAACGAAACCACGACCATGCCGATATTGTCCGTGTCCGGGCTTTCCGTCCGTTACGGGAAGGTGGAGGCGCTGCACCACATTTCGATCGACGTTCGACCCGGACAGATCGTCAGTGTGATTGGGCCGAACGGCGCCGGCAAATCCACGTTGCTCAACGCGGTGATGGGTGCGCTGCCGACGAACGGCCACGCAAACGGGCCCGTGCGCTATCGGGGAGAAGACGTCGCGGGCTTGCCCGTGGAAAAGCGCGTCGGCCTAGGGATGTGTCTTGTGCCGGAAAAGCGCGAATTGTTCGCGACGATGACGGTCGAGGACAACCTCGTGCTCGGTGCCTATCGCCGCAAACGAGCCGGTGAGCGCGACTTCCTCGATCAGCTCGAGCCGGTGTTCGAACGGTTTCCTCGGCTGAAGGAGCGGCGCAAGCAGTCCGCAGGCACATTGTCGGGCGGCGAGCGGCAGATGCTTGCACTCGGCCGAGCGCTCATGGGTAAGCCTGATCTGCTGATGCTCGATGAGCCAAGCCTCGGCCTGGCTCCGCTCATCGTCAAAGAGATCTTCCACATTATCAGTGCGCTGCGAGGTACGGGCGTGGCGACGCTGCTGATCGAACAGAACGCGCGCGCGGCGCTCCAGGTTTCGGATTACGGATACGTGCTCGAAACCGGGGAGCTAGCGCTCGAAGGCGCGGCGAATTCGTTGGCGGAAAATCCGCGCGTCATTGAAACCTATCTCGGACTCGCGAAGAAGACAGCCTAGGCGATCGGCAGGAAATGGAAGAGGGGCGTGGCCGAGTTCGCTTTTTTTGTCGAGCCGACCCCGCGTTTCACGCGTCGCTGCCCAAAATGTTCCACGTGAAACAGCGGTTATCCGTTTAGCGCCCGCGCCGCTCCCGCGATCCCGTTATAATTCGGCGCATACTCTCTCTCCCGATAGGCCCACGCGCTCCAAAGTTGCGTGGGATCGCCATGCTTTATCCCACAGAATTTGACGTAATCGTCGTCGGCGGTGGTCACGCCGGCACGGAAGCCGCTTTGGCATCGGCCCGCATGGGCGCCAAGACGCTGCTGCTGACCCATAACATCGAAACGCTCGGCCAGATGAGCTGCAATCCGTCGATCGGCGGCATCGGCAAGGGCCACCTGGTGAAGGAGGTCGATGCGCTCGGCGGCGCGATGGCTGCCGCAACCGATGAGGGCGGCATTCAGTTTCGGATCCTCAATTCGTCAAAAGGCCCGGCGGTACGCGCGACGCGTGCGCAGGCCGACCGCATTCTCTATAAGGCGGCGATTCGCCATCGGCTCGAGAATCAGCCGAACCTGATGCTGTTTCAGCAAGCGGTGGAGGATTTGATCGTCGAAGGCGATCGCGTGGTCGGTGCTGCGACGCAGGTCGGCGTGCGATTTCGCGCGCGTGCGGTCGTGCTGACGGCCGGTACGTTTCTCGACGGCAAGATCCACGTCGGGCTCAATAACTACACGGGCGGCAGGGCCGGCGATCCCGCTGCTGTGTCACTGTCGGCGCGACTCAAAGAGTTGAAGCTTCCGCAAGGGCGTTTAAAGACCGGTACGCCGCCGCGCATCGACGGACGGACTATCGATTTCTCGAAACTCGAGGAACAGCCGGGCGATCTCGACCCGGTCCCCGTGTTCTCCTTCCTTGGCCGGGCAGAGCAGCATCCGCGGCAACTGCCGTGCTGGGTGACGCACACGAACGAGCGGACGCACGACATCATCCGCGGCGGCTTGGATCGTTCGCCGATGTATACGGGCGTGATCGAAGGGGTGGGGCCGCGGTATTGCCCGTCGATCGAGGACAAGATTCACCGGTTCGCTTCGAAGTCATCCCATCAGATCTTCCTCGAGCCTGAAGGACTGACGACCCATGAGTTCTATCCGAACGGGATCTCGACAAGCCTTCCGTTCGATGTACAGCTCGATCTGGTTCATTCGATGCAAGGGCTGGAGAACGCGCATATTTTGCGGCCCGGCTATGCGATCGAATACGATTATTTCGATCCCCGGGGCCTGAAGGCATCGCTCGAAACGAAGGTCATCCACGGCTTGTTTTTCGCCGGGCAGATCAACGGCACGACCGGGTATGAAGAGGCGGCGGCTCAAGGTCTGCTCGCGGGTATTAACGCGGGGCGATACGTCCAAGAAAAAGACGCATGGTGTCCGCGGCGCGATCAAGCGTACCTCGGTGTCCTTGTCGACGATCTGGTGACTCGCGGCGTGTCGGAGCCTTATCGGATGTTCACGAGCCGTGCCGAGTATCGTCTCAGCCTCCGTGAAGACAACGCAGACATGCGTCTGACTGAAATCGGGCGAGAGCTCGGTGTCGTCGATGATGCTCGCTGGGATGCATTCAGCCGAAAGCGTGATGCTGTTTCACGTGAAACAGAACGCCTGCGTGCGACTTGGGTGAATCCGAAGACGCTTTCCGCCGACGAGGCCACCGCGCTGCTCGGCAAGCCAATCGATCACGAATACAACCTGGCCGACCTTCTGCGCCGGCCGGGCGTCACCTACGACGGCATCTGTGGATTGCGGGCTGGTACCTGTGGCCCAGAACAACCGCTCGCCGATGATCCGGTCCTTCTAGATCAGATCAAGGAACAGATCGAAATCGGTGTGAAGTATCAGGGATACATCGAGCGCCAAGCCGACGAGATCGAGCGCAACGAAGCGAATGAAAGCACGCGGTTGCCCGAAGAAATCGACTACACGTCGGTTCGAGGGTTGTCTTTCGAAGCGCGGCAAAAGCTTAATCAATTTCGGCCTGAGACGATCGGTCAGGCCTCGCGCATCTCCGGCATCACGCCGGCAACGATCTCGCTGCTGATGGTCCATCTAAAAAAGGGACTGGGGCGGCGAACATCGCCCGCTACGGCCGAATCGGCTACCGTGGACGCAACGGGAGCCGACGCGGCTCCTGACGCCCAGTGACGGGGTCGCGCGCCCAAGGGGCGCACTCTAGCGACCGCGCTTCGTGGTTGGACCTTCTGCGTGCCGGTGCGAGCGAACTCAGCGTCGCACTGACGGATGAGCAATTCGATCGGCTGACCGACTATGTTGCGTTGCTGGCGAAGTGGAACGCCGTCTACAACTTGACGGCGATCCGCGATCCGCGCCAGATGCTCATCCAGCACATTCTGGATTCGCTCTCGATCGTGCCGCATTTGGCGGCGCGCGAAGGGCGATCGATTCTCGATGTCGGTTCGGGCGGCGGTTTGCCCGGCATCGTTCTCGCCATCGTATTCCCACAACGCAATGTGACGCTGAACGACATCGTGCACAAAAAGACGGCGTTTCAGGCGCAAGCGAAGGCCGAACTCAAGCTCGAAAACTTGTCGGTCGTCACGGGGCGCGTTGAAACGCTTCGCCCCGGTATCGAAATACCCGCCAAATTCGACGCCATTGTTTCGCGCGCATTCGCAGAGCTCGCCGATTTCGTTACACTTGCGCGTCATTTGGTGAACGAGCGAGGCGCGATCTGGGCGATGAAGGGCGTGCGGCCCGACGCTGAGATCGAGCGATTGCCGGCAGGCGCACGAGCTGCCGATGTCGTGCAGCTTCGCGTGCCGTTCCTCGACGCCGAACGGCATCTCGTCGAAGTCGTGCTAGACGAAGTGAAGCAGTAAAGCAGGAACACAGACCCCAGGACCCCAGGATCTCCGAACGATGGCAAAAATCTTCTGCGTGGCGAATCAAAAGGGCGGTGTCGGCAAGACGACGACAACGGTCAATCTCGCCGCGAGTCTCGCTTCGCAGGGGCAGCGCGTCTTGTTGATCGATCTCGATCCGCAAGGCAACGCAACGATGGGCAGCGGGATCAACAAGGCCGAGTGCGAGAACACGGTCTACGAAGTGCTCGTCGACGGCGTATCGATCTCTGATGCACGCGTGAAGCCTGACGGGGTGCCCTATCACGTGCTGCCGGCCAATCGCGAATTGGCGGGTGCCGAAATCGAGCTCGTCAGCATCGACAATCGTGAAAGGCAATTGAAAGCAGCGCTGGCCGCCGTGGTCGACGACTATGATTTCGTACTCATCGATTGCCCTCCGGCTTTGTCGTTGCTGACGCTCAATGGCCTGTGCGCGGCGCATGGCGTCGTCATTCCGATGCAGTGCGAGTACTTCGCGCTGGAAGGATTGTCCGATCTCGTCAACACGATCAAACAGGTGCACGCGAATCTCAATCGCGAGCTGAAGGTCATCGGCTTGTTGCGTGTGATGTTCGATCCGCGCATCACGTTGCAGCAGCAGGTCTCGGATCAGCTCAAGGCGCATTTCGGCGACAAGGTGTTCGACGCCGTTATCCCGCGCAATGTGCGCTTAGCCGAGGCGCCGAGCTACGGGCTGCCGGGCGTCGTGTTCGACCGCGCCTCGCGCGGCGCACAAGCCTATGTCCAGTTCGGGGCTGAAATGATTGAACGCGTGCGCGCGCTGTGAGCAGGGCCCGCGCAATGAGAAAGCGGATCGAGGAAATGCAATGAATGCCGTAGCGAAAAAGAAGGGATTGGGACGCGGGCTCGAGGCGCTGCTGGGTGGTAGCCCCGACATCGCGATAGCCGTACGCAGTGAAGGGCAGCCGAACGTATTGCCGCTTGGCAAGCTGCAGGCCGGCAAGTACCAGCCGCGTACGCGCATGGACGAAGGCAGCCTGCAAGAACTGGCGGCGAGCATTCGCGCGCAGGGGGTCATGCAGCCGATTCTCGTGCGGCCCATATCGGATCAAAAATACGAAATCATCGCGGGCGAGCGCCGTTTTCGCGCCGCGCACATCGCGGGGCTTGCCGAGGTACCGGTGCTGGTCAAGGACGTGCCCGACCAGGCCGCGGCCGCGATGGCCCTCATCGAAAACATCCAACGGGAAGACCTCAATCCGCTCGAAGAAGCGCAGGGCATTCAACGCCTGCTCGACGAGTTCGACTTCACGCACGAGCAGGCGGCCGAGTCGGTAGGGCGCTCGCGTAGTGCGGTGTCGAATCTGTTGCGTCTGCTCAACCTCGCGCAGCCCGTGCAGACGATGCTGCTCGCGGGGGATCTCGACATGGGGCACGCACGCGCGTTGCTGGCCGTTGATTCGGCGACGCAAATCACGCTCGCCAACCAAGTTGTGAACAAGCGGATGTCGGTTCGCGAAACGGAGCGCTTAGTCACGGCGACGACGAAGGTAGAGCCGGCCGTGAAGGCGCGCGCGAATCAAGATGGCGGCCGCGATACGCGCCGTCTCGAAGAAGAGCTGTCGGACATGCTCGCGGCCGCGGTCAAGATCAAGCTCGGCCGGCGCGGGCGCGGGCAATTGCAGATCGAATTCGGCGATCTCGATGCGCTCGACGGTATCCTCGCGCGTTTGCGAGGCGGCTCGCCGGCCTGACTGTGGCGCGGTTCGCACACGCGCGCTTCGTAAGCGCTCGTTCGACTTCTAACTGCTGCTCAGCTTATGCCGACCGCCGACGATGTGCGCGGTAATCGCGCGCGTTTGCCCCGCAGAATTGTTTCGTTCGCACTGAAAGAGCCGGTCCTCGCGATCCTCGTTGTCGTTCTCGTGGCGCTGCAGTGCGTGCGCCCGCAGCCTTGGCTCGGGCTGCCCTGGCTTGTCGACTGGCCGACGGTCCAGACGCTAGCCGGTCTCTTGATGTTGACCAAGGCGGTCGAACTCTCCGGTCTGCTGACGTGGCTTGCGCATCGCCTCGTCCATCACGTCCGCACTGAGCGCACGCTGGCCTGTTTGCTGATCGGACTTGCCGCCGTGCTGTCGATGTTCGTCACGAACGACGTCGCGCTGTTCGTCGTCGTGCCGCTCGTACTGTCGTTGCATGCGCTGACGCCGCTGCCCGTCAAACGGCTCACGATCTTCTTAGCGCTGGCTGTCAATGCCGGCTCGGTCCTGACCCCGCTCGGCAATCCGCAGAATCTGTTTCTCTGGCAGGTGGCGGGCGTGTCGTTCGGGCGTTTCGTCTCGGCTTTGGCGCCGCTTACCGCGGCACTAATGGCGATGTTGTACGCGCTGACTTTCTTCGCGTTCAAGGGCAAAGCGCTCGATCTCTCCAAAGATGCCGTGAAGGAGCGCGTGGATCGCGCCTACGCGGGCGTCGCGGCCGTGCTATTCATCGCCTTCGTGCTGCTCGCCGATTCGCATCACCCCGGCATCGGTCTGATCGGCGTCGCTGGCGGCTTTTTGTTGTGGCGACGCGACGCCGTGCTGAAAATCGACTGGGCGTTGCTGCTGATTTTCGTGCTCATGTTCATCGTGCTGCGCAGCGTGGCAGCGTTGCCTTGGGTGCATGAGACGGTCGCGCAGCTCGGTCTTCATTCGGCCCTGCGCGCTTATGTCGCAGGCGCCGTTTTGTCGCAGGGCATCAGCAACGTGCCGGCCGCGATCATGCTGGCCGAGTTTACGAACGATTGGCGCGCGCTCGCTTACGGTGTAAGTGTCGGTGGCTTCGGCATCGCCATTGGTTCGCTCGCCAATCTCATCGCCGTACGTCTGTCGAAAACGCGCGGCATATGGCTGCCGTTCCATCTCGTCTCGATTCCGTTTTGGCTAATCGCCGGCGTGCTCGGCGGATGGTTGCTCGTACATCTTTAGCCTGCGCGGCCGTGCCGCGGTGCGCATTTGCCGTGCCTTTCGGTTTCGTCAGATCAGTGCGGCGCGCAGCGTCTTCGCGCGTCGCTTTCTAGCTGATTTTTGTCGCAGCTAAAGTCTTGAATCACCTGCAACTATCGCTTACAATCGCCCGGATTTATTAGCGAGGCAGCCCCGTAAGCACAGCGAAAGCTGCGGGTTGGAAACTGGGTTTTGCAGGATAGGGCGATGGCGGATCGAGAGCCGCGCACAAGGCACGGCGAACGCGCGCGACACGATCCTTCCACCGCTCGCGCAGCGGGTCGTTCGGAAGCATTCGACGATGCGTGGGATGCCGAGCAGCAAGATGAGAAGTTCGTTCCGCTCACGCGGGCCGAGGCTGAAAAGCTCTTCGGTTCGGACGTGAGCCGCCCCTCGCGCGTCACGCCATTCAAGGTGGTGAAAGCGCAAGTGGTTTTGTCCCTGGTCGTCGCGCTGGTTTGGTGGCTCTTTTATAAGCCGCCGGGTCCCGCTGCGCTGTCGGCCTTGTTGGGCGGAGCGATTTGCTGGGTGCCGAGCGCATTGTTCGCGGCACGTCTGAAAGGAGCGGGCGGCGGCGGATCGATCCTGACGTGGATGATCGGCGAAATGCTCAAGATGGGGGTGACGGTCGCGATGTTCGTTGCGGTGGCCGTCTGGTATCACGACGTGCGGTGGCTGCCGCTTCTCGTGACGTTCCTCGTCACGCTGCAGACGTACTGGCTGGCGCTTGGCATGCGGTGAGAATGAGATGAGGGGTGCGGGCCGGACGCGCGCGGGTGGTCTAGCGCAGCGCGCCGACGCGCGCCGCGTTCGCGCGGCACGTTAGACACGTGTGCGCGGACCCCGACAGATTTTCGATAATTTAGGTGGCAATAAACGATATGGCAGCGACAGAAAGCACCCGCTTGGATCCGTCCGAGTACATCGCGCACCACTTGCAAAACTTGGCCACTTCGCACCAGACGTCGATCATCGACATGCACGTGCTGAACATCGACACGCTGTTCTGGTCGATTCTGTGCGGCGTCGTGACGCTGCTCATCTTGCGCATGGCCGCGCGCAGCGCCACGCCGGGCGTGCCGAGCCGCTTCCAATGCGCAATCGAGATGCTCGTCGAGATGGTCGAAGACCAATCGAAGTCGATCATCCACGGCAATCGCACGTTCATCGCTCCGCTCGCCCTATTCGTATTCATCTGGGTCGCGCTGATGAACTCGCTCGACTTCATCCCCGTCGACTTGCCCGGCCGCGTGATCGGCTGGCTCGGCCTGTCCGGCGTCATCTCGCACCACCGCATCGTCCCGACAGCCGATCTGAACGGCACGTTCGGCATCGCGCTTGGCGTGTTCGTGTTGATGATCTACTACAACCTCAAGATCAAAGGGCCCGGCGGTTTCGTTCACGAACTGCTCTCGGCCCCGTTCGGCGGACATCCGTTGCTGTGGATTCCGAACCTTGCACTGAACATCATCGAGTTCGTCGCCAAGACGGTTTCGCTTGCGTTGCGGTTGTTCGGCAACATGTACGCGGGCGAACTGCTGTTCCTGCTCATCGCATTGCTCGGCAGCCTCTGGACCTTCGGCGCGGACGCGACGGTGCTCGGTTTCGTGGGCCACGTGATCGCTGGCACCGTCTGGGCGATCTTCCACATCCTGATCGTCTTGCTGCAAGCGTTCATCTTCATGATGCTGACGCTCGTGTACATCGGCCAGGCGCACGACTCGCATTAACCGCAGGGCGTGCCCGCGCTAAGCAGATTAGTTTTCCGTTTCTTTAAATCCAGTTCTAAAAAGTCTTTTACAAAGGAGTGATCATGCAAGCTTTCATCGCCAACATCCAAGGTCTGACCGCCATCGGTATCGGCATCATCATCGGCCTGGGTGCTATCGGCGCCTGTATCGGTATCGGCCTGATGGGCGGCAAGTACATCGAAGCTTGCGCGCGTCAGCCGGAACTGATGAACCCGCTGCAAACCAAGATGTTCCTCTTGGCTGGTCTGATCGACGCGGCGTTCCTGATCGGCGTTGGTGTGGCAATGCTGTTTGCGTTCGCGAACCCGCTGCTCTCGAAGTTGGCAGGCTGAGGTTCTTCGGAATGGTGCGCCGCGGCTTTTAGGACGGCGCGCGCAAGGGCGAAACGGAGGCTTTGGGCGCTGATCGAACGTAACGTCGATGAGCGCCTTGCCGTTTCACTTTTCCGACATTGCTACGTTTAAGGAAACACCGTGAATCTCAACGCAACTCTGATTGCGCAAATGGTCGTGTTCCTGATCCTCGCCTGGTTCACGATGAAGTTCGTGTGGCCGCCGATGGTCAACGCCCTCGACGAACGTGCGAAGAAGATCGCCGACGGCCTGGCGGCCGCCGAAAAGGGCAAGACGGAACTCGAAGCCGCGCACAAGCGCGTGGACCAAGAGCTTGCGCAGGCGCGCAACGATGGTCAGCAACGCATCGCCGACGCCGAAAAGCGTGCGCTCTCCGTCGCTGAGGAAATCAAGGCCAACGCGCAAGCGGAAGCCTCGCGCATCATCGCTCAGGCCAAGGCCGAAGCCGACAACCAAGTCGTGAAGGCGCGCGAATCGCTTCGCGCCGAAGTGGCGACGCTGGCGGTCAAGGGCGCAGAGCAAATCCTGAAGCGCGAAGTCGATCAGGCGGCGCATGCCCAACTGCTCGATCAACTGAAAGCCGAGCTCTGATCATGGCCGAACTTGCAACCATTGCCCGTCCTTACGCAGAAGCGCTGTTCAGCGTCGCTGAAGGCGGCGACCTCGCCGCATGGTCCGCTCTCGTGCAGGAGCTGGGCCAGGTTGCGCGTCTGCCCGAGCTCATGTCGGTCGCATCGAGCCCGAAGGTGAGCCGCGCACAGGTCGTCGATCTGCTGCTCGCCGCAGTCAAGTCGCCTTTGAAAGACTCGCCGCAAGCCCAGAACTTCGTGCGGATGCTGGTCGACAATCACCGTCTCTCGCTACTGCCCGAAATCGCCGTCCAGTTCGACGAACTGAAAAACGCTCGCGAAGGCGCGGCCGATGCACTGATCGTCAGTGCGTTTGCCCTGCAAGAGCCCCAGCTCACCGATCTCGTCGCGAGCCTCGAGCGCAAGTTTGGGCGCAAGCTCAAGCCGACGGTTCAAGTCGATGATTCGCTGATCGGGGGCGTGCGCGTCACCGTCGGCGACGAAGTGCTCGACACCTCGGTTCGCGCACGGCTCGCCGGCATGCGCATGGCGCTGACCGCGTAACGCGAAGCGCACGCGCACGGCACGCAACAGAATTGAACATCAGGAGCGAATAATGCAACTCAATCCCTCTGA
>CAYRLJ010000006.1:69921-75540 GCA_964425025.1 uncultured Burkholderia sp. | reverse complement strand
CCGATGTAGCGCCGCAACTGGCCGCGATTGAAGCGCTGATCCAGCAAACGCTGCCTCGCGAGGAAGAGCCGGGATTTGAAGCCGAACACCGCGTGCCGCAATCCAGCGCGACGGGCGAGATCATCAAGAAACCCAAAAAACCTAAGAAGTCTAAAGTGCCGCAAGCTGTACCGGGCGCGATGCAGGGGCTCAGCAAAAAACCGCGCCCGCACACTGGCGAAAACAAACGCAAGCCTGCGGCGCAGCGCGGTGTGGCCGCGGGTACAGGTGCAAGCGTGTCCAGCGGCAATCCATTCAGCGTGCAAAAGCCACGCGGCAAAGCGGCCAGCAAGCCAGCTGCGGGTTCACGTATGCCGGCTGGCAAACCCGCTGGTGGCCGCGGCAAACGCCAGCCCTGATCCGCGGGGATGAGTCACGCCTGACCCGATCAGTCTTCTTTCGCGCGGTCCGGCGCAGAGTCTGATTCGAGCGCGGCTACCATTTCGCGTGCCGCGGTTTGAAGTTCCGGCACATACCGCCGCTTTGCCTCCGCGAGCGTGACCGCCCGCGAAAGAAACACGACATTCAGACTCGCCTGCACACGTTCACGCGACACGATTGCCACGGCAACCGCACCGATTTTGCTTTGCGCCGCCCAGTCGCCGTGATTGGAGCCGAAGCCGTCCGCACGCACGCGCTTGATCAGGTTCTTGATCAGCGTGTCATTGGAGGCGAGCGCTTTTTGTTCTTCACCGCCCGCGCCCGAGCGCAGCAAATCAAGTATGTCCTCGCGCTCGCCGTCGGGACACATCGCAAAGTACGCGCGCCCTGCGGCGGTCAGCAGAATCGGTAGACGGCGGCCGACCATCGAACGATGAAACGAGAGCGGACTGAAGCGATGCGTCGTCTCGCGGATGATCATCGCATCGCCGTCCGGCGTAGTCAGATCGGAGGGCCATGCGACGCGCTGCAACAGCCGACCCATGATAGGCGGTGCGATCGTCGCGATTCGTTCGTTGTCCGTAAATCCTTCGCTCAACGAACGAACCTGCAGCGTCAGGCGAAAACTGTCGTCGGACGCACTGCGTCGCACGAAGCCTTCTTCCATCAACGTCTCCAGCAGACGGCGCACGGTAGTGCGGTGCAGGCCCGTCAGGTCGCTGATCTGCTGACTGGTGGCGCGGCCGCTTTCCATGGCGTTGAGCGCCTGCAGTACCTGCAGGCCGCGCGAAAGGCCCCGCACGCTTGTGTATTTCGTCACGGAAAACCTCAATAAATCAATGGTGTGCATTCTATGCACATTTTCTACAAATTGTTGAGGCCGTGTAGCACGAGCCATAGACTGCAGGCAAATCAACAATTCAAGGAGACGCGAGATGCGCAATGACACGCGCAATTTTCTCGGCATGCCGATGTGCAATCGTCACGTTGCGCTCTCCCTGGATCTTTCAAACAAGTCCGCTATCTGACGCGACGGCGCGCCGTGCCGCTCGCAAGAATGGAGACAGTATGCTTGCACCCAACGACCCCGTGGCCGCGAGCGGCCGCAGCGAAACTGTGTCCGCCGACGTGGCGATCGTCGGCGCCGGTCCCGTCGGCTTGATGATTGCCAATTATCTCGGCCTGCAAGGTGTACGCGTGGTGTTGCTCGAAAAGCTCGAGCAAATCATCGACTATCCGCGTGCCATCGGCCTCGACGACGAAGCCTTGCGCGTGTTCCAGTCGGTCGGTCTCGCCGACGTCCTGCTGCCGCATACCACGCCTGAGCACTGGATGCGTTTCGTTACGCACACCGGTCACTGCTTTGCATCGATCGAACCGCGCACCGACGAATTCGGCTGGTCGCGTCGCAATGCATTCATTCAGCCGCTCGCGGATCGCGTGCTGTATGAAGGGCTGCGCCGTTTCCCGCATGTGGAGGTGCTGTTCGGCACCAGCGTGAGCGGCTTCACGCAGGACGAAGCCGGCGTGACGATCCAGGCGGAAGACCACCAAGGCCGCCGCCGCACGGTGCGCGCGTCATACATGGTCGGCGCGGATGGCGGCAACAGCTTCGTGCGCCGCGTGCTCGACGTGCCGTTCGAGGGACGGACGAAACCGAATCAATGGATCGTGGTAGATGTGCGCAACGACCCGATCGGCTCTCCGCACGTGTACCTGCATTGCGATCCGCAACGGCCATACGTGTCCGCCGCGCTGCCGCACGGCATTCGCCGCTTCGAGTTCATGGTGATGCCTGGCGAAACCGAAGAGGAACTGTCGAAGCCGGAAAACATGGCTGCGCTGATTCGCAAGGTGGTGGCCGATCCGCAGAAGGTGGACTACATCCGCAAGCGCGTCTATACGCACAATGCGCGGCTCGCGAGCCGCTTCCGCGTGGATCGCGTGCTGCTCGCCGGCGACGCCGCGCACATCATGCCCGTCTGGCAAGGTCAGGGCTACAACAGCGGGATTCGCGACGCGAGCAACCTCGGCTGGAAGCTGGCGATGGTGGTCAAGCAACTCGCCAGCGACGCACTGCTCGACACGTACACGGCCGAACGCCGCGCGCACGCTCGCTCGATGATCCATCTCTCTGAGGTGGCTGGCGATATCTTCGCGCCGACGAGCCGCTTCGGCATCAGATTTCGTGACGCTTTCGTGCGGACCTTCAATGTGGTGCCCGCCATGAAGCGCTACTTCGTGGAGATGCGCTTCAAGCCGATGCCGCGTTACGAAACGGGCGTGGTGTTGCTCGCGGAGCGCGAACGCAAGCATGGCGTGCTGGCGCACCTGCTGGAGCGCTCCGGTCATTCCGCACTCGGCCGGCTGCTCGGCCTGATGAGCGAGAAGCGCGAATCTTTGCTCGGCCGTCTCGTGTATGGGCGTGACCCGCAATGTCATTCGCCGGTCGGCCGCATGTTCATTCAGCCGCGCGTGCGGACCGTGGAGGGCAGCGTGGTGCGTCTCGACGACGCGATCGGCAATCGCTTCGCCGTCATCGGGTGGGGCTCGGATCCCACGTTCGGGTTGTCGCCAATCGCGCGCGAAACCTGGCGGCGTCTGGGCGGTTGTTTCGTCATTGCAAAGCCCGACACGCAAATCGCTTTTCATGACGACGTGCCGGAAGGCGTGGTCGCTCTGGGCGACGTGCAGGGACGGTTGAAGGAATGGTTCGCCCGCGTGCCGGAATCCGTCGTATTGCTGCGGCCGGATCGTTTCGTTGCGGGAATGTGTACGCCACAGCAGGTGTCCGCGTCGATCGAGGAACTTGCTGTCAAGTTGAGCTTCAAGGCGGCGGGACGACCCGCCGCGGCGGTTGCGGCAAGCGAACCGGCTGACGTGCCTCGAAGCGTTGCCGTCGCCGTCGCCATTGCCATCGGGGCCGGAGCCTGACATGCCGATCCTGCTCGAATGTCTTTCTCACACGCCGCTCAACGGCTACTTCGACCCCGCGCCGGACATCGTCGCCGAGGTCGAGCACACGCATGCGGCGGCGCGCGCACGGATTGCTGCTTTCGATCCGCAACTGGTCGTCGTGTTCGCGCCAGACCACTACAACGGTTTCTTCTACGACGTGATGCCGCCGTTCTGCATCGGCGCATCGGCGAGCGCGATCGGCGACTTCGGAAGTCTGGCGGGCCAGCTTGCGGTTCCGGCCGACATCGCGCTGGATCTGGCGCAAGCAGCGCTCGCCGCCGATATCGATGTCGCCGTGTCGTACCGCATGCAGGTCGACCATGGCTGCGCGCAGGCGTTGGAGGTTCTCACGGGCGCACTGGATCGTTATCCCGTCGTGCCGGTGTTCGTCAATTCAGTCGCACCGCCGATGGCGTCGTGCCGCCGCGCGCGTCTGCTCGGTGATTCACTGGGTCGCCGGCTTGCGCGCGCCGGCCAGCGCGTGCTGGTGATCGGTTCCGGCGGCATCTCGCACGAACCGCCCGTGCCTGAACTTGCAGGCGCGACCGACGAGATCGCCGAGCGCCTGATCGCCGGCCGCAATCCTTCGGCTCAATCGCGCGCGGCGCGCGAGGCGCGCACCGTCGCGGCTGCCCGCGCATTTACGACGGGCGACAGCCCTCTGCATGCGCTCAATCCCGAATGGGACCGCGCATTTTTGAAGCTGCTCGAAGAGGGTGAACTGTCCGCGCTCGACGGCTTTACCGACACCGCCATCACACGCGACGCCGGCAAGTCCGCGCACGAGGTGCGTACCTGGATCGCCGCATTCGGCGCGCTTCAGGCGTACGGGCCATACCGCGCGACGCTCGATTACTACCGGCCGATCCCCGAGTGGATCGCGGGCTTCGGCGCGATGCACGCGCGGCCGGTCGCCCAAACCATTTGACGAATCACGGAACCCGCCATGAACCATCGAAGCAATGCTGAAGCGCTGGCCCTGCGGCTGCGCGAATCCGAACGCACGCGCCGGACCATCGCGCCTTTGCGCGACGACGAGCGCTTGGCCCAATTGAATGCGGCCGATGCGGCCGAGCTTGCGTACACCGTGCAACAGATCAACGTCGAGGCGCGAGTGGCGGCCGGCGAGCGCATCGTCGGTCGAAAGATCGGTCTGACGTCGACCGCGGTGCAACGCCAGCTCGGCGTCGCGCAACCGGACTTCGGCGCACTGTTCGCGTCGATGGCGCACGGAGACAGCCAGCCCATCTCTCTGAGCGAACTGATCCAGCCGAAAGTCGAAGCGGAAATTGCACTCGTGCTCGAACACGACCTCACGCACGAAAAGCACACCTACGCCGATCTGATTCGCGCGACGGCGTACGCGCTCGCCGCGATTGAAGTGGTGGACAGCCGCATCGAAGGCTGGAATATCCACTTCGTCGATACGGTCGCGGACAACGCGTCGAGCGCGCGCTTCGTGCTCGGTAGCCGGCCAGTGTTGCTGCGCGACGTCGATTTGGCCGCCTGCGCGATGACCCTCTCGAACGATGCCGAAGCGCTCTCGCGGGGCAACGGCGCGGCGTGTCTGGGCAATCCGATGAACGCCGCCGTGTGGCTGGCGGACCGGATGCAACAACTCGGTACGCCGCTGCGAGCCGGCGACGTGCTCATGACAGGCGCGCTCGGCCCGATGGTCGCGGTGAAGCAGCCCGGCACCTTCAGCGCGCAGATCGACGGCCTTGGCAGCGTTCGCGCGACTTTCTCCGCATAAGCATCCACCCGTTTGAGGACTGACATGGCAAGCGAAAAACTCAAGGCCGCGATCATCGGCTCCGGCAACATCGGCACCGATCTGATGATCAAGATCATGCGCCACAGCGAGCATCTGGAAATGGCGGCGATGGTCGGCATCGACGCGGCATCGGACGGCCTCGCGCGGGCTGCGCGGCTCGGCGTGGCGACGACCCACGAGGGTGTGGAAGGACTGACACGTCTGCCGGTATTCGACGAGATCGACTTCGTGTTCGACGCCACCTCGGCCGGCGCGCATGTGAAGAACGACGCGTTCCTGCGGGCGCTCAGGCCGGACATCCGCCTGATCGACCTGACGCCTGCGGCGATCGGCCCGTACTGCGTGCCGGTAGTGAATCTGGACGTCCATCTCGTCGCCCGCAACGTCAACATGGTGACGTGCGGCGGTCAGGCGACGATTCCGATGGTGGCCGCGGTCTCGCGCGTCGCGAAGGTGCACTACGCAGA
>CAYRLJ010000006.1:69566-69911 GCA_964425025.1 uncultured Burkholderia sp. | reverse complement strand
CGCGCGAATATCGACGAGTTTACTGAAACGACTTCGAAGGCGATCGAAGTGGTGGGCGGCGCGGCCAAAGGCAAGGCGATCATCGTGCTCAATCCGGCCGAGCCGCCCGTGATGATGCGCGACACCGTCTACGTGCTGTCCGAGCTTGCCGATCAGGCGCGCGTGGAAGCATCGATCGAAGCCATGGCCGCCGCGGTGCACGTGTACGTGCCCGGCTATCGCCTGAAGCAGAAGGTGCAGTTCGACGTCATTCCCGCCGACGCACCGCTGAACATTCCGGGCCTTGGCCGCTTCAGCGGGCTGAAGACCTCCGTGTTCGTCGAGGTTGAAGGTGCGGCGCACTAC
>CAYRLJ010000006.1:0-69556 GCA_964425025.1 uncultured Burkholderia sp. | reverse complement strand
AATCTCGACATCATGACCTCAGCCGCGCTGGCGACGGCGGAGCGCATGGCGCAATCCCTCGTGCAGGCTTAAGGAAACTTTTCGCATGGACAAGAAACTGTATATCTCCGACGTGACGCTGCGCGACGGCAGCCACGCGATACGTCATCAATATTCGATCGACAACGTGCAGCAGATCGCCCGCGCCCTCGACAAAGCGAAGGTGGACAGCATCGAAGTTGCGCATGGCGACGGGCTGCAAGGATCGAGCTTCAACTACGGCTTCGGCGCGTACAGCGACCTCGAATGGATCGAAGCGGTCGCAGACGTGGTTGAGCATGCGCAAATCGCCACGTTGCTGTTGCCCGGTATCGGCACGATTCACGATCTGAAGGCCGCTTATCAGGCCGGCGCACGCATCGTTCGCGTGGCGACGCACTGCACCGAGGCGGACATCTCGAAGCAGCACATCGAATGTGCACGCGAACTTGGCATGGACACGGTCGGCTTCCTGATGATGAGCCACATGACCACGCCGGAGAACCTCTCCGACGAAGCGAAAAAAATGGAGAGCTACGGCGCGACCTGTATCTACGTGGTCGACTCCGGCGGCGCGATGAACATGAACGACGTGCGCGCGCGTTTTCGCGCGTTGAAGTCCGTGCTCAACCCGAAGACGAAGACCGGCATGCACGCGCACCACAACCTGAGCCTCGGCGTGGCGAATTCGCTCGTCGCGGTGGAAGAAGGCTGCGACCGCATCGATGCGAGCCTGGCGGGAATGGGCGCCGGTGCGGGCAATGCGCCGCTGGAAGTGTTCATTGCCGCGGCTGAGCGCGCCGGCTGGCATCACGGCACGGATCTCTACACGCTGATGGATGCCGCCGATGACATCGTGCGCCCGTTGCAGGACCGCCCGGTGCGCGTGGACCGCGAGACGCTGGCGCTCGGCTACGCCGGCGTGTATTCGAGTTTCCTGCGGCATTCCGAAGTGGCCGCGCAGAAGTACGGCCTGAAGGCGGTCGACATTCTGGTCGAATTGGGCAAGCGACGCATGGTCGGCGGCCAGGAAGACATGATCGTCGACGTGGCGCTGGACCTGAAGCGCGCGGCCAGCGTCTAGCGGCTTTTAGAAAACCCGCGGCGGCTCGTGCCGCCGTCGACACCACCCAGCGTCTTCGCCACCAAGAGCGATGCTGACAAAACATTGGAGACTTTTTATGCAGCGATCGACCAACACCCGCACTGGCGGCGCCGTCACGATCAGCCTATGTCTGATCGTCGCGTTGCTCGAAGGACTGGATCTGCAATCTACCGGCATTGCAGCGCCGCGCATGGCGCGCGAATTTCATCTCGCGGTTGCCCAGATGGGCTGGGCCTTCAGCATCGGCGCACTCGGCCTGTTGCCGGGCGCGGCAATTGGCGGAAGGCTCGCTGACACACTTGGCCGCAAGCGAGTGCTGATGTTGTCCGTGGCGCTGTTCGGTATTTTCTCGATCGCCACCACGCACGTGTGGGACCTGAACAGTTTGCTGGCTGCGCGCTTTCTCACGGGGTTGGGTCTTGGCGCCGCGATGCCGAACCTGATCGCGCTGTGTTCGGAAGCCGCGCCGCCCGATCAGCGCAACACGGCAGTGGGAGCGATGTATTGCGGCATGCCGTTCGGTGCGGCGCTCGCCGCGGTGATCGGCATCGTGAGTCCGGGCAATGATGGCTGGCGGAATATTTTTTATGTCGGCGGCGTCGGACCGCTACTGGTTCTGCCGTTGCTGGCGATTTTCATGCGCGAGTCGGCGCATTTCATTGCAGCGCGCTCGGCAACGAATGGCTCACGTGGTGTGGGCGAAGCGCACTCCAGCATTGCACAGGCATTATGGAAGGAAGGGCGTGCGGGTACGACCGTCGCATTGTGGATCAGCTATCTGGGCACGCTGATCGTGCTGTACTTCCTGATCAACTGGTTGCCGTCGCTAGTTCTGAGTCGCGGACTGACGCGCGTGCAATCCGGCGTCGTGCAGATGATGTTCAACATCGGCGGCGGCATCGGTGCGATCGTGATTGCAAGCCTGATGGACCGCATCGGCCGGCGTCGCACCGTAGCCGGCATGTATCTTGGCATCGCCGTGGCATTGGCGGCGCTCGTCGCGGCGAACGGCGGCGCATCGATGGCGTGCGGAGGATTGCTTGCAGGGCTGTTTTTGGTCGGCGGCCAGTCGGTGCTGTATGCGCTCGCGAGCAGTATCTATCCGACTCATGTGCGTGGCACCGGCGTGGGCGCCGCGGTTGCCGTGGGGCGCATGGGCTCGATTCTCGGACCGCTGATCGCCGGGCAGTTGCTGGCGATAGGACAGAGCGCGTCCGTCCTGCTGGCCGCGAGTATTCCGTTGATCGCTGTCGCGGCGATTGCAGCGTGGCTCGTCGTCGGCAAGCCGGCGCCTGTTTATGCGCCGGCCACCGCGCAATAGCGCTGCTCGATGCTTACCGCGCGCGACCGAACGGTGTGCACGGTCTATCAGTTCTCTTCAGATAAAGGAAAGCAACATGACCTTGAACGTATCGACCATCACCGAAGCATCGACCAGTAAATTCGTGCGTATCAAGGAAGGCGATCGCGACGTGCAGTTGCACTACAACGACGCAGGACGGGGCGAAGAAACCGTGGTGATGCTGCACGGTTCGGGCCCCGGCGCGAGCGGGTGGGCCAACTTCAACCGCAATGTCGAGCCGCTCGTTGCGGCGGGCTATCGGGTGATCCTGATGGACTGCCTGGGCTGGAGCAAAAGCGATCCGGTCGTGTGCGACGGCTCGCGTTCCGAACTCAATGCACGTTCGTTGAAAGGTCTGCTCGACGCGCTCGATATCGAGCGCGTGCACATCATCGGCAACTCGATGGGTGGCCATAGCGCCGTCGCGTTCGCGCTCGCCAATCCGCAGCGTGTCGGCAAGCTGGTGTTGATGGGCGGTGGCACGGGCGGCCCCAGCCAGTTCGTGCCGATGCCGACCGAGGGCATCAAGCTGTTGCAGGGCCTATACCGCGAACCGACGATCGAAAACCTGAAGCGGATGATGAACGTCTTCGTGTTCGATACGAGTGCCTTGACCGACGCCCTGATGCAAGCGCGGCTCGATAATATGCTGGCGCGACGTGATCACCTGGACAATTTCGTGAAGAGCCTCGCGGCCAATCCGAAGCAGTTCAACGACTACGGCCCGCGGCTTGGCGAGATCGCCGCACCGACGCTGGTGATCTGGGGACGCGACGATCGCTTCGTGCCGATGGATGTCGGTTTGCGTCTGGTTGCCGGCATGCAGAACGCCGAGATGCATATTTTTGGCCGCTGCGGGCACTGGGCGCAGTGGGAGCATGCGGACCGCTTCAATCGGATGGTGGTGGAGTTTCTTGGTTGAGGTAATCGCCGTGAGATTGGGGTATGTGCCATTGGTGCAGCCTAGTAGGATCCAACGAGTATCTGCGCCGGTGGCAGTTACCGCTTTAAAAGCGGTTGTTCGTCATGACCTGCGTCGATGGGCCTGAGGGTCGGCTGCAGTCCGTCGCCGAGGACCGCCTCCGTTAAGGTTTAACGGCAAGAGTCATTCGCCTTTCGGCCGAGCGGACCGCTCCCTCCGCCCTTTAGCGCAACAATCTTTGATTCGAGGCACAAGGCGGTAGACGAAGCGACGGCGGGGTACCCGCGATTTCGTGAGGGCCGCAGCTCAACTATGGCCCACTGCGGCCCCGGGCCGAGCGGTTTGTCCAAAGAAATGTCATGTATCCAAATGAAAACTCGGCGCGTATAACGTCTTGAAGGAAAGCATGCCGAAAACGCTGCGAGTCCACAATGAGTCTCAGAGCCGATTAAGCCGCCCTGGAATGGGTAGCTGCTCGGCCAATGGCCTTTTCGCCGCGCGCTGAAAAGGCGCTTTCAGTTCGAGCCGCCCTGTCGGCATACACGCGCGATAGCTGCGCATTGCGCGATCGATCACACGATGGAGGTCCGCATCATGGCAACTTCGCAAGCCCGTAACGAGCCACGGCGGGCACCCCTGCGGCGGGGAGCGCTCGTGCATCCGTTCTGGGTCCGACTCACCCATTGGCTGAATGCGATGGCAGCGATCGTAATGATGCTCTCGGGATGGCAAATCTATGATGCGTCGCCGATTTTTCGGGGGTTCATATTCCCGACGTCGATTACGCTCGGCGGCTGGCTAGCCGGCGCGCTGCAGTGGCATTTTGCAGCGATGTGGCTGCTCGTCGCCAACGGCATCGTCTATCTCACGCTCGGGATTGCGACGGGGCGTCTCGTCTCCAAGTTCTTCCCGCTGTCGCCACGCGCCGTCTTGCGCGACCTTGCGCTCGCGCTCAAGGGCACACTCACCCATGCGGACCTCTCGCAATATAACGCCGTGCAGAGACTCGCCTATGTCGCCGCCATTGTGGATCTCGTCGTACTAGTCCTTTCAGGTCTCGCGATCTGGAAGTCGGTGCAGTTCCCATTGTTACGCGAAATGATGGGTGGCTACGACTCCGCGCGTGTCGTGCATTTCTGCGCGATGGCTTTTCTGGCGGCGTTCCTGATCGTCCATATCGTGATGGCTGCACTTGTGCCACGCTCAATCGTTGCGATGCTACGCGGGCGATAGAGCGTGATCGCCCGAAGTTGTCGAACTGGAGGCATCAGTGAAACGCTCCCGAAATCTTGAACAACTCGACCGCCGAGCGCTTTCGCTCGATTCGAGGGAAATCGTCGTCGATGTGCGTCGCGAGTTGGCCCTGTCCTCGCGACGCGAATTTGGTAAACGCATACTGTCTCTCGGCGGCCTGCTGATGCTGACCGGTTGCTCGCTCACGGACGAAAAATCGGTCAACGCAGTCCTCATGAGCGTCTCGCGCATGAACGATCGCGTCCAGGCATGGCTATTCGACGACAAGCGGCTGGCACCTACCTACAGCGAGCGAGAGCTGACGCGCCCGTTTCCCTTCAACGCGTACTACGGCATCGAAGACGTACCCGAAGTCGACGCCGCAACCTTCACGCTGAAATTGAGCGGGCTCGTAAACGGAAAGCGCTCGTGGACGCTGCCGGAGCTTTACGCGTTGCCGCATGCAGAGCAAGTCACGCGGCACATCTGCGTCGAAGGATGGAGCGCAATCGGACGCTGGGGCGGCACGCCGTTCGCGGACTTCCTGCGCCGCACGGGTGCGGACACGAGTGCAAAATACGTCGGCTTCAAGTGCGCTGACGACTACTACGAAAGCATCGATATGCCGACGGCGCTCCATCCGCAAACCCTGCTCGCCTTTGAATATGACGGTGAGACCTTGCCGCCAAAATATGGTTTCCCCATGAAGCTGCGCATGCCGACGAAGCTGGGCTACAAGAATCCAAAGCACATCATGGAAATCTTCGTGACGAACACGTTCCCGGGCGGCTATTGGAGCGACCAGGGGTATAACTGGTTTGGTGGATCCTGATCTTCAAGCTCGCCCGTAATGGGGGCAATTCATGAACAAAAAGGCGATTGCGGCGCTCGGCGCCTCGCTCGCCCTTGGCGTTTCGTATTCATTCGCCCAGGAGTCAAGCGGCGCAATGACGCTAAAAAACCTCGGTTCGGCGCGCCTGCCGCAGCCGGCGACGGCGCCAACGATACTTACGAAACGTCGGCTATCGTTCAAGCCAATTCTCGATTGTAAGGCCGCGAATGCGGCCGAACTCTCTCGTGTTGTCAGTCACGAGTGTCAGCCCGAGGGCATAGGCGTGAGCGCCGATCAAAAGGTCGTTTGCACCTATCGGTTGGCCGGCAACCTCCAACTCCGCCCGAATGCGACCGTATTCCGTATCGGCCGGAACTTCCAGCGGCAGCACCGGGATCGTCGCAAGGAGGCTTTCCACTTTGGCCAGTAACTTTGCGGAGTTTTTTTTAGCGCAACCATAGCGAAGTTCCGCTGCAACGACGATGCTCGTACAAATTGCCTTAGGATCAATCTGCTCGATCCGAGCGGACACCGGACCGAATGGATTTCGGATTATGTCGCTGATGATGTTCGTGTCCAGCAGATAGCCGCTCAAAATACGTCCTCCGGTCGCACAGGCGGGTCTTCAATATCCGGAAACTGATCATCAGGTCCGAGCGGCTCGTCCTGCCTCCATGCGGCCAGCAATTCGATGATGTTCGCGGGCGTCTTCACCGGCTCGATGATGAGCTTGTCGCCCTCTCGATGGATTAGAACGCGATCGCCAGGCAACTCGAACTCGACAGGAATCCGTACCGCCTGACTACGATTGTTGCGGAACAGCTTGGCCTCTTTGGGCCGGGTGGGCGGCGTATGAATCGGCAAGACGCACCTCCTTTGTATATGCGTATTGTATATGCCAAAACGCAGGCCATCAAGTTTGGTCCCGGATCAGTTGCGGGTCACCGACATCAAGGGGTCCTTCCAAGAACACCGCGTAGAACTCATCAAGCCGCGTGCCGAGGAAGCGGTTTAATCTTCGGGGCAGGCTGCTGCTGCGCCTGCCACAAATCCCATTGCGCCTGCATGCCGACCCACATTTCGGGCGACGTGCCGAGCCACGCGGCAAGCCTAAGCGCGAAACTGGCCGTCACGCCCGACTTGCCGTTCAGCACGTTGGACAGCGTAACGCGGTTGATCTGCAACGCCTGCGCCGCCTGCCCCACGGTCATGTCCTCAGGGATCCATTCCCGCAGCACCTCGCCCGGGTGCGCAGGATTGTGCATCATCGTCATAACAATCACCTTAATGGTAGTCCTGGTAATCGACCAGGATTGCGTCCGTACCTTCGAACGTGAAGGTCAGCCGCCAGTTTCCGTTGACCCAAATCGACCAATGCCCTTTCAGCTCGTCTTCGAGCGAATGCAATTTCCAGCCAGGAGCGTTCATGTCGTCCGGCTTTATGGCTGAATTCAGAGCCGTTAGCTGGATACGAAGGCGCGTCGCGTGGTGCGGTTGGATTCCGGCCTTGCTGCCTTTCATGAAAAACCGTTCGAGCCCTTTATGTCGGAAGGTTTTGATCATGAATGTCATTGTAGCCTGTAAGGCAACACGCTACAATGGCTTTCCGTTGCATTTATCCGTTGCGACAAGCTGGGCGTCGTCGAGCGCTCGCTTGACAACATCCTGACCATCGTCGTCGAAGCGGCCGATAAATACCAGCGTCGAGCCGTCCTCGGGCACGTCGCCCGCGAACGGCGTCAGCCAGATCCGCGAGCCAGCCATCTGCAACACATAGGGCGCAGCAGCCGCGCCGATCCGAACGATCCCTTTGGCGCGAAGTAGCGCCGCGGGCAGCGCTCGCAAAGCCTCCTTCAAGCGAGTCTTGTGGAACGGCTCTATCGAGTGTTTGCGCTGTCGCGGCGCGCGTTCGACTGCCTGACGTCGCATCAACGCGGCCTGATCGAGCACAGCGCCCAGTTGCTGCCGCTCGATGTGCCGACGATCGAGACGGCGGGCGGTTCGGTTCGCTGCATGCTAGCGGGTATTCATCTGGCGCCTCGGCACGGCTGATTTTCTCCGCGTCAAACTCTCAGGGCGTCGAATACCCTGGGCGTCTGCGCGAAGACAAATATAGATACTTGACACTTAAACTATTTAGACCTAAATTTCCCCCATCGACACGCGAGGAGCGACCATGCGCATTGTCTGCATCGGGGGCGGTCCGGCCGGCCTTTACTTCGGTCTACTGATGAAACTGCGCAACCCTGCGCATGAAGTCTCCGTCATCGAGCGCAACCGCCCGTACGACACCTTCGGCTGGGGCGTCGTATTTTCGGACCAAACGCTAGAAAATCTGCGCGCCGCCGACGTCCCTAGCGCCCAGAAGATCCTAGACGCGTTCAATCACTGGGACGACATCGACGTCCATTTCCGCGGCCGCACAATCCGTTCCTCCGGTCATGGCTTTTGCGGTATCGGTCGCAAACGTCTGCTCAATATCCTTCAAGCGCGCTGTGAAGAACTCGGCGTAAAGCTTGTCTTCGAAACGAACGTCGCGAACGACGAAGATTACGACGCCGATCTCATCATCGCCTGCGACGGCGCGAACAGCCCCATCCGTCAGAAATACGCCGATATCTATCGCCCCGATATCGACATGCGAGATTGCCGATTCGTCTGGCTCGGCACGCATAAGCTCTTCGATGCGTTCACGTTCGCCTTCGAGAAAACCGAATGGGGTTGGTTTCAAGCCCATGCCTATCGTTTCGATGAGGACACGTCGACCTTCATCGTCGAGGCGCCGGAGGCCGTATGGCGCGCCGCCGGTCTTGACGAAATGAGCAAGGAAGACGGCATCGCGTTCTGCGAGGGGCTGTTCGCTAAGTATCTCGATGGGCATCCTCTGATGTCGAATGCCACGCATCTGCGTGGCTCCGCACAATGGATTCGCTTTCCGCGCGTCGTCAATCGGGAATGGGTGCATTACAGGCCGCGTGCAAACGGCGGCGCAACGCCCGTCGTACTAATGGGCGACGCGGCGCATACGGCTCACTTTTCCATCGGCTCCGGCACGAAGCTCGCGCTTGAAGACGCGATCGCCCTAGCCGACAGCATCGATACGCACCCGCACGATCTGCGCGCGGCGCTTACGCACTACACGGAGACGCGCAGCGTCGACGTGCTTCGCATTCAGAACGCCGCCCGTAATTCGACGGAATGGTTCGAAAACGTAAGCCGCTACGCTTCGTTCGAGCCGGAGCAGTTCGCTTACTCACTGCTCACGCGCTCGCAACGGATCTCGCACGAAAATCTGCGCGAGCGCGATGCACGTTATGTCCGCTCGTTTGAGCAATGGCTTGCTGAGAAGGCGGGAACGAACAAGGCACACGACGACGCAAATTCGATTCCCCCAATGTTTACGCCGTTTTCCATCCGCGATATGACGCTCAAAAACCGCGTAATAGTGTCGCCGATGGCGCAATACTCGGCGGTGGATGGCACCGTCGGCGACTACCATCTGATGCATCTCGGCGCACGCGCAATGGGCGGTGCCGGCCTCATCATGACGGAGATGACGTGCGTATCGCCGGAAGCACGGATCACTCCGGGCTGCCCAGGCATGTACACCTGCGAGCACCTGCAAGCGTGGCGCCGCATCGTCGATTTCGTTCACGCTACGAGCGACGCGAAGATCGGCATGCAGCTCGGTCACGCGGGCGCGAAGGCATCTACGCGCGTAAGCTGGGAAGGCATCGATCAACCGCTGCACGATGGCAACTGGCCAATCGTATCGGCATCGGAGCAGCAATACCTCGCAGGCGTGAGCCAATGGTCGCGTGCCGCCGCGCACGATGACCTGCGCGAGATCGAAGCGCAGTTCGTTCGCGCCACGCAGATGGCCAACGAAGCCGGCTTCGATTGGCTCGAGTTGCACTGCGCGCACGGGTACTTTCTGTCGAGCTTCATTTCGCCGCTCACGAATCAGCGTACCGATGAGTACGGCGGCAGCCTTGAAAATCGTCTGCGCTATCCATTGCAAGTCTTCAAAGCGATGCGCAACGTCTGGCCGCAAGGCAAGCCGATCTCGGTTCGTATCTCCGCGCACGATTGGGTCGACGGCGGCACGACCCCCGACGACGCGGTTGAAATCGCTCGCGCATTCAAGGCGGCAGGCGCGGACATGATCGACGTGTCGTCAGGCCAAGTCAGCAAGAAAGAAAAGCCCGTCTATGGGCGCATGTTCCAAACGCCGTTCGCCGATCGAATTCGCAACGAAGCGGGCATTTCGACGATCGCCGTCGGTGCTATTTCCGAGGCGGATCATGTCAACAGCATCATCGCGGCCGGCCGTGCCGACCTGTGCGCCGTCGCGCGGCCGCATTTGGCAAATCCCGCGTGGACGCTGACAGAAGCGGCGAAGATCGGCTATTTCGATGTGGCGTGGCCGAAGCAATATATGGCCGGCAAAACCCAGCTTGAGCGCAACCTCGAGCGCGAGCGGGCGACGCATGCGGCGGAGGTCGCACGATGAACTCCAGCGCGAATGCACTGCACGGCAAGCATGCCGTCGTCA
The DNA here is from genome assembly GCA_964425025.1 of uncultured Burkholderia sp. Taxonomy (GTDB): domain Bacteria; phylum Pseudomonadota; class Gammaproteobacteria; order Burkholderiales; family Burkholderiaceae; genus Trinickia. The sequence goes on along the minus strand of CAYRLJ010000006.1, from coordinate 59,549 downwards.
CAGGCGGCGGCAGCGGTATCGGTGCGGCCATCGCCCGGGCACTTGTCGATGCCGGCGCTCGCGTGACGCTCGTCGGACGCGACGCCGCCAAGCTCGAAGCCCAGCGCCGCGAACTCGGCTCATCTCATGCGATTCATTGCGCGGCCGCCGACGTGACGCAGCCCGACGCTGTCGAACAGGCGTTCTCCAGCGCACGTGACGCACTCGGCCCCATCGACATCCTCGTCAACAACGCGGGCCAGGCACAAGCCGCACCGTTCGCCAAAACCGATCTGAGCCTCTGGCAACGCATGCTCGACGTCAACCTGACCGGCACGTTCCTCTGCACACGAGCTGCGCTGCCTGCCATGATCGAACGCGGCTCCGGCCGCATCGTCAATGTTGCGAGCACGGCCGGGCAAATCGGCTACCCCTATGTCACCGCGTACTGCGCCGCCAAGCACGGCGTCATCGGCTTGACGCGCGCGCTAGCGCTCGAAACCGCGACGACGGGCATCACCGTCAACGCGGTGTGTCCCGGCTACACCGAAACGCCGTTGCTGCAAGAATCGCTCGACCAAGTCATCGCAAAGACAGGCCGCACCGCAAGCGATGCGCGCGCCGCCTTGCAGCGAGCCAATCCTCAGCGCCGCTTCATTGAACCCGACGAAGTCGCCCATGCCGTGCTGTGGCTCGTCATGCCCGCATCGAACTCGATCACGGGCCAGTCAATCTCGATTTCTGGTGGAGAAGTAATGTGAGCGATACCGTTCCCACACCGACGAAGAAACGATCCGCGCCGCGCGCGGACAACGTCGTCGACCTCGAAATGAGCACGGGCGCCGAAAGCCATATGAGTCTGCGCCTGTGGCTGCGTCTTTTGACGACGACCAATCTCGTCCAAGCCGAGTTGCGCCGCCGGCTGCGCGCGCAATTCGACACGACGCTGCCGCGCTTCGATTTCATGGCGCAGTTGGAGCGTCACCCCGAAGGGCTGAAGATGAGCGAGATCTCGCGGAGGCTCATGGTGACGGGCGGCAATGTCACCGGGCTGACCGATCAACTCGAAAAAGAAGGACTCGTTGGGCGCGACGTCGATCCCAATGATCGCCGCGCCTTTACGGTCAGCCTCACCCCGGCCGGCCGCATGCTCTTCGACAAGATGGCGCAGGCGCACGAACGTTGGGTCGTCGAGTTGTTCGGCGGTCTGTCCATCGACGACAAATCGAAAATGCATCAACGCCTGGGCAAGCTCAAGGCGCATCTACTCGATAGCATCAAGAGCAGCTAGCAGCTAGCAGCCAGCGAAGCTCCGCGCTGAAGCCAAAGTTGAAACCAGCGCTGATCACACGCGGCATGACCGCGATGCGAATGAATAGGAGAACGAACCCATGACGGACGCTGCCTTTACCGCCGACACGTTGCGCGCGGGCAATCGTACGGCGCTCGCCTCGTATCGCGCGCGCCACTTTGGATGGCGGCTCGAACAAGGCGTCGCCACTATTATGCTCAATCGCCCCGAGCGCAAGAATCCGTTGACGTTCGATTCTTATGCCGAACTGCGCGACTTGTTTCGCCAACTCCCCTACGCCACCGACGTCAAAGTTGTCGTCATCCACGGTGCCGGAGAGAATTTCTGCTCGGGCGGAGACGTGCACGAGATCATCGGGCCGCTCGTCGGCCTGCCGATGCCTGAGCTCTTGATGTTCACGCGCATGACAGGCGATCTCGTCAAAGCCATGCGTCACTGTCCGCAACCGATCGTTGCCGCCGTCGATGGCGTATGCGCCGGCGCCGGCGCCATCATCGCGATGGCTTCCGACATGCGGCTAGCCACCGCGCGCAGCAAGCTCGCGTTTCTCTTCACGCGCGTCGGCCTGGCCGGCTGCGACATGGGCGCTTGCTCAATCCTGCCGCGCATCATCGGCCAAGGGCGCGCCTCCGAATTGTTGTTCACGGGTCGCTCGGCGAGCGGCGAAGAAGGCTTTGCATGGGGCTTCTATAACCGCTTGTGCGATCCCGAACGTTTGCTTGCCGATGCCAATGAGCTCGCGCGAACGATCGCGGCCGGTCCGACCTTCGCTCACGGCGTCACGAAGACGATGCTCCATCAGGAATGGAGCATGAGCGTCGACGAAGCGATCGAATCCGAGGCGCAGGCTCAGGCGATTTGCATGGCTACACGCGACTTCGAGCGCGCCTACCAAGCCTTCGCCGCCAAAACGCGTCCCGTATTCGAAGGGGACTGACATGGCCAACGCTCAACGGCAGGACATGCTCGACTGGCCGTTTTTCGAGCCGCGCCATCGCGCACTAGCCGGGGAACTGCAAGCGTGGTGCGATGAACATCGGTCGGTCTTCGAATACGCTGAGCCCATCGCGTCGGGTCCGCAGGGGCGAGCGGGTGTCGACGAACAATGTCGACGGCTCGTGCGTGCGCTCGGCGACGGGGGATGGCTGCGCTATGGCGTAGGCGGTGCCGCGTACGGCGGCCACGGCGACACGATCGACACTCGCGCCGTTTGCCTCTTGCGCGAAACGCTCGCCGAACGATCGGGTCTCGCCGATTTCGCATTGGCCATGCAGGGCCTAGGCTCAGGTGCCATTTCGCTGGCCGGCACCGAGGAACAAAAGCAGCGCTACTTGCCGCGCGTCGCAAGCGGGCAAGCGATCGCAGCGTTCGCGCTGTCGGAGCCCGAGGCCGGATCCGATGTCGCGGCGATGTCGCTTGCCGCCCGTGAAGATGGCGACGCTTACGTCCTCGACGGCGAGAAGACGTGGATCTCGAACGGCGGCATCGCCGATTTCTACGTCGTCTTTGCCCGTACCGGCGAAGCACCCGGTGCCCGCGGCATCAGCGCCTTCGTTGTCGACGCCGATACGCCCGGCTTTACGATCGCCGAACGCATCGACGTCATCGCGCCGCATCCCCTCGCACGCCTGCGCTTTCACGGCGCCCGCGTGCCGAAATCGCAGCGGCTCGGGGCAGCCGGGGAAGGATTCAGGCTCGCGATGCGCACGCTCGATATCTTTCGAACGTCGGTCGCCGCCGCATCGCTCGGCTTCGCCCGGCATGCGCTCGAAGAAGCGCTCGCTCGCGCATCGTCGCGCCGCATGTTCGGGCAAACACTCGGGGATTTTCAGCTGACACAGGCGAAGCTCGCCGAGATGGCGCTCACCATCGATTCCGCCGCCCTGCTCGTCTATCGCGCGGCCTGGATGCGTGATCAAGGTAAGCGCGTCACGCGCGAAGCCGCCATGGCAAAGTGGCACGCGAGCGAAGGCGCGCAGCGCGTCATCGACGCAGCCGTGCAACTGTGGGGCGGTCAAGGCGTGTGCAGCGGCACCGCTGTTGAAATGCTTTATCGCGAGATCCGCGCCTTGCGCATTTATGAGGGCGCAACCGAAGTACAACAATTGATCATCGGGCGCGATCTACTCAAGGCCTATCAAGAAACGGCAGGTGCGCAATGACCGAGCACGCGCCGTTCGTTTTCGAGCAAGCCGTGCGCATTCGATTCGCACACTGCGATCCGGCGGGCATCGTGTTCTTCCCGCAGTATCTGACGCTCACGAACGCGCTCGTCGAAGACTGGTTCACCGATGCGCTCGGTATCGACTATGCCCACATGATCGGCAACCGCCGCGTCGGCCTGCCCATCGTCAAGCTCGAATGCGAGTTCTCGCGGCCGAGCCGGATGGGCGAAACGATCTCGCTCGCGCTGTCGCTGACCGACGTCGGCAGCCGCTCGATACGGATTCGAATCGTCGGCCGCGGCCACGACGGCATACGCTTTGCGGCTACGCAGGTGCTCGTCACGACATCGCTCGAATCGGGCGCATCGATCAGCATTCCTAACGATATTCGCGCGGCGCTCCTGCAAGCGGCCGCCGCGCCGGATTCTTCATCCACGACTGAACACGAGGGCGCCTAGCCATGAAACGTCCACTTTTGCCGGCCGGCTGGACCAAGCCGCGCGGTTACGCCAACGGTATCGCCGCACACGGTACACAAATCTACATCGCCGGGCAGATCGGCTGGGACGAAACGGGACACTTTCGCTCCGAGGCGTTCGCCGATCAAGCGCGTCAGGCGCTGGCGAATATCGTCGCGATCTTGAAAGAAGCCGGTGCCGGCCCCGAGCATCTCGTACGCTTGACCTGGTACGTGACCGACAAGCGCGAATATCTCGCCGCCTCGCGGGAAATCGGTCAAGCGTTTCGCGAACTCATCGGCGATTACGACATCGCGATGAGCGCGGTGCAAGTGGCCGCGCTCATCGAAGACCAAGCGAAAGTAGAGATCGAAGCCACCGCCGTCATACCCGACTGATCCGGAGCGAGTCATGGAACCGTCTGCCCATGTCGATACGTTTGCGCGAGACAATCTGCCGCCGCAAGATCAATGGCCTGTCTTGCTGCTCGATCATCCCGATGTCTCCTACCCTAAGCGTTTCAACTGTGCGACGGAATTGCTCGACGCAACGATCGCAGCCGGTCACGGCAATCGCGTAGCGATCTGGTCGGAGGTGGATGACAAGCCGCACGGCACAACGTATCGAGAACTGCGCGAGGTAGTCGATCGCTGGGCGCATGTGCTCGTGCAAGACATGGGGCTCGTACCCGGAAATCGCGTCTTGCTGCGCGGGCCCAACACGCTTCAAATGGCCGCCGCGTTTCTCGCGAGTTTGAAGGCCGGGCTTGTTGTGGTGCCCACGATGCCGCTGCTGCGCGCGAAGGAACTGAAGCAGATCATCGATAAAGCGAAGGTTTGCGCTGCGCTTTGCGATGCGCGGCTCATCGATGAATTGAGCCGATGCACAGACGAGAACGGCGAGTTCTTTTGCACCGGCTTGCACGACATCCGCGTGTTTCATAGCGACGCTCCCGGTTCGATAGAGTCGCTAGCGGCGGCGAAGCCCTCGCAGTTCACCGCATGCGATACGGCCGCCGACGACGTCTGCCTCATCGCATTTACGAGCGGGACGACCGGCGCGCCGAAAGGCTGCATGCATTTTCATCGTGACGTGCTTGCGATGTGCGATCTGTTTCCGCGTCACACGCTCAAACCGGCATCGGCTGACATCTTTTGCGGCACGCCACCGCTCGCGTTCACTTTTGGGCTCGGCGGATTGTTGTGTTTCCCGATGCGCGTGGGCGCATCGACGGTCCTCATCGAGAAGCTGACGCCCGAAACACTGCTGCGCACCGTCGAGCGCTTTCACGCGACGACCATGTTCACCGCGCCGACGTTCTATCGTCAGATGGCGCCGCTCGTGCCGCGGTACGACATCACTAGCCTCAAGAAGACCGTATCCGCCGGCGAAGCCCTGCCCGATTCGACGCGCGAATTGTGGCGCAACGCGACCGGCATCGAGATGATCGACGGGATCGGCGGCACAGAGATGATTCATATCTTCATTGCGTCCGCCGACGAGGAGGTTCGCCCTCATGCGATCGGCAAGGCCGTGCTGGGGTATGTGGTCGAAGTCGTCGATGATGACATGCGGCCCGTACCTGTCGGAACGGTCGGCAAGCTTGCGGTTCGCGGGCCGACCGGGTGTCGCTATCTCGCCGACGAACGCCAAAAGAAGTTCGTGCGCGAAGGATGGAATCTGCCGGGCGATGCCGTCTATATCGATGCGGACGGGTACGTCTTCTACCAAGCGCGCGCCGACGACATGATTGTCTCGGCCGGCTACAACATCTCGGGGCCGGAAGTGGAGAGCGTGCTAATGCAGCATGAGGCGGTCGCCGAATGCGGCGTCATCGGTGCGCCCGACGACGGGCGCGGGCAAATCGTCAAAGCGTTCGTCGTCGTCAAGCCGGGCTATGTGGCCGATGATGCGCTAGTCGCGGCACTGCAGGCATTCGTCAAGCAGAACGTCGCGCCGTACAAGTATCCGCGCGTCGTTCAGTTCATCGACGCGCTGCCTCGCACGGAAACGGGCAAGCTTAAACGTTTCGCGCTGAGAACGATGTGATGAGATCGGTGGCCGGGCGCCCCAGAAGCAGTCGCGATGAAGCATCGCTGTCGTCGGCACAGGCGACAGCATTCGGACGCTGATATTGTTACCGGCTTAAATCACTCAAAACGGGGGCGTCTCAGAAAACGGAAAATAAAGCACGTTAAGCCGGTTGCAGCGGTTGCAGCGGTTGCAGCGGTCGTAGCGGTCGTAGCGGTCGTAGCGGTCGTAGCGGCCGAAATTTTCCCGCACCGCTCTTGGCGCTGCTGCGCCAGAGGTAATCGCCGGTCAGGTTGATGTGCTCCCAGCTCAGCGGCGACAGGTACTGCAACAGCCCGTCATCGACGGCCTGCTCGTGGCCGCGCAGAGCATTCGCTGCCCGTTCCAGATAGACCGTGTTCCACAGCACGATGGCCGCCGTCACCAGGGTGAGGCCGCTGGCGCGGTAGCGCTGCTGCTCGAAACTGCGGTCGCGGATTTCGCCCAGGCGGTTGAAGAACACGGCACGGGCCAGCGCGTTGCGAGCTTCGCCTTTGTTCAATCCGGCATGCACACGGCGGCGCAGCTCGACGCTTTGCAGCCAGTCGAGGATGAACAGCGTGCGCTCGATGCGGCCCAGCTCGCGCAGCGCCACGGCCAGGCCGTTCTGGCGCGGGTAACTGCCGAGCTTGCGCAGCATCAGGGAGGCCGTCACCGTACCCTGCTTGATCGAGGTGGCCAGCCGCAGGATTTCGTCCCAATGGGCGCGGACGTGCTTGATATTGAGGGTGCCGCCGATCATGGGCTTCAGTGCGTCATAGGCGGTGTCGCCCTTCGGGATGTAGAGCTTGGTGTCGCCGAGGTCGCGGATGCGCGGCGCGAAGCGGAAGCCCAGCATGTGCATGAGGGCGAAGACGTGATCGGTGAAGCCCGCCGTGTCGGTGTAGTGTTCCTCGATGCGCAGGTTGGTACAGCAGGCCGTCGAGTACATAGGTCGAGTCGCGCACGCCGACGTTGACCACCTTGGTGTGAAACGGCGCGTACTGGTCGGAGATGTGGATGTAGAACGTCCGTCCTGGACTGCTGGCCCAAGCGGTTGGCCGAGCCGCGCCGCTGCCGGATCATGGAGAGGTCGCTGTCGCTAAACGTGTAGTGACGGATCAACTCGTCCTTGGTGTCCGGCAACGCCAAGAGACTTTCCCGCTCGGCGGCGGACAGGATCGAACGGCGGGGCATGCAGTCTCCTTTTTCTTAAAAACGTAGGTTTGTGACAGGCCCGCCAAGGCAACCAGCGCAGCACGGGATAGCAAGGCATTGCTGCTCTCGAAAATAGTTCTTGAAACTGTATTCTTGATTGCATACCATCTCAACGAGTTTCGATAAGGAAGGATGCCCATGCGACCGTCCGTTGTGCTCAACATGAAGCGAAGTGCAGTGCGCGAAGCGACAGGTCGCTTCCGCACTGCGAACCCGCGTGTATTCGGCTCGGTGCTGCATGGCACCGACCAGGATGGCAGTGACCTCGATCTGCTGGTTGATGCGCTGCCCGGCGCGACGCTGTTCGACCTAGGCGGTCTGCAAGACGAACTGGAATCCCTGCTTGGCGTCCATGTCGATTTGCTGACACCTAGCGACCTTCCGCCGCAGTTCCGGGCCAAAGTGCTCGCGGAGGCGCAACCGGTATGAACGAGAACCGGCTGACCGACTACCTCGATCACATGCAGCAGGCTGCGACCGATGCGCGCACCTTCGTGGAAGGCTTGGCCAAGAACGACTTCCTTGAGGACAAGCGTACCCAGCAAGCGGTCATCATGAGCCTCATCATCGTCGGCGAGGCTGCCACGAAGGTGATGGACGGCTATTCCGAATTCGCGCAGGCGCATGCAGAAGTACCGTGGCGCAGCATGCGTGGCATGCGCAATCGTATCACCCATGGCTATTTCGATATCAACCTTGACGTGGTGTGGGACACAGTACAAATGGCGCTGCCGGTGTTGATAACGAAACTAAATGATATCCGGAATGCCCAGAGCTGAAACTGGTAGGGTAACTAAACCTGCAAGGGAGTGAGGCAATGGAATCCGATACGCAAGTGCTGCGCATCAATATTGAAGGCAGATGGGAGGCCGACGAATTCAGTCGATCTCTCTTATTGCTCACAATGGCGCCCTAGAGCGGTATGTGACCGATTTGGCAACCGGGAAGATCGAGATTCAAAAATGTTGATCGGTTATGCTCGTGTTTCGACGCAGGATCAAAATCTGGAGCTACAACGCGAAGCCCTGACCAAGGCCGGGTGCCAAAAGGTTTTCGAGGACAAGGTGAGCGGCACTCGGGCAGACCGGCCCGGCTTGGCCAAAACCCTGGATATGCTGCGGGACGGCGACACGCTGGTCGTCTGCAAGCTCGACCGGCTGGGCCGTTCGGTCAAGCAACTGGTCGATCTGGTAGGCGATCTGCACCAGCACGGCGTCCAGTTCAGGAGCCTCACCGACTCCATCGACACCGGCACGCCGTCCGGCCGGTTCTTCTTCCACGTCATGGCCAGCCTCGCCGAGATGGAGCGCGAGCTGACCATCGAGCGCACCCGCGCGGGTCTGGAAGTCGCCAAGCAGCTCGGCCGCAAAGGCGGCCGCAAGCCGAAGATGACCGACAGCAAGATCAAGTCGGCCAAAAAGCTGCTGGCCAGCGGTGTGCCGCCCAAAGACGTGGCCAAGAACCTTGGCGTCTCCATTCCGACGCTCTACCGCTGGTTACCAGCCTCCGCGCACGCTTAGCGTGCTTTATTTTCCGGATTCTGACGCGCCCCCAAAACGCGTCACTCGGAAAATCGAATACCCAAAAACGCGATGAAGAAATTTGCCATTTCGGCTGTTCTAGCTCTCGTTGGTTGTATGAGCCATACCGGTGAAACATGGCGTGCCCAACAGGAAATGCCCGTCTACCGCTCGCCGGCGGGGGACGCGCAATCTGAGGTTTTCCGGCTTACTGAGGGGGACGTCTGCTATCCCGGGCGCGTGGTCACCGAAAAGGTATTTCAATATACGGCCGTGCATTGCCCTCCTAAGGGTGATGGCTGGGTAACCGACGACTATTTCGATAAGAGCAAGTGACGACAACTCGAATCGACGCCGGTTCCCTTTGAAGGCAAGCTGGCGACGCTATCGCATCGTCTTCAACTTGCACGCAACGCCGTCGCAATCGGCTGACGTGCCGCGCGAATTGCCGGAAGTAAGCCACCGAGCATGCCGATCGTGCACGCGACGAATACGCCCGTTATGAGCAGTGAAACCGTCACGGTCAGGTGGAACACGACCTGTGAAAAGCCGGCGCCGAGCGTATTGACCGTGTTGCCGTCGAAGAACACCCACGCCGCGGCCGAGCCAATCACGCTGCCCAGGAGCGCGAGCAGCAGCGATTCCACGAGCACGGAAATCACGATCGGCATGCCGCTAAAGCCGATCGCGCGCAGCGTCGCGATCTCGCGCGTGCGCGTCGACACGGCCGTGTACATCGTATTGAGCGCGCCGAAGCAGGCGCCGAGCGCCATGATGCCGCCAACGAAATAAGCCAGCAAGTTGAGCAGCTTCGATAAATTGCGCGATTGCGCCGCGTAATAATCGGCCTCGCGCTGCACGCCAACTTTCAGCGACGGATCCGTCGTCAATGCGCCCTTGAAGCGGTCGAACGCGGCGGCCGAGTCGAGCATCGCGGTCACGGATTGAAAGCCGTTGCGGCGATAGGCCGACAGCACGGTTTCAGCGTCGCCCTGCAGCTCCGACTCGTGCGCATCGCCGCCGCTTTCGAAGATGCCGACGACGGTCCACTCGGAGTTGCGAAACGCGATGTGATTGCCAAGTTCGACCCCCTTGAACTGCGCAAGCGCTGACTTGCCGACGATCAGTTCGCGCACGGCGGGCCGGAACATCCGGCCCGCGATCAGATGCATCTCGGGCCGTAGCTTCATCGCGTTCGGCCCGACCCCGCGCAGCGTGACGTTGGCATCGGAGCCGTCTTTCTTTTGCGGCAGCGCGACGATCACCACCGCCTCAGCCGACGCGAGCGGCCGCCCGGCCTCGTCTTTACGCACACCTGGGGCGTCCATGATCGTCTGTGCGTTCTCGCGGTCGATCGTGCTTTCGAGCTCCGCCTGAGAGCCCGCGCGCAGGATGATCGCCCGATCGGCGCGAGCCGTGCCCTTCAATGTGCGTTGAAAACCCGTCGCCATGGCGAGCACCGACACCATGACGGCAACCGTCACGGCAATGCCGATCACGATGACCCACGCGGTGCTGAGCCTCTGGGGCAGGCTGCGCAGATTCATCGACGTCACTGCAGCGATTTGTTTGATCATGAGCGCAGTGCCTCCACGATGACCAGGCGCTTGGCGCGCCAAGCCGGTCCGAAGCCGGTTACGACGGCGAGCAGCGCGGCCATCAGCACGCCTTCCAAGATCACCGACACGGGCAGATTCACCACCCCGAGCGTGCTGCGCAGTACCGGGAACAGTAAGTCGGCAAGCCCGAGACCCAGCAGCGCTGCAACGACGCATAGCGTCAGCGATTGCACGAGAACGAGCACGAGCATGCGCGTATCGCTGAAGCCGAGCGTCTTGAGTACGGCCAGCTCGGGTACTTGCTCGCGCACGGCCTGCATGACGGTGCTGCCGACCGCGAACAGCAACGCAAAGAACACGGCGAACAGAATGTACGTCACGATCAGATTGATGTCGCCGATCTGCTTCATGAACGACTGTTGAAATTCCTTCTCGGTCTGTGCCTTCGTTTCGTCGGGCGAATTGGCGAAATGCCGATCGATCTCTTGCGCGATCTGTGCCGATTGCGCCGGATCCTTCACGACGGCGATGTACCAGCCCACCTTGCCCTTTTGGAAGCTGCGCGCCTCGTCGAAGTACTTGTAGTTGAAGAACATGCCGTCCTCACGCGAGCGTTCGGCCGGGTCTTCGTAGATACCGACGATGTTGAAATCCCAATCGGAGTTGCCGTCGGCCGCCTTCACCCAGATCGTCGAATGCAGCGGAATACGATCGCCGATCTTCCAGCCGTATTTCTTCGCTAGACCGGCACCGATGACTGCTCCGTCGCGCGTGTGCTCGAGCGCCGCCAATTGATCTTTCGGCAGTTGGTACTCAGGGTGCGCGGGAAATTCGCGCTCCGGCTCAACCGGAAACGCGGCGATGAAGTTCTTCGGGTCCTGGTAGTACGGCCCAAACCACGACTCGTGCGACACGAGCGCCACGCCGGGCATCGCTTCGATCTGTTGCAGGTAAGCGTAGGGCAGACTTTCCGTGATCGAGATCCGGTTCGTGACGATAAGACGATTGACGTTCGAACGCTCGATCGTTTGCTTGAATGCGGAGTTCACGCCCTGCAGCATCCCGAACAGCAAGAACGCGATCAGGATGGAAAGCAGCGTCAGCAAGGTGCGCACCTTCTTGCGCCAAAGCATCGCCCATATCAGCGGAATGAATTTCATGGCGTCACGCCTCGGTCCGTTGCCGCTCTTCGACGAAACGTCCCTTGTCGAGGTGCAGCGTATGCGTGGCGTAATCGGCCGCCTTTTGATCGTGCGTGACCATGACGATCGTCTTGCCGTAGTCGCGATTGAGCAATTGCAGCAAGTGCAGGATCTCGTCGGCGGTGGCGCGGTCGAGATCGCCCGTCGGTTCGTCGCACACGAGCAGTTTCGGATCGGAAACGAGCGCGCGAGCGATCGCCACACGCTGCGCCTGCCCGCCCGACAATTCCGACGGCTTGTGCTTGGCACGTTCCTCGAGCCCGACGATGGTCAGCGCCGCACGCACGCGGTTCATGCGATCGCTCTTGCCGAGCGAGGTCAAAAGCAGCGGTAGCTCGACGTTGCGCTCGGCGCTGAGCATCGGCATCAAGTTGTAGAACTGGAAGACGAAGCCGACGTTGTTCGCGCGCCACCGCGACAGCGCGCCGCCCTTCAACTGGTCGATCCGCTCGCCGGCCACGACGAGTTCGCCGCGCGTCGGATGATCGATGCCGCCGATCAGATTGAGCACCGTCGTCTTGCCCGAGCCCGACGGGCCCATGAGCGCGACAAAATCGCCCTCGGCCACTTGCAGATCGAGATGGTGGAGCACTTCAACGGTTTGCTTGCCGCGCGTGTACGTCTTGACCACGTTCTTGAGGGACACCATGGCAGTCATTGCTTTGCTCCTCGTTCAATCTCGATTCTGGATGAGATCAATGATCGACGACTTTCACGTGCGCGCCGTCCGACAGCTTGCTCAAATCGCCAACGGCCACGCGCTCGCCCGGCGAGACACCCGCAACGACCGTCTGGGTATCGGTGCCGCGCGGCCCCAGCTTGACCTCGCGGCGCTCCACGGTGTCGTCATGCAACACGTAGACGATACCGGTTGCGGCATCGGCACCCCCTTGCACGGCGCCCAAGGGCAGCGTCACCCCGCCCGCGCTCGTGCCGCCGTTCGCTCCTTTTTGTGCGCGGCTCAGGAACGACACGCGCGCGCCCATCTCGGGCAGGATGCGCGGATCGCGCGACTTGAAGCCCACGCGTACCTTGACTGTCGCCTTGCTGCGATCTGCCGTGGGCACCACGGCGATGACGTAGGCGGGAATGGCCCAATCCGGATACGCGTTGAGCTTGAGTGTAGCGGGCTCGCCCGCCTGCACACGGCTAATGAAGTTCTCGCTGACGTCCACTTCCACCTCGAGCGAATCCATATCGACGAGGGTGCAGATCCCACTGCGCGTGAAGCCGCCGCCCGCCGACAACGGCGACACGATTTCGCCAGGCTGAGCGTTCTTAGTCGTGACGACGCCCGTAAAAGGCGCGCGCACGATCGTGTCGTCGAGATCGCGTTGCGCGATCTCTAGCGCTGCGCGACGTACCGCAAGATTGCCCTGCGCCACGGCCACGTCGGTTTGCTTCGCGTCGTAGTTCGCCTTGCTCTGCTCGAGCGCGGTGACACTGATGACGCCCGCCGCAGCCAGCTTGCGATCGCGCTCGTAAATCGGGGTGATATCAGCCGCGGCAGCCTTCGCTTGCGTCAGCGTGCCTTGTGCTTGCGCGACACCCGCTTTCGCTTGCAGCAGCGCGGCCGATGCATTGCGATCGTCGAGCGTCGCCACGACATCGCCTTGCTTGACGTGCACCCCTTCTTCGATGAACAACTGATTGAGCTTGCCGGTAATCTTCGCCGAGACCGTGGCTTGACGACGCGCGACGACGTATCCCGAAGCATCGAGAATCGACGTGCCGCTATCGAGCCCCGCACCCGTCGCCGCGGGCTTGGCCACTGCGTCATGCACCGTCGGCAACGCCGTATGCAGCATCAGGAATGCGCCGAGCGCGAGTGCGATCAACAGACCGAGCAGCCCCGCGAGCCACCACCAACGCCGAGAAGACGCCGCTTGCGCGGGCCGCTCGTCGCGTTCGATCCGCAACTGCCGCAACAACTCCGATTTGTCCGTCATGTAGTGGATTTCCAATCGCCGCCCAACGCAAGGAATAGGGCCGCCGTATCCTGGTAGCGCGCGGCCAATGCCTGCACATAGGCGATACGCGCACGCTGGTACTGTTGCTGCGCGGTGAGTAATTCGAGGTGATTCGCTCCGCCGAGGCCGAAGCGCTGCTCGATCAGGTGCAAGCTGTCCGAGGCCGCCGTTTGTGCCCGGTACTGCGCGGCCAGTGTTTGCGCATCGGTGTCGAGCGCGCGCAAGGCATCGGAGACATTCTTGAAGGCGAGTAAGACCGTTTGCCGATACTGTGCGAGCGATTGATCGTACGCAGCCACGGCGGCGCGGCGTTTCGCATTCAACGCGCCGCCTTGAAACAACGGCTGCGTGATGTTACCGGCCAACGAGAATACGTTGCTCGTCCACAGCGACCGGGCCGACGTCGACGAATCGCCGTAGTTTCCCGTCAACCCGATCTTCGGCAGCATATTCGCCGTGGCGACGCCGATCTGCGCGCTCGCTTCATGCAGGAGCGCTTCCGCGCGTCTCACGTCGGGCCGCTGCCGCACGATTTCGGACGGCATCATCACCGGAATGTCGACCGGCAACTGCAGCGACGCGAGATCGAATTGCCCCTCGTGGTATTCGCTCGGCGCCTTTCCCAAATAAACGGCAAGTTGACTGCGCGCGGCCGAAAGCTGCTGCGAGAGCGGCCCAAGTGTGGCCTGGACCGAGGCCAAATTCGATTCGGCCGACAAGACATCGGAACGCGCGGCGCCGCCCAATTCGAAGTCTTGCCGGCTGAGATCGACCTCGTGCTGCGCCGATGCGACGAGTTCGCGCGTCGCATCGATTTGCGCGCGCAACGATGCTTCGAGCACGGCCGCCGTCACGATATTTGCCGCGAGCGTTTGGTAGGTCGCCTGCAGCTCTTCCCTCTGTGCGTCGCGCCCGGCTTGCTGCGCCTCGATGCCGCGCCGCACGCCGCCGAACACGTCGAAGTCGTAGGACAAGCTCACCGACGCGTTATAGAGCGTAAACAGAAAACTCCCCGCCTGGGGGAAACCTTCTTGGGCGCCGTTTATCTTCTCCCGCGTCACGCCGGCGGTGCCGCCGACCGACGGAAACAGCGCACCGCGTTGCGCGTTCACTTGCTCTTGTGCCACGCGTAGCGCCGCTTGGGCCGAAGCGATCGTCGGACTATGGGCAAACGCATCGGCGACGAGCCGATCGAGCCGATCCGAACCATAGGACGTCCACCACTGCGACGACAGCGCGGCGGCGGGATCGAAACGCTGGGCGGCGCCGCCCGCAACGGGCGTCGCTTGCGTCTGGGCGGGCAACGGCTCTGGGGTCGTGCGCGTCGCGATGGGCGCGATGGGTGGCTTGAAATCGGGGCCGACGGCACAGCCGCCGCAGGCGAGCAACGCCGCAAGCGAAAAAAGCGTTGCCGCGAGGCGCGGGCGCGGCGCACTCGGGCTGCACATAGGCTTCGATCGACGCAGTTGGCCACGCACGTTCTTTCCCATACTCGGAATTGGGGGCTGGTGGACTCAATTTCCCCCGATTCGTCAGCGGAGGAACGACGATCCCGGCTAGCGGGCAATTCAAATGCGGCTGAGAGTATAACGCCCGGTTTCCCTTACCGATAGTCGCGTTCCGTAATCGCCGGGGCTCTAATGGATTAACGCCACACATCGCATTGTTGACGCTCGCATCGCCGTCGCTACGGCCTTTGGCGCATGTCGTTATACACAAGGTGACCGTCCCGTCGGATAGCGGGAAAGCCCGCTTACTTTCCCGATCCTCACCGTGGGGCAGACGCTGCATCTGGCAAAACAAGATCCCGAGGTCGACAAGTATCTCGACGAGATCCAGCCGCGCGTGGAGAAAGCGCTCAAGGATGGCAACGCATGGTGAGTTGCATGCTCTTTCGACGCTAAACCGAAGGAAAACGGCGACGGTCGCGATTTGAAAAGGAAATTCGAGAGCCAAGCCGACACGTACGCTTATCTGTACATGTCCTTGCGGGTGTGATACAGTTGTACCTGTATTGATACAGGTTAGCCATGAAGGAGGACATATGCGTACCATTGCGTTTACCGACGCTCGTGCCAACCTGAAGCGCGTGATCGACCAGGTTGTTGATGATGTGGACGTGACGCTCATCACCCGCCGGGACGCACCGAATGCGGTTGTTATGTCCCAGGAGCATTACGATAGCTTGATGGAAACGGTCCATCTTCTGCGCTCCCCGGCAAACGTAGTCCATTTAGAGCGCTCGATTGCGCAAGCACGCACAGGCAAGGTAAAGCCCCGCAAGTTGGTTGACGACACCGAATGAGTGGCGCGTTGAACATCATGTGGACTGCCGAGGCGTGGGACGATTACGTCTATTGGCAGGGTCAGGACAAAAAGACGTTGAGGCGCATCAATCAACTTATCAAGGACGCGCAGCGCTCGCCGTTCGAAGGCATCGGCAAGCCGGAGCCGCTGAAGGAAAACCTGACTGGCTTTTGGTCGCGTCGCATTGATGAAACGAATCGCTTGGTCTACGACGTAGACAACATGCAAATCAATATCGTTTCTTGCCGCTACCACTACTAACGGTCAACGCAACGGAAAACAACAAAAACCACGTCTCGCGGTATGAGCTGGACGGTTAGGAGAGGAAGCGTTTTGACAATCGTCTATATCTTCGTGGGGCTGTGGGTGGCCTTCTGGACTTTTCTGGTGGTGAAGCACCGCCCCCGGACCTCGTCTACGAATCAAACGACACGACAACTAGTCTGACGCCGGGGGCCCACGAGCTTCGTGTCGCATTGATCGCTGAATTTAATACATCGCGCACTATCCAGACTACAGCGGCCAAAGTTTCAGCTTGATTGGTTCTGCAGCATATTGGTACTTTCAAGACGAGTGAATTCATAAAATCGGGCGCCGCGCTCTCTTGCATGTTTATGCGGCTCAATAACGTTTGAGAAGGTCACGTCGAATGAATGAATGCTCGCCGCGCTAGAGATCGTCTCAGTCGCCCACGTCTCGCCTCGAAGGATTTTTAGAGCAAACTCGGCGTCCCCACCCACATCAGCAACGCATCGCCTTCGCCCGCGTTGTGCCAATGGTGTCCGTCGGTCGAATCGTAGTGGGCTGAATCGCCCTCGCGAAACACATACGTCTTGCCCTCGAGCATCAACGTCACCGTGCCGGACAGGACATACCAGAACTGCTCTCCGGCACGGGCCGCGATCTCGTTGAGCCTCTGCCCTGCGGGGATCCGCACGAGCAACGCCTCCATCCGCCCGCCTTCGGTCACCTGCGTCAAGCGTGCGAAGCGATTGTCGGCGTCCGCAAAGCCGAAGAACGTCAACCGATCGCCACGCGCGACGTACCGCTCTTCGCGCGGCGCATCCAGCAGATACTGGATCTTGACGCCCAGCACGCGCGCGATCGCCACCAATGTCATCACCGAAGGCCTCGCGAGACCGCGCTCGACTTGCGACAGGAAAGGCGTGGAAATGCCGGCGTCCGTGGCCACTTCGTCGAGCGTCAGCGCAAGATGCTGCCGAAGCGAGCGAATCTTGGGGCCGAGCACGGTCGAACTCCCGCGATCTTCATCGAGCCAAGCGCCGTGTTCGTAGGTCTTGCCGTGCCGTTCCATGCCGTCTTTCATGACGGCTCCGTTTCCGGGTCCCGCACCCGTTCCCCCGCATCCTTGGCACTGCCCATCGGCGGCGCTCCCTTTGCCGAGCGGCGCCGCGTCGCGCGCATGACGACGTAGAACGCGACGGGCGTAAAGACGAGCCCCAGCACCGTCGCCGCAATCACGCCTCCGAATACGCCCGTGCCGATGGAATGACGGCTCTCGGCACCCCCGCCGCTCGAGAAGACGAGCGGCACGACGCCGAGCAAGAATGCCGCCGATGTCATGACGATCGGCCTGAAGCGCATGGCGCACGCCTGCACGATCGAATCGACTAGCGCGACACCGCGCGTTTGCGCATCGCGGGCAAACTGCACGATCAAGATCGCATTTTTTCCCGCGAGACCGATCACGGTCACGAGCCCGATCTTGAAATAGATGTCGTTCGGCAAGCCACGCAGCAACATGGCCGCGACAGCGCCGATCATGCCCAGCGGCACGACGATCAACACGGACAGCGGAATCGTCCAACTTTCGTAAAGTGCTGCCAACGCCATGAAAACCGCGAGCATCGACAAGCCGATCAACAGCGGCGTCTGGCGGGCCGCTTGCGTCTCGGCCAGCGCGGCATCGGCCCAATCGTACGCGGTGCCCTGCGGCAGTTGCGCGGCGAGCCTTTCCATCTCAGCCATCGCCGCGCCGGAACTGTAGCCGTGCGCGGCGCGCCCCGTCACGTCGAGCGACGGATAGCCGTTGTAGCGGGCGAGCATGATAGGCCCGCGCGACCATTTCAAGGAAGCGAAGGCTGAGAACGGCACCATCTTGCCGAGCGCATTGCGCACCGATAGATCGAGCAGTTCCGCATCGGTCATGCGGGTCGGCGAGTCGGCTGCGACGAGCACGCGCAGCATCCGCCCCACCGCGGGATAATCGTTGACGTACGACGTGCCGAACGTGCTGCCGAGCGTGGCCTGAATCGCATCGAACGACACGTCCATCGCGTACGCTTTCGCACGATCGATATCGAGCACGACACGCGGTGCGTCGGGCAGCGTCTCCGAATGGACATTGGCCAACACGGGGCTCTTTTTCGCCAGGTCGAGCAGACGTTCGCGCGCCGCGTTGAAATCCTCCGTGCTCATGCCGCCGCGATTTTCGAGGTGGAACGTGAACCCTTCGGCATGGCCCATTCCCGGCACCGAGGGCGGCAATTGCGCGATGACTTCGCCATCGCGGATCTTGTCGAACGATTCGTTCAACCTGTCGCGCAGCGCCAATGCGCCGGCATCCCGATGCGACCAATCCTTTAAATCGATGAACGCCATGCCAACGTTTTGGCCGCTGCCGGAAAAACTCCAACCGATAACGGTCGTCACGTTCGCGATCGCGCTTTCCCGGTGCAAAATATCCTCGACCTGGCGGATCACCGCGTACGTGCGCTGCTGCGATGCGCCGGGCGGCAATTGCACCATGACCTGAAGCTGGCCTTGATCTTCGGTGGGCAGAAAGCCGCCTGGCATCGACGCGTACATGAGCGCACCGGCGCCGATCAACGCAACGTGAACGGCAAAAAAACGCTTAGGAGATCCAAGCAATCGCGCGACGATACCGCGATAACCCTCCGATGCGCGCTCGAAGCCGGTCAAGAATCGCCCTGCCAGCCCCGTTCCGGCTTGCTCATCGTGCGCCGGCGCCCTGAGCAGATGCGCGCACAGCGCCGGAGCCAACGAGAGCGCCATGAACGCCGACACGAGAATGGCCGCGATCATCGCGATCGAGAACTGCCGATAGATGCCGCCCACGCCGCCAGTAAAGAATGCCATCGGCACGAATACGGCTGTCAGCACGGCCGTCACGCCGACGATCGCTCCGCCGATCTGCGACATCGCTTTACGCGTGGCATCCCTCGGCGATAGGCCCTCGTCGCGCATGATGCGCTCGATATTTTCGACGACGACGATCGCATCGTCGACGAGAATGCCGATCGCAAGCACGAGCCCGAACAGCGTGAACACGTTGATCGAGAGCCCGAACACATGCATCGCGGCGAAGGAGCCCATCAGCGCGACAGGAATCACGACAGTCGGCACGAGCGTGTAACGCAAGTCGCGCAAAAACAGCCACATCACGCAGAAGACGAGCACGATCGCTTCGACCAGCGTCAGCACCACCTCGCTGATCGCAATCTTCACGAAATGCGCGCCGTCATAGGGGATCTCCACGGCGATCCCAGGCGGCAGCGTCTTCGACAATTGGGCGATCCGCTGATGAATCGCGTCCGAGGTCGCCAGTGCATTGCCGAGCGGGCCAAGCTGGATGCCGACCGTCGCAGCCGTTTTGCCGTTCAGGCGCGACCAGAACGTGTAGCTGTCGGCGCCAAGCTCGACGCGTCCTACATCGCCAAGCTGCACAACCGAGCCGTCGGGCCGCGCTTTGAGAACGATTGCCGCGAATTGCTCCGGCGTGCGCAATTGGCCATGCACAGTCACGGAGGCCGTGATCGCCTGTCCTTTCACCGCCGGGGCATCGCCGATTGCGCCCGCCGTCACCGTTGCGTTCTGCGCTTGTATCGCCGCCGTCACATCGGAGGGAGACAGATCGTATTCGCGCAGCTTCATTGGATCGAGCCAGATCCGCATCGCGCGGTCGGCATCCCATAGCTGCGCCGAGCCGACGCCCGGGGTGCGTTTGAGCTCGCGCAGCAAGAACCGGTTCAGGTAATCGCTGAGCGCCGTCGAATCTCGCATGCCGTCGGTCGATACGAGCGTGACGAGCATCAGGAACGTGTTCGCCGCCTTGAACACGGTGATGCCTTGCTGCACGACTTGCTGAGGCAAACGAGATTCGATCTGCTTCAAACGGTTCTGCACGTCCACCATCGCCAAGTCCGGGTTCGTCCCCGGGTCGAACGTGACATCGATCTCGAGATTGCCTAGCGCATCGCTCGTTGTTTGGTAGTACTGAAGACCGTCGGCGCCGTCCAGGCTTTGCTCCATCAGGCTCGCGACATTGCTGTCGACTTCTTCCGCCGATGCGCCCGGATACGTGGCGGCAATGATGACGCGAGGCGGTGCGAGCCTCGGATACTGCGCCACGGGCAGCATCGGCAGCGCCAACGCGCCGGCGACGATGATCGCCAGCGCGACGATCCAGGCAAAGACGGGACGGTCGATGAAAAATGACGGCACCGGCTCACCCCCGCCGCGCGCAGACCGCGCGCATGTCCCGGGCGCAACACGGCGCGATGCGCCGCATTACCCTACCCTCGATTGTTATTGTTGTTGGTTGTTTCATCCGTTGGATCAAAGTGTGAGTTCGAACGACTTCACAAGCGCCCCGGGTATTTTCATTCCGCCGGTGGCCCGCTCGCCCCATGTGGAATCGTTGAGCAACAGCTCGGGCTCGGCGTCGAGCTGTTCGAGTTCATCGCCAAGCAAGCGATACAGGCTGTCGTCGAAGCGCATCGCCTCGACCGGCGAGACGATTCGGCCGTTCTCCACCCAGAACGTGGCGAAGCGTGTCATGCCCGTCATTCGGCAATGCATGCGATCCGAGAAGTTGACGTACCAGAGGTTGCCGACGTAAAGGCCCGTATCGAGTGCGGACAGCACATCGCACGAGCGCAGCTCGCCGCCGTCCATCGCGAGCGACGAACTCGCTTCTTCGGCCAGTGCGCCATTGGGCGCCAAGCCGTACTCCCGCGCGCTGCGTGCGTCGGTTAGACGATGGCCGCCCCGGCCGTTCGTCACGAGCGGCACGCTCTCGCGCGGATAGCCGTCGTTGTTGAAGCCCGGCGTGATCCCGAGGCCAATGTCCTCTGTCAGCGTCACACGCGGGTCGAACATCGCCTCCCCTGTGTGGAGCTTATATAGAACGCTACGCGAGCTCGCTTGCTGACGCGCCGAGAAGCCTTCATAAGACACCAGCGAGATCAGCGCACCGAGCGCCGACGGCGAGAAGTACGTGCGGTACCGGCCCGGCATCAATACCCTCGGGGTGCGGCTCAAAATCGGCAGTCTGGAGGCCGCCTCCTCGAGCTTCTGAGCGAACACGGCGTCGTCCCACGCAGCGCCCGCGTATTCGCTCTTGATCGCGCGCCCGCTGCGATCGAAGAGCGACCAACTGAAATTGAAGTTGTCGACTTCATACCAGCCGCGGCTACCGATCGACGACGCGAAGCCTCGCACGATGGTGCCGCCCGCATAGAACCCAACTAAATCGAGCCCGTGCGCGCACTCGGCCACGGTCCGCACAAGGATCGACGGGTCGGGCAAGCATCCCGTTCGTTGCGTCGACTGCGACCATGGCGACTGCCCGCACAATAGGTGAGGATCTTCGGGAGCATCGCGCAGGCTCGCCCGCAGCATCGCCAGTGCTTGCGAAGCCTCGTCGATGTCGGCTTCCAATTGGCCGCCCACTGTCATCGTCGAGTACGCCTGACGCGCGCCGTCGATCAAACGCAGCGTCAGCTTGCCCTGCGACACGGTACCGATCTGCCGCACCTTCGCCTGATTGAAACGAATGAACTCGGAGTTCTCGCCCGAAAACGACAGCAGCGTCACTTCGCCGCCTTGGCGTAGCCGTTCGATCGCATCGGCCAGCGCGCCGAAATGGCGCTTCCAATCCAGTAGCGCCATCACAGGCCTCCGAATACGTCGACATCTGCAAACACGCAGGCCGGCGAGGCATGGCCGACGTGAATCACCTGCGAGGGTTCGCCCTTGCCGCACAGCGGCGTGCCGTACATTTCGCGCGTCGTGTCATCGCCAACGGCTTTCAGGCTGCGCCAAAAGCTCGCGGACACACCGCGATAGTTCGGGTGCTTAACCACCTGCTTGAGTTCGCCGTTCTCGATTAAACGGCCGAACTCGCAGCCGAACTGGAATTTATTGCGGCGATCGTCGATCGACCATGACGTATTCGTGCTCATCATGATCCCTCGTTCGATGCCTGCGATCATGTCGGCCAACGTACTCGTGCCCGGCTCGATGTTCAGATTCGCCATACGGTCGATCGGCGCCCGGTTCCAGTTCGACGCGCGTGCATTGGCCACGCCCGGAAGCTGCGCGCGCTGCTGCGACAGGGTGCCGCCCAGCGGGCGTTCGAGCACCCCGTCGCGAATCAGATACTGCTTGCGCGCCTCGGCGCCCTCGTCGTCGAAGGCGTACGATGCCGCTTCCTCGTGCGGCGACGGATCGAACGTCACGTTCAACAACGCCGATCCGTAGCGATAACTGCCGAACATATCGGGCGTCACGAAGCTCGACCCGGCAAAGTTGCGCTCGTCGCCCAAGATGCGATCGAGCTCGAGCGGATGGCCGATCGATTCGTGGATCTGCAACATCATCTGGTCGGGCATCAACAGCAAGTCGCGCACGCCCGATGGGCAGTTGGGCGCAGCGACCAATTGCAGCGCTTCATCGGCAACCCGGGCACCGGAACCGTCGAAGCGATAACGAGCCAAAATCTCCATGCCGCCTTGCGCAAGCAACGCCTGAAAACCGCCTAGCTGGCGCACTTGCGTGTCGCCGTTCGCATGGGCGACAACCGTCATTTGCGGCATCAAATAGCGAAACCGTTGCTCGATGCGGATTCCATCGCTCGTCACGTAAAGCTGATCGCTATGCGCCACGCGCATGCCCGCCGTACGCTCGACGACGCGCGCATCGATCGCAGCGGCCGCGCATTCCGCCGAAAGCCGCTCGATCCATTCGCCGCGCGTGGGCAAATCGGAGCTGGCATTCGGCGAGACATAGCTGCCGCTCATCGAAGGACGCGGCGCGCTGCGATGATCGATCAGCGTCACGGCCGCCGCCGCACGGGCGCGCGCATTGGCTAGGTCGAGCGCGGCCTGCAGTCCTGCCGCAGACAAGTCGGCCGTCGCCGCGTAACCGGCCCCCGCGCCGCACCATGCGGTGAGCAGTGCACCGCGATCGCGAACCGTCGCGAACGGCTGTGCGACATCGTTGCGCACGGTGTGCTCTTCGGAACGATCGTCGGCGATACGCAGCGACCAGAATTGCGCGTCGCTTTTCAAAGAGGCGGCCGCGCGTGTCCAGCGTTCATCGATCATGCGATAGCCTCGCTTTGATCTGCTTCGGGCATTTGCATCGATGCCGCGAGCAGCGATTGCGTGTAAGGATGGGTGGGCGCGCGCAACACGTCGAGCGTATCGCCCGCCTCGACAATGCGGCCCGATTTCATGACGACGACGCGGTGCGCCATCGCCCGCATGACCGCGAGGTCGTGCGTGATGAACAGGTAGCTTAGCCCATACTTCTTTTGCAGGCGCGTGAGCAGCGCAAGCACTTGTTGCTGGACGGAGACGTCGAGCGCACTCGTGGGCTCGTCCAGAACGAGCAACTGGGGCTCGACAGCAAGGGCGCGTGCGATCGCGATGCGCTGGCGCTGACCGCCCGAGAACTCGTGCGGATAGCGCAGCAGTGCATCGGCCGGTAGCCCCACTTCCTCGAGCAATTGGGCCACGCGTTCGCCGCGTTCGTTCGCATTGAGCTGGGGCTGATGCACGCGCAAGCCTTCGCCCACGATTTGCTCGATCGTCATGCGCGGCGAGAGCGAGCCGAACGGATCTTGAAAGACCACCTGCATTCGGGCGCACAACGCACACCACTCCGCACTCGATGAACGATAGCTCGCCAGCGGGCGCCCCCCCACGCGAATCTCGCCGGCCGCCGCGCGCTGCAAGCCCAGCACGGTTGAGGCCAGTGTCGATTTGCCCGAGCCCGATTCGCCGACGATACCGAGCGTTTCGCCTCGTCGCAATGTCAAGTCCACATCCTGCAGCGCCCGGAACTGAGTACTGCCGAACAATGAGCGCAGCCCCTTCGCGCTCGTCCGGTAATCGACGGCAAGCCCTTCGATTTCCAGGATGTTGTTCGATTCGGCCGGCACCGAATCCACGCATCGATGCGGCTCACTATCGAGCAAGCGCTTCGTATAAGGGTGCTGAGGATTGCCAAACAGCGCTTCGGTTGTGTTCGTTTCGACGAGCACGCCTTTTTCCATCACCGCGACGCGCTGTGCGAACCGCCTCACGAGATTCAGATCGTGCGTGATCAACAACACGGCCATGCCACGCTCCGCGGCCTCTTGTTCTTGCAGGCCAATCAACAGATCGACGATCTGCTGACGCACCGTTACGTCTAGCGCGGTGGTGGGCTCGTCGGCCAGCAGCAGGCGCGGCCGGCATGCAAGCGCCATCGCGATCATCGCGCGCTGCCGCTGCCCGCCCGAAAGCTGATGCGCAAAGCTGTCGATGCGCCGCTCCGGCTCGGGGATGCCCGTGCGGCGCAGCAGTTCGATACCGCGCGCGCGCGCCGCGTTCGGGCGCAAGCCTTCGTGCAAACGCAGGCTTTCGGAAATCTGCTTACCGACGGTGTAGAGCGGATTGAGCGCGGTCATCGGCTCTTGAAACACCATCGCGATATCGGCGCCGCGAACGCCGCGCATTTGCTGCTCCGTCTTGGCCAGCAAATCTTCGCCTTCGAACACGATGCGGCCGGAGACCGTGGCGTGTTGCTGGAGAAGACGCAAGATCGACAGTGCCGTCAAGCTCTTACCCGATCCCGATTCGCCGACGAGCGCAACCCGCTCGCCGCGCGCGACGGCCAAGTTCAAGTCGCGCACGCATTTCTTGGCGCCGAAGCTGATCGACAGATTCTCGATGCTGAGCAAAGAACCCGTAGGCATTATTTCGCCCCTCCGAAAGCGGAGCCGCGATTGCGCGTATCAAGTGCGTTGCGTAGCGCGTCGCCCATGAACGTCAGCAGCAGCAGTGTCACGACGAGCGCCGCGAAGGCCGATACCGAGATCCACCATGCGTCGAGATTGTTCTTGCCCTCTTGAAGCAGTTCCCCAAGGCTCGGCGTGGGCGGCGGCACCCCCAACCCGAGAAAGTCGAGACTCGTCAGCGACAGAATCGCCGCGCTCATGCGAAACGGCAAAAACGTGATGACGGGCGTCAAACTGTTGGGCAGCACGTGACGCCAAATGATTTGCCAATTCGACAGGCCCATCGTGCGGGCCGCCTTCACGTAGTCGAGCGAGCGGTTGCGCAGGAATTCGGCGCGAACGTAATCGGATAGCACGAGCCAGCCGAACATCGACAGCAGGACGAACAGCAGCCAAAGCGTGGGCTCGAAGATCGACGCGAAGATGATCAAGAGATACAGATCCGGCATCGAGCTCCAAATTTCGACGAGCCGCTGGCCGATCAAATCGGTACGGCCGCCGTAAAAGCCTTGTAGCGCACCGGTGAGCACGCCGAAGAAAACACCCGACATCGTCAGCGCCAGCGCCATCAGTACCGATACGCGAAAGCCATACAGCAGGCGCGAGAGCACGTCACGCCCGAACTGATCGGTCCCGAGCCAATTGGACGCCGACGGCGGCGCTGGAAACGGCCGCACGGCGAAGTAGTCGATCGTGTCGTAGTAGTT
Source organism: uncultured Burkholderia sp. (assembly GCA_964425025.1). GTDB lineage: Bacteria > Pseudomonadota > Gammaproteobacteria > Burkholderiales > Burkholderiaceae > Trinickia. The sequence goes on along the minus strand of CAYRLJ010000006.1, from coordinate 34,054 downwards.
GTGGTTCGGCGGATAGATCGCGAAGTTGCCCCTCGATTCGATACGCGAACGAATATACGGATCGAGGTAGTTCGTCCTCGCGGGGAAGTCGCCGCCGAACACCGTTTCCGGATAAACCTTCACGATCGGAAAGTAATAGTGGCCTTGGTAGAGAACGACAAGCGGCTTGTCATTGCACAGCACCTCGCCGATCAAGCTGATCGCGAACAGCGAGACGAAGATGACCAGGCTCCAGTAGCCAAGCCGCTGGCTCTTGAAGCGTAACCAGGTGCGCCGCCATGGCGAAATCGACGCTACCGGCGCAATGGCCGGCTTAGCGGTCCATGCGGTCGAATTGGATGCGGGGGTCGACAATGACATAGCAGACGTCAGCAATCAGTTTGGTTACGAGGCCGATCAAGGTGAACAGGAACAGCGAGCCGAGCACTACGGGGTAGTCGCGGCGAATCACCGAGTCGTACGAGAGTTGGCCCATGCCGTCGAGCGAGAACAGTGTCTCGATCAGCAAGTTGCCGTTCAGGAAGGCGCCGACGAACGCAGCCGGCAAGCCCGTCAGCAGCGGAATCGCGGCATTGCGCAGGACGTGCTTCCAGAGCACGTCGCGCTCGGGCGCACCTTTCGCGCGTGCCGTCAGCACATATTGCCGGCCGATCTCCTCGAGGAACGTGTTCTTCGTGAGGATCGTCACGATCGCGAAATTGCCGACCACCGATGCCGTGACGGGCAGCACCATGTGCCAGAGATAATCGAGCAGCTTGCCGAAGGTCGTCAGATCGTCGAAATTGTCCGACGTCAAACCGCGCATCGGGAACACGTCCCAGAAGGTACCGCCGCCGAACAGCATCAAGAGCAGCACACCCAACACAAAGCCCGGGATCGCGTAGCCGGTCAGGACGAGCACGCTCGTCACCGCATCGAAACGAGACCCGCTGCGCACGGCCTTGGCGATCCCGAGCGGCACCGAAACCGCATAGGTGAGGATGATCGTCCACAGGCCGAGCGAGATCGATACAGGCAGCTTCGACTTGATCACCTCCCAAACGCTTTGATGTTGGAAGTACGACTGCCCAAGGTCGAACGTCGCGTAGTTCTTCAACATCAAGAAGTAGCGCGTGAGCGGCGGCTTATCGAAGCCGAACTGCTTTTTGATCTGGGCGATCTGCTGCGGATCGACGCCCTGGCTCGCGTGATAGCCACCGCCGCCACCGCCGCCGCCATCGCCGCCGTGGTTGGCCTGACCGTGGCGCAATTGCGTGATCATCTGCTCCACCGGGCCGCCGGGTACGAACTGCGTGACGATGAACGTCATCGTGACGACGCCGACGAGCGTCGGGATCATCAGGAGCAGACGTCTGAGAATGTAAGAGAACATACGAGTCCTTGGTATCTCGTTGCTTCAGTGCGCCGCGGTCGCGGCCGACGCCTTCATGGTTGCCGCGCGATGCGGATTCGGAAACCAGTAATCGAGGACCCAATCCTCTGACTGATACGTGTCGGGAACCACCCGGGGATGCCCGATCGTCGTCTTGTAAGCAATACGCACGTTGCGTTCGTAATACTGCGGTACCTCGTAGTACTCGTTGATCAGCACACGATCGAGTGCTCGCGTGGCCGCTTCCAGAGCGTCGAGGTTAGTCGCCGAGACCGCCGCGCGCACGAGCGCATCGACAGCCTTCGAACGAACGCCGGGGTAGTTTTCCGAGCCCACTTCGGATGCCGCCTTGCTAGTGAAGCGGCGCACGAGTTCGATACCGGGAATGGTCACCGGCGCGTAGATGTACGTCGTCATGTCGTACTGGAAATTGTCGATCCGCTTCTGATAGAGCGCACTGTCGATCTCGCGTATGTGCGCATCGATCCCAAGCGTTTGAAGGGCCTGCGTGTAGGGAATGATCAGGCGATCCATGCCGGGCTCGTCGTCGATGATCTCGATCCTCATCGGTGTACCGGCGGCATTGCGTAGCGCACCATCGCGGTAGTGCCAACCCGCCTGCGCCAGCAGTTCGCGCGCCTTGCGCAAATTGGCGCGCAGGGAACCCGGTGGCTTCGTGCCCGGCTGCTGCACCATCGGCCCGAATACGTCGGGCGGCAACTGCGTACGGAACGGCTCGAGCAGCTTCAATTCCTGCTCGCTCGGCATGCCTGTCGCGCCGAACGGGCTGGCGTCCCAGTAGCTGTTCAGCCGCGTGTAGATGCCATAGAACATCATCCGGTTCATCCAGTCGTAATCGAACGCAAGCGCCAGCGCGTGGCGGACGCGTCGATCCTGGAATTCAGGCTTGCGCGTGTTGATCAGGAAACTTTGCATCTGCGCGGGGCCGTCGGGGAACGTCTCTTTTTTGAGCAAGCCGTTGTCGAAATTCTTGCCGACATACTTGCGCGCCCATTGTGTCGCGCTGTATTCGCGGTCGATGTCGTCGTCACCGGCCTTGAAAGCCTCTAGCTTCGTGTACTGATCGAGGTAAAGCTTGAAGACGATCCGATCGAAATGAAACATGCCCCGGCGCGAGGGCAGATTCGCCGCCCAGTAGTTCGGATCGCGACGATAGACGATGTCCTTGTCGTTCTTGCGTTGCTCCACGAGGTAAGGTCCGCTCGCGATCGGCCGCTCAACCGAAATCTGATCGAACGGTAGGCGCTTGCCATCCGGCTGCACGCCCCATTTCGGCGAAAACACGGGGATATCGCCCGCGATCAACGGCGCGGCGCGCGAGTTGTCGATGAAATCGAAGCGCACGGTCGAGCGATCGACGACCGATGCCCGCTTGATCTCCGAGAACTGCGACGAGACCGTCGGCGAAGCCTGCGGGCTCTTGAGCGTGTCGAACGAGTATTTGACGTCGGCGGCCGTAATCGGATCGCCGTTCGAAAAATGCGCTTTGGGGTTGATGTGAAACGTGGCGGACCTGCCGTCCGGCGCCACCTGAACGTCATCGGCAATCAACGGATACTCAGAAGCCAGTTCGTCCCAACTGCGCTGCATCAGCGTGTCGAACATCAAGTTTCTGACGTCCGGCGCCGGCTGGCCGCGCACGATGAACGGATTGAGCGAATCGTAACTTTGCGCCTGATCGTAATTTTGAAAATGCAACGTGCCCGTATTCGGGGCGTCGATATCCGCATAATCGAAATGCGTGAAATTCGGCGGATATTTTAGATTGCCGAATTGCGCGATCGCCGGCTGCGCCTGCGCGCCGACGGCGAACGCCAGCCCGAACGCCGTCGCGAACATCAGGCGAAACATTGAAGGTCTCATCTTCCCAGTACGGGTGGACGCGGGCCGGAGCACACCGGCACGCCATTCATCGGAACGGAAGGGGGAAACGCGGGCCGCCGCGCGCAATACCGAGCGCGACGGCCTCCCCCTAGCGCCGCCTCACTTCGACGCTACCAGCAACCACAGTTGAGCCAAATCGCTCGACCCATCGGTGCCTTTCACCGCGCGGAACGCTTGTACCGCGCGAGCCTTTTGTCCGGCGAGGTAATAGGCAATACCCAAATGGAGTTGCGCATGATCTGGGTGATCGAGCCCACCCTTCGCAATCGCCGCTTCCATCATCGAAATACCTTGCTGCGCTTTGCCCGCGAAGACGAGATTGAAACCTTCGTCCACCGGCGCGGGCGGATTCGCTTTATCGACCCCAGCTTGCGCGCGCTTGACGGCGAGCGCCTGCAAGCGCTTTTCTCGCTCGGCCTGCGCATCGTGGCCAAGCACGCCCGAGGAGAACCCTTGATCGATCGCCTGCTTCGCCTCGGCGGGCGTGCCGGCCACGATCGAAAGCTGCGTCATCTCCATGTAATCGTCGACGCTCGTCAGCGATCCGGTGGCGCGGCGCAGACGATAGGTGTCGATGTCGAGATTCGACGAATAGCCGGGCTTATTGCGAATCGCTGTAAAGAGATCGTCCCAATACGACTGCTTCGGGTGGTAAGCCACGAGCTTTTCGAGGGCGCCGCGATACGATGCATCGTCTTTGGCGCGCTGCGCGCACGTGCCGAGCAATTGCAGCTGCGATTCATCCGGCGCGCGGCCCGCATGCACTTCGGCATCGACCGCCGGCTTGAGCAGCTTGACGACGCTGCCGCAATCGTTCGAGAGGTAGTACGACTGCACGAGCAGCGTATGCATCTGCGGATCGGTGCCGCCCGCCTTCAAGTAGCGCTGCGCCACCATAATGGCGCGCGCATAGTTGTGCTGCTGAAAATACACGCCGGCCAGTGTGGCGGTGACGCGCTGCTCGTCCTCGCCTTTCAACTGCCCGCCGCTCAGCAAGCCCTCGTATGCTTGCGCCGCCGTGCCCGAATCGCCGGCGGCCATGGCCGCGGCGCCGCGCATTTCCGCGACCATGTACGTTTCGTACGGCGTCTTGTTCGGCACGGCCGCCGCCTGCGCGATCTTCCCGAGCGCGTCCTTGTACTTGTGCGCGCGGTACAGAGTCTGGGCATCGTTCAAAGGCTTACCCACTTCGGAGCGCAGCGTCTCGGCCGCTAAGCTCGAGGCCGGCGTCGCCGCCAGCGCGAGAAACGCGCAACTAGCCGCCGCGAGCGCGGCGTGCTTGAACCGTCGATGGATCGTTCGCATTGCCACTTCCTTATTGCATGTACTGCTCATTGCCGATCAAACCGATCTTCGTCGCGCCGACGCGTTGCGCAGCCGCCATCACCTCGGCGACATCCTTGTACGGCACGAGCTTGTTCGGGCGCACATGGATCTCGTCTTGCACGGGCTCGGCCGCCACTTGCGAGAGCTTCGATTCGAGCGTGGCCTTGTCCGGGATCGCCGTGCCGTTCCACGTCATCGTGCCGTCGAAATCGATGTCGATCTGCACGACTTGCGGCTGCACCGCCGGCGGCGGCGGATTGCCGACCGGCAGGTTCATCTTCACGGCGTGCATCTGAATCGGAATCGTGATGATCAGCATGATGAGCAACACGAGCATCACGTCGATGAGCGGCGTCGTGTTGATATCGACCATCACTTCCAGTTCGCCGCCGCTACCCGAGGGTACGTTCATTCCCATAATCGATTCCCTTTCCAGGTTAGCCGCCGCGCGCGGGCGGCTCGGTGATGAACGACACCTTGGCGATGCCCGCGCGCTCGCAATCGGTGATCACGCGGCCGATGAACTCGTAGCGCGTGTTCTGATCGCCGCGCACGTGAATCTCGGGCTGCGGCTGCATCGCGGACACGGCCTTGAGCTTCGTCAGCAGCGTCGGGCCATCGACATGCGATTCGTTCCAGAAGAAGTCGCCGTCCTTGTTGACCGCGATTTCGATGCTCTTCGGTGTCGTTTGCAGCGGATGCACCCGTTCGTGGGGCAACTGCAGCGGCACCGTGTGCGTGACGACCGGGATGGTGATCAGAAAGATGATCAACAACACCAGCATCACGTCGACGAGCGGCGTGGTGTTAATCGCGGCGATGACTTCGTCGTCGTCCTCGCCCCCAACGCTCATGGCCATGGTGGACCTCGCTTAACGGAACGGGGGTTACTGAACGAGCGATGCAGGGCGGCTTGCCGCACGCGCCGCACGCTTGCCGCCTGCGAGCAGCACGGTGTGCAATTGAGCACCGAAGCCGCGCACGCGCTCCATCACCGACTTATTGCGGCGAACGAGGAAGTTGTAGCCGAGCACCGCCGGCACGGCCACCGCCAGACCGATGGCCGTCATGATCAGCGCTTCGCCGACGGGGCCCGCCACCTTGTCGATCGATGCTTGGCCGGCAATGCCGATGGCCGTCAGCGCGTGATAGATCCCCCACACCGTACCGAACAGGCCGACGAACGGCGCCGTCGAACCGACCGTTGCGAGGAAGGCGAGGCCGTCTTGCAGGCGGTTGGCGACGTTCGTGATCGCGCGTTCGACCGACACGTCGATCCACGTGTTGCGATCGACTGCTTCGAGCAGTGCTTCGTCGTGATGCGCGCCGGCTTCGATTGCCGTCTCGGCGATGAAGCGGAAAGGCGACGATTCGTCGAGCTGGTTGGCGCCTTCCGTCAGCGACGGGGCCGTCCACAGGTGTTCGTCGGCGGCCTTCGCACGACGGTTTGCGCGGAATTGCTCGAAGAACTTCGTGATCATGATGTACCAGCTTCCCATCGACATGATGGCGAGCAAGATCAGCACGAAACGTGCGACGAAGTCGCCGTTCTTCCACAATGCGCCGAGGCCGTACGGGTTTTCGACCGTTTCGTTGGCGGCCGGTGCCGGCGGCGGTGCCGGCTGATCGGCCGCGGGCGTCGCGGCTTGCGGCGCCGCGGTGGCGCTTGCCGTTGCCGTCGCGGTTGTGGCGGCCGTGTCGCTGGCTTGGGCGAAGGCGAATTGCGGCAGGACGGTGGTGACCGTCGCAACGGCGATTACGGTGGTGGTGGCCAGTACGGCGAGGGAACGCTTCTTCATAGTCTGCTCCAGTCCAGTTCAGTTCAATCGTTGAACTCGTGAATCCTGTTGTACTCGTGTCGTTCGTTTGCCTATGTCCGTCGTTGCTCAGCGCTCAATCGAGTTAATTGAGGTTGAACGAGAACGGCACTTGCACCCGAACAGCTTGACCTTGTGCGATACAGTTGAACCGCTTGACCGCTTTGAACGCCGCGCCGTCGAGGCTGTCGTGATCCGACGACTTCACAACACGCTCGTTCGTGACATGGCCTTGCGGATCGACCGTGAACTCGATGAGCACGTCGCCCGTATCGCCGCTTTCTTGCGCGTCCTTCGGATAGGCAATCGATCCGCGGATCTGATCCGAGTTCGGACACACCACGCCCACTTCCGTATGCACGGCGGGCTTCGCCTGCACCGGCGGAGACGGCGGCGCGAGGACGGGCGCGGACTGCGCCGGCGTTGCCTGATGCGTGATGGTTGCCTGCGGCGGCGCTTGCACCGGCACTTCAGGCGGCGGCACGAACGGCGGAGGCGGGGGCGCGAACTTCGGCGGCGGCAGTTGCACGGGCGGCAACGGCGGCGGCGGAGGCGGCTTTACCGGCTCGATGATTTTCGTTTCGATCGGATGCTGGATGACGTGCACAACCTTCGTTGCGAGGCCGTTCAGCAGCGCATACACGAGCACGATGTGCAACGCGATGACGACTGCGATGCCGCCAAAGCGGCGTACAGGGTTTTGCTGCTTGCGCCCGAACTCGCGTGGGCGACCTGTCCATGCGATCCCGGTTGCTGCTCCGGGCGATTGTCCTTCCACTTTCATAACCACCTTCGATCCTCCCGGCGTGAATCGCCTTGTTCCGTGATTGCGGCGCTCGTCGTGCAACGAACCGCGGGGGTGAGGCCGATCACAAGGGACTTGCCACTTGCCTTAAAACGGGTCCGCCGCTTCGTGCGTCGCACGTCGCTTGTCTGGTGTGAAGCGAAGCGTCGCACTGGGCGCGAAGACGACGGACCGACTAGCTAGCTCGAGATGCCTTGCTTTTTTGAATCTTTAGAACCGATACGTCGCGCCGATTTGGAAGAAGCGACCCATGTCGGTGTAGAGCGATTGGTCGTAGCCCGTGATGTCGGGCGTCGACTGCCATTCCACGTCGAACGGCGGACGCTTATCGAACAGATTCGTGATGCCGCCGTAGATCGTCCAATGCTTGAAGCCGCGATACGTAGCCATCAAGTCGAACTGGCTATACGAGGCGACCGAGCCCGTGCCGCCGTCGCCGAACTCCGCTGCCACGGCGTTCGTGTACGGGCCCGTGTAGCGCCACGTCAACGTCGTCGTCGTCTTGCGGTAATCCCAGGTCAGGCTCGTATTGCCCTTCCAGCGCGGATTGCTGGCGCCGAACGGCTGCAGAAGCGCGAGGTTGTTGCCCGCGAAATCTTGCGGCGCCGCGCCGGGGCTGCGCAGCTTGAAGTGCCATACGTAGGCCCAATCGCCCGCCAGCGTGAACATGCCGTACGGCGTACGCACTGCCTTGCGGAAGTTCATATCGAACCCGTCGGTATCGAGCGAGCCCAAGTTCACGAACGGTTGAACGATGTATCGAATCGTGCCGTCGGGGTTACGCACGACCGTCGACGGGTTGTTGGCCTGCAGCACCGCATTGGGATCCGAGGTACCGATCACGCCGTCGATATGCACCTTGTAGAACGCCGCACCGATATCGGTCAGCGCATCCGGCGAGAGCTCGAAGCCGATGTTGTAATTCTTCGTATGCTCGGGCTGCAGGTTGGGGTTGCCCACCGTCTGCTCAGTCGTGAAGTGCTTCGTGGGCACGCCGCTCGGGTCGTTCGGGTCCACGAGGTTCTGGTGGCCCAAGTACACCGAGTGTGCATTCTCCACAGGCGTCGGTGCGCGGAAGCCTCGGCTGTACGACGCGTAGGTCGTCAACATGCGAGCCGGCTGGAAGCGCAATGCGAAGCTCGGCGAGAACGCGCCGCCGAAATCGCTGTAGTGATCGTAGCGGCCGGCCGTCGTGAACTTCAGGTTTTGAAGAATCGGAATGTCGAACTGATAGAACGCCGCGGCGATGTTGCGCGAGGCGGCCACCGTCTGCACGTTGGCCGGCGCGATGATGCCGGCGCTCGCGAGCGTTTGCGGATTAAGGATCGTCGATTCGTGGCGGAATTCCGTACCGATACCGAAGCCCACGCCTCCCGTCGGCAGCGTGAACAAGTTCTGCGTCGACGCCTTCAACGCTACGCTATCGACCTTGTTGATCGCTTGCGAATTGTCGTCGGAGAAGACACCGTTCAGGCCGTTAGGCGTGGAACCGGGGTTCGAGAAGTTGTACGCGCCGCCGCTGCCGAGCATGTTCTCGAGGCCCGCCACATTAAGGCGGTTCGTGTACGTGCTGTCGACCGTGCTTTGCGAATGGCCATAATCGGCCGACCAGTCCCAGCTACCGAGCTTGGCCGTATCGAACGAACCCTTGACCCCCGTGTTCGCCATCCAGAACGTCGACATGGTATCGACGACCCCGACGTTGTTCGGGAACGTCAAGTTGATACGCGTCGGGATGCCGAACGGATTGAACGGGTTGGTTGCGGAAACGGTGCGAGGAACGGGCGCAACGGAGCCCGTCGCCGGATCGAAGAAATTCGAAGTGCTCGAAAGCGCGATGGGGCCGTTGAGCTGGACCGTCTCATCGCGGCTGAGCCAGAACCCCGCGTACGCTTCCGTATTGTCGTTAATTTTGAACGTCGCGCGCACTTTTCCGTTCAAGCGCGTCGTGGCCGGCATCAGCGACGTGCCGTTGGCCACGTTGTACGTGCACGAGGCGCCTGCGGTCGCGGCGGCATTACTGCCCGGGGGGCAAGGCGCGAAGGCTTGATGCCCGGCGGGAGTTTGCCAATACGACTGCTGGTTCGGCCCAAGCGGCGCCTTATTGCCACCGGGGTACTGCGTGAAGTCCTGGTTCTTGGTCATATCCCGATCGGCGAGCGTCGAGCCGCTATCTCGGTAATAGCTCGCGGCGGCGGTGACGTTGAAGCGGTCGGAATTCAGATCGCCGAAGCCGCCCAAGACGCTGAAGCTGCCTTGACCGTCGCCGGGATGTTGCGCCTTGCCGAGCTGCGTATCGAGCTGCAGCCCCTGGAAGTTCTTTTTCGTGATGATGTTGACGACGCCCGCGATGGCATCCGAGCCGTAGACCGAGACCGCGCCCGTCTTCACGATTTCGATTCGATCCACCATGTCGATCGGAATCGTGTTGATGTCAAAAAAGGTATCCGTGAAGTTGACGGCTTGCGCGTAATTCGCAACGCGCTGCCCATCGACCAAGACCAACGTGTACTTCTCGCTCAAACCGCGCAGAGCGATGCCGGCGCCGCCAGGTGCCGAGCTCGAAGCGGTGGATTGGGACCAGCTGCTCGCCGAATTGACCGCCGTGCCGCGCAAGAAATCCGCAACGGTCGTGTAGCCGCTTTGCTGGATGTCCTTCGCCGTAATCGTCTGGACTTCGATGTGACTTTGCTTGTCCGCGCTTCGAATCAGCGATCCCGTCACCTCGAACTTCTTCAGTTTCTTGACCGTGCCGTCTGCGCTCGTTGCATCCGGCGCGGCGGCTTGAGCCGGTTGCGCGGCGGGCGTGGTCGCGGTGTTCGCGGGTGCAGGCTGCGTTTGCGCAAAAGCTGGCGTGCCCAGCGCTGCGGTCAGCGCTATTTCGGCCCAAAAAATCTTTCGTATGGCCGATCCCAAAGCCGTTTGTTTCATTTTTCCCCTTCTCTTGTCAGTAAAGCCAAGTTGTTTTGTGCGAAGGCCTGGCTCACCTTCGGCACTTGCGGCACCCCTGCACCGCCCCCTGCTGACTGCCTCGTCCTTGCACTGCGTCCCGCAACACATCACATCGATCGCGGCCCCCTCCCAAGGAAGGAGCGTCCGAACTTAGTTAGTAGTCCTAACTCATTAAAATGCATTTGTGCCTGCGAACCGGGCTTCGGCGTGCAAGCGTGCGATCTCCGGCCGCACCGGGGCGGCGAGATTCACTCTGCTATCGATCGCGCATCTATAGCTTTTAACAAGTTAGGATTCCTAACTGTCATGCGAAGACCGATACTCGCAAAAAAGAACAGCGGCTAATCAAAACAACTTTGGCGTTCCGACCCAGACCAGCACGGTTTCATCGCCGGCGGTGTTGGCCCACCCATGTGGGACCGTCGACTCGTAGTGCGCGCTGTCTCCCGCGCGCAAGACGAAGGCCGTACCCTCGAGGTTCAGCGATATCTCTCCGCGCAACACATACAGAAACTCTTCTCCCGCGTGCGTCGTGACTTCCGATGGCGGCTGACCCGCAGGCAACCGGACGAGAATCGCGTCGAGTTGCCTATCGCCCGACACGTTCGTAAGCCGTGCGAACAGATTGGCCGAATCGGCAAAGCTAAAGAACTGCAATTCGTCCGAACGCCGTACCGATTTTGCTTCTGTCGGCGTGTCGACGAAGTACTGCACCGTTACTCCCAGCGCTCTCGCAATACCTGCCAACGACGTAATAGACGGCGTGGCCAGCCCTCGCTCAACTTGCGAAAGGAACGGCTTTGATATGCCGGCGGCCGTTGCCGTTTCGTCGAGTGTGCGTTGGAGCCGTTTTCGAAGCGCTCTAATTTTGCTGCCAAGCACAAATGCAGCGTTCGTCTTATCTTCAGTGTGGGGAACCATAGCAGTACAGAAACGCGCCGTCAAAAATTGTTTGATAGAAGCAAATTACGTTTACCCGAGGTTAACGCCCAGGGCCGATTCTCGTCTCAATGCACCGTAGTTGTGCGGCGTGTGTGCCGCGCCGCGTACGGTACACCGATACATAGCCAAGGCGTCGATGCAGGATAACCCGTGGTGCAACCTTTTATGTCTTTACACAAGTCGCGCCAGGCGGGCCGTTTTGTCCAGTAAATCGAATTGCGGGTGTTGTTGACGCAACGTCTAGACTTGTCTGTATTGCAACCCGCGTCGCAACCGGCACACTTCGCGTCGCAGCTTGTATTGAATGGCCTACGCTGGTGCGCGCCATGACGATACCAGGATGAAATCCGCAATCGAACCAAAGATCTTTAGAGGGGTTGATCTAACTTTATTAACTAAATTAATTTCAGTTTGCTTTCGATTGCATTTCGAATTGCATTCGGCATGGTTTTGCCCCTAGGTATCCCACAATATCCGTTGAGCAGTGCGCATTTTGCGTTGCAGCAATTCCATCGCCGCTATACTCTGCGCCCATCATTCACTACGCCGATCGCCGTTCCGATTTGGTCATAGTCGACCTCGCGAGCGGGTGCGATATTCCTGCCGAGGCTGACGAAACAAACGGAAAGATACGACGGACCACTTGAATGAAACTCTGCGGCCCGGCGCTCATGAGTTAAATGCCGTGTCCGCGTGGTAGCGGGCGACGCGCTCGACTTCCTGCTTCGAGCCCAGAATGACGGGCACTCGCTGGTGAACCTGTTCCGGTTCCACGTCGAGCATCCGTTTAGCGCCAGTCGTGCTCATGCCACCAGCCTGTTCCACGATGAGCGACATCGGATTCGCCTCATACATCAGTCGCAGCCGGCCAGCGAGTTGCGGATTCTTGCTGTCCTTCGGGTAGAGAAAGATGCCACCACGAATGAGAATGCGGTGAACCTCCGCGACCATCGACGCAATCCAGCGCATGTTGAAATTCGCCTGACGGATGCCGCTCGCGCCTTCGATACACTCATGGACATAGCGCTTGACCGGCGCCTCCCAGAAGCGCTCGTTGGACATGTTGATCGCGAACTCACGGGTCTGCTCTGGAATGCGCAATTGCGGATGCGTCAGTACCCATGTACCGGCCTGCTCGTCGAACGAGAAGCCATCCACGCCGTTGCCCGTAGTCAGGACGAACATCGTAGTCGCACCGTAAATCGCATATCCCGAGCAGATTTGCTGTGCACCCGTTTGGAGGAAGTGGCGCGGGTCATTCTCGGGCCCGTCTTCCGTCAGTTGCAATACTGAGAAAATGCTGCCAACTGTGCCATTAATCTCGAGATTCGATGAACCGTCCAGCGGATCGAACAACAGCAGATAGGCCGGTGCACCTGGAGCGCGCTCGTTCCTGCTCCACTGCGCGCCTTCGATTTCTTCGGAGACCCATCCGGCCAGGCAGGAAACCTGCTCGACCGCTCGAACCATGATCTCGTTCGAAACAACATCGAGCTGCTTTTGCGTCTCACCATGTATATTGGCCTCGCCGAGATAGGCATCCGATGTGTTCAGCGGACCGCATTGAACTGCCTCTGCGATAGACGCACACCCGTCCGATACTGCACTGACAAGCTCCGCGAGAGACGCGGAAAGCGTGCCGCCGTCTACCATTTGTGCAAGAAAGGTTTGAAGCGTGACTGCTTCGATCGTTCTGATCGGTTCCATGTTTCGCTCAGTGTTTCAAGGCCAGCCGCGCGGCGAGGCCAAATTTTCCTGCGGCGTCTCGTCATCCGGCTATAGAAAGGAAAGATGATCACGCGTCGCTGCAAAGTGCTGCGGCACTATGCTGGTCAATCAGCTCGAACGCACGGTCGCTCGCCGCAGATCGGAATGAACAACTCGGAGGGCGTCGCAAGATAGAAAATGCAGGCTGACTGACGCCCACTTCGCAGTGAGCTTGCGAGCCGGGAGTAGTCGGACGCGACCAGGGCATCGACCTGAACGAATCGGATTCGCCGCAGGAAAGTGACGCACACCGAATCATCCAATTCGGATACAGGTACAAACCGGCTCAACGCAATACTGACCTTACCGATATAGTCATCGTTACTCAGTTCCTCACGGCCGACGCCAACGATTTCCGTGTCGTCAGGCAAGGCGCCTTCCCGGTGATTCTGGTAAAGCGCGGGCAGGAGTTTGCGCATGGCAAGGTCTCCAGTGCCGCCAAAAATCACAAGTTGCTGTGCGCTCATCGCTCTTGCTTCAGAAACATCCAGCCAACCTCGGCGGACGACGCCAGACTCCCCCATGAGTACCGGTCAAGCATGGTGGCCACGCGCATAGCCGTCCGCGATGGCCGAGAGTGCGACTGGCTTGATACGGTGCGCGTGCCCCGCGCTGCCAAACGCCTCGAAGCGAGCCTGGGACAATTCGCGCGCCGCAACTGCCGCCTCCCCAAGGAACCGCCGCACATCGAATTCATGGGGACGCTGAAAGAGGGAGCGCCGAATCGCGCCGGTCATCACAAGCCGGATGTCGGTATCGATGTTGATCTTGCGCACGCCGTAGCGAATGCCTTCCCGGATCTCCTCAACGGGGACGCCATACGTCTCTCGAATGTCGCCGCCGAATTCCCGAATGACACGCAGCCACTCCTGAGGCACGGAACTCGATCCGTGCATGACGAGGTGTGTATCGGGCAGACGCTCGTGAATGGCCTTGATGCGATCGATCGCGAGGATATCGCCCGAAGGCTTGCGGGAAAATTTGTAGGCACCATGCGACGTCCCGATTGCGATGGCCAGCGCGTCGACACCCGTTTCCTTCACAAAATCCACTGCCTGTGCCGGATCGGTCAGCAGCATGTCGTGACTCAGCACGCCCTCCGCGCCGGAGCCGTCCTCTTCGCCAGCGCGTCCAGACTCCAGCGATCCGAGGCACCCCAGCTCCCCCTCGACCGACACACCTACCGCGTGCGCCATTTCGACGACCGTGCGTGTCGTCGCAACGTTGTACTCGTAGCTCGCAACAGTTTTCATGTCCGGCATCAGCGAACCGTCCATCATCACGCTGCTGAATCCGCCGCGGATCGCGGTTTGACACACTGCGGGCGAAGCACCATGGTCCTGGTGCATGACCACCGGAATGTCGGGCCAAGTCTCGATGGCCGCTTGCGCGAGGTGGCGCAAAAAAGCTTCGCCAGCATATTTCCGTGCACCCGCCGACGCCTGCAGGATGACAGGACTGTCGCAAGCTGCCGCGGCCTGCATGATCGCCTGAACCTGCTCCAGATTGTTGACGTTGAATGCCGGCACCCCGTAAGCGTATTCGGCGGCATGATCGAGCAACTGACGCAATGAGATCAAAGCCATGACGACTCCCCGTAATGTTCGTGAATTGCTTCAGTTGCCCACTTTGGCTGCCGTTTCTACAGCCGTCTTGACCACGTGTTCGACCGTAAACCCGAAATGCTCGAACAGCACGTTTGCCGGGGCCGACTCGCCGAACGTGTCGATGCCGACCACGCCGCCTTCGAGGCCCACGTATTTGCGCCAGCATGCCGTCACACCCGCCTCGATCGCGACGCGACGCACGCCGCGCGGCAGGACGCGCTCACGATAGTCGGCGTCCTGGCGGTCGAACACCGTCGTCGACGGCATCGATACGACACGCGTGGCGATGCCCTGCTGCGCGAGCGGCTCGACCGCTTTCATCGCGAGTTCGACTTCCGAGCCCGTCGCGATCAGGATGATCTTGCGGCTCGGGATGTCGTGGCTCCAATCCTTGAGCACGTAGCCGCCCTTCGCGATATTGGCGATCTGGGCATCCGTGCGCTCGTTGAATTGCAGGTTCTGGCGGCTGAACACGAGGCTCGACGGGCCGCGATGCGCGATCGACTCAGTCCAGGCCACCGCGGTTTCGACGGTGTCGGCCGGACGCCAGAGCGTCATGTTCGGAATCAGGCGCAGGCTCGCGACCTGCTCGATCGACTGGTGCGTTGGGCCGTCTTCACCCAGGCCGATCGAGTCGTGCGTGAACACGAAGATCGACGGGCACTTCATCAGCGCGGCCACGCGCAGCGCGTTGCGGCTGTAGTCCGAGAATGTGAGGAAGGTGCCGCCGAACGCTTTGTAGCCACCGTGCAGCGCGATGCCGTTGAGCGCCGCGCTCATGCCGAACTCGCGCACGCCATAGTTGATGTGGTTGCCCCACTGGATGCCGCTCTCGCCTGCGTTGGCCGCGCGCACGGGCTTCGAGGCCTTCCAGTTGGTCAGGTTCGAGCCGGCCAGATCGGCCGAGCCACCGAGCAGTTCAGGCAGCACGGCGGCGAGACCTTCGATGGCTTGCTGCGACGCCTTGCGCGTCGCAACCGTCTCCTTGCGCGAATCCGCGCCAGCGACGATGGCAGCAGCCTTCTGCGCCCAGTCGGCGGGCAGCTTGCCGGCCATGCGGCGTTCGAACTCGGCAGCTTGCTGCGGATACTTCGCGCGATAGTCGGCGATTTTCGCGTTCCAGTCGCGTTCCTGGCGCGCGCCGGCTTCCTTCGCATCCCACGCCGCGTACACGTCGTGCGGCAGCGCGAACGGCTCCCATTTCCAGCCAGCCGCTTCGCGCCACTTCGCGATCTCTTCCGCGCCAAGCGCCGCGCCGTGCACGTCGTGGCTGCCCTGCTTCGTGGGTGCGCCCTTTCCGATGATGGTCTTGCAGCAGATCAGCGTGGGCTTGTCCGATGCCTTCGCCTTCTGGATGGCAGCGTCGACGGCGTCCACATCGTGGCCGTCCACGTGCGGGATCACGTTCCAGCCGTAGGCTTCGAAGCGCTCAGGCGTGTTGTCATGGAACCAGTTGACCACGTTGCCATCGATCGAAATGCCGTTGTCGTCGTAAAGCGCGATCAGCTTGTTCAGCTTGAGCGTGCCGGCGAGCGAGCAGGCTTCGTGCGAAATGCCTTCCATCAGGCAGCCGTCGCCGAGGAACACGTAGGTGTGGTGGTCGACGATCTTCGCGTCGGCCTTGTTGAACTCGGCCGCGAGCAGCGCTTCAGCCAGCGCCATGCCGACCGCGTTCGCCAGACCCTGGCCGAGCGGGCCCGTGGTGGTCTCGACGCCCGGCGTGATGCCGTATTCCGGATGGCCCGGCGTCTTCGAGTGCAACTGACGGAAGTTCTTGAGTTCCGCCATCGGCAGGTCGTAGCCGGTCAGGTGCAGCAGCGAGTACAGCAGCATCGAGCCATGACCGTTCGAAAGCACGAAGCGATCGCGATCGCTCCAGCGAGGATTGGCCGGGTTATGGCGCAAATGGCGCGACCACAGTGCGACGGCGATCTCCGCCATGCCCATAGGCATGCCGGGGTGGCCGGAATTCGCTCGTTGAACGCAATCCACGGCAAGCGCGCGGATTGCGTTGGCCATCATGGCAGTTGAGTTGTCGGTAGCCTTCATTGTGCTGATCGGAAGTTCGAAACTATGGATAACGCTCATCGGGGGCGGCGCGAGCCGCTGCCATGATCGCCTCTTGCGAGGCACGTCAGGGACCATCGCATATGACTGCGGCAATGCAGTCTCGACGCACGCTTATCGGTGATATTTCGAATCCACCTCGTTGATGGCTGCCACGTTGCCCGCGCTTCGCCCGTTCTCGTCGAACGTGTTTGCCAGGAACGCATCGGCAATCGCCTTGGCCACCTCGGCACCGATCACTCGCGAACCCATGGTGATGATCTGCGCGTTATTCGAGAGGGCCGCGCGTTCCGCGGAGTAGGTATCGTGGCAGAGCGCGGCCCGTATCCCCGGCACCTTGTTGGCCGCGATACTGACGCCGATTCCGGTGCCGCAGACCAGAATGGCACGATCGTAATCGCCGCGCGCCACACCGGAAGCTACGCGGTCACCCAGATCGGCGTAGAGCTCGTTCGGGTTTGTTTCGTTGCTCGATACCTCAAACACGTCGAAACGGGACTTGAGGTAGTCGGCCAGCGCATGGGCGAGTCCGGCCCCGGCGCTATCTCCTGCAACGGCAATTTTCATGGCGGTCTCTTTCAACGTTGAATGTACTTTGGATGGGTCAAGAGTCAGAGCACGGCCCCGACGCGTTTCAATATGTCCTGATACCCGCTCACGTCCCATGCCGAGCGTCCGATGAACAGGCCGTCGATATGCGGACAAGCGGCGAGTTCCGCACAGTTGTCGGGATTGACCGAGCCGCCGTAGAGGCACGGTATGCAGCGACCGAGTATTTCCCCGGCGACATCGATGATTTCCGCCTGGCGGGCGTCGGCGTAATCAGGGCTCGCCGGCATGCCTCGTTCGCCGATGGCCCAGACGGGTTCGTACGCAAACAGGATCGGCGCCGCGCGCTGCGCGGGGCTCAGCCGTCCCAACGCCCCGCGCACTTCGGTCGCGAGGACTTGCGCCGCGCACCCGCTTTCACGATCGGCGAGGGTCTCGCCGATACAGATCAACGGGATCAATCCGTGGCGCACTGCCGCCTCCACCTTCAGCCCGACTGTTTCGTCGCTTTCGCCAAAATGCTCGCGCCGCTCGGAGTGGCCGAGCTCGACCAGATCCACGGCGCAATCGACGAGCATGGGCGGCGAGATTTCACCGGTCCATGCGCCGCGATCGGCCCAATGCATGTTCTGCGCACCGACCTTTACGTTGGTCCGCGCCAGTATTGACTTGACGTCGCGAATCGCCGTGAAGGGGGGAATGACGAAGCGCTGAATGCGTTGATCGTCCGGGCCGCAGAGCAAGCCTTCGGCAAAAGCACGCGCTTCTGCCAAAGTCTTATTCATTTTCCAGCTCGTACCGACCCAGAAAAGGGAATCAGACATGGTTAGTTCATCAAACAGAATGGCGAGGAGGCCCGCGCTAATGGGCCAGAGGTGACCGTGCGAGCCCTGCGCGCGGAGGAAAAACCGCAGGACGCAAATCCGGCAAGGACCACCTGCTGGCCATGCCCTTCACGTCAATTCGCAAGCACGAACGGCGCGGTATATTTCGAAGCATTCGCCTTGGTGATCAGCACGCAGTTGAAGAGTTGCTTCTCGCTCGCGGCACCCGTCTTGCCAGTTTTCAGGAAGTGGTCGGCCTCCTGCACCGCCTTGGCGGAAAACTCGGCCACCGGTTGCAACACCGTGTACTCGAGATCGCCGGCCTTGATGGCCGCGACTGCCGCCGGCGAGCCGTCAAAGCCACCGACCCTCACGTTGGCGAGTTTGCCCGCCTGCTTGAGTGCGGCAATCGCGCCAAGCGCCATTTCGTCATTGCCGCTGATCACGCCCGCGACTTGTGGGTGCGCCTGGAGCAAACTCTGCGTCGCGTTGAAGCCCTGGGTACGATCCCAGTTGGCGACCTGGGAGCCAACCTGCTTCAGGTCCGAATACTGGCTGAGCACCGATCGGTAGCCGTTGGAACGCGTCGCTGCATTGTTGTCGGACGGCGCGCCGAGCAGCTCGACATAGTTACCCTTAGAACCGACATTCTTGACCCATTGCTGAGCGCCGAGCGCTGCGCCTTGAGCGTTGTTCGAAACCAGTTGCGCCTTGGCGAGGCCCGGCTGATCGATTTCCGCATTGATGAGAAACACCGGAATATGCGCGGCCACCGCTTTCTTCACCGCGCCAACGGAGCCGCTGGCATTGGCCGGATCAAGGATGATCGCTACCGACTTGTTGGTGATCGCCGTGTCGATCTCCTGGCTCTCGGTGTTCGTGTCGCCCTTCGAAGCCGCGACGTTGGCGGTGTAGCCCAGCTTTTTCGCTTCGGCGGCCGCGATGTCGCCCTCAGCGCGCCAATAGGGATTGGCGGGATCGTTGACGATGATCGTAATAAGCCCGCCAGCCGCATGAGCTTGCCCGGCGAACAGGGGCGCGGCCAAGGCGATGGCAGCAAGGATCGTGGTCTTTGTCTTCATAGTCACAGAATGTCTCCTCTAGAGTCAGTGTTGGCGTACGACTTCAATGCTCTTCTCGCGTCCTGAAGGCAGCTCATGCTTTGCCGCCTCGTGGAGAAGTCAGTTGGCCACCGGCCGGAGCGGGACGCTTGACGCGGCGGCGATATTGAATGGCGTTGAGCAACACCGCGAGGACGATCACCGCGCCGGTGAATACCGTTTGCCAGTAGGACGAGATGCCGATGATCACGAGTCCGTCGGACAAGAAGCCGATCACGAATGCCCCGAGCAACGTGCCACGGATGTTGCCGGTGCCGCCCATCAACGACGCGCCCCCAATCACCACCGCGGCGATGGCCGTCAACTCATAGCTGGTGCCGGCAGTCGGGCCGGCGGAGGTCAGCTGCGAGGCGAGGATCAATCCGGCGATGGCAGCGCACATGCCCGAAAGCATGTAAACGCTGAGCAGCACTTTCTTTACCGGCACACCGGAGAGCTCAGCCGCGCGCTCGTTGCCGCCTGAGGCATAGAGCCAGCGGCCGAACGCCGAGCGATTGAGCGCGATGCTGATGAGAGCCGCGGTGACCACCAGCACCAGAACGCCTACCGGTACGTGGAAGAGGCGATCGAAGCCGAGCCAGTCAAAGCCGGTGTTGCCGTGAGCGGCTTGGCCGCCCAGATTGTTGTAAGTGAGGCCGTTGGTCATCAACAACGCGAATCCGCGTACCACGTACATCACCCCGAGCGTGGCGACGAAAGCCGGCACCTTGAAGCGCGCGATCAGTATTCCGTTCACAAGGCCAATGATGGCGCCAAGCAGACAGCACAGCACCACCACGACCCATACCGCCGGATACAGCACGACACCGAACAGCTTCAGCGTGACACCCTGCATGAAGAATCCCGCGACCACGCCCGAGAGCCCCAAGGTGGACCCGACCGACAGGTCGATCCCGCCATTGATGATCACAAGCAGCATGCCGAGCGCGAGAATCCCGTAGATAGCCACATGCGAGGCCATCGTCAGGAAATTTTCGAGCGCGAAATAATTGGGTGATAGAAAAGAAAAGATGATGACGATGGCGATCAGCGCGAAAAACGCCCGTCCTTCGAGCAGCGCTTTTCCGAGATCGAATCCGTCGCCGAAAGCGCCAAAGCGCGGCGATCGAGAAGTCTTGGCGGCGTCGTTCATATAAGTCTCCATGTAATTCGAAGATCAAGCGACGACGGCTTCGCCAGAGGCGGCCATGATGTCGTCTTTGTTGGCATCGGGGCCAAACTCTGCGGAAATCTTGCCCCGGCGCATGACAATGATGCGATGAGCGACACTCAGGCATTCCCCCACTTCGGACGTGGAGTACACCACGGCGAGGCCCTCTTTCGCGCTCTCGGCGAGCAGGCGGAACACCTCGGCCTTGGCGCCGATGTCGATACCTCGGCTGGGTTCGTCGAGCAGAACGACCTTGGGGTTCGTCGCCAGCATCTTGCCGATGACGACTTTCTGCTGGTTGCCCCCTGATAGCGACCGGATGGACGCACCCGGGCTTGCCGTTTTCACGTGAACGTTCCGGATCGACCGGCCAACGAGTTCGCGCTCGATCGCAGGCGACGTCAGCAATCCCCTGACGAACGAGCGAACGCTCGCGAGCGAAAGGTTGGCGCCCACGCTCATAGTGGGCACGAGGCCATCGCGCTGACGATCTTCCGGCACCAGCACGAGGCCCTTGGCGATACGCCCCGCGATGCTTAGGCGAGCCATGTCCTCGCCTTCGAGAAGCACCTTTCCGCCGGCCACGGGAAGGCGCGTGCGGCCGGCGACGGCCTCGAGCAATTCCGTGCGCCCTGCGCCCATGAGGCCGTAGATGCACACGATCTCGCCCGCACGCACTTTGAGCGACAAACGATCGACCACCAGCGCGCCGGTTTTGGATTCGTCGGCAACGCTGAACTCGTCGATATCCAATGCGATATCGCCCATTTCGTAACCCGTCGGCGGCGAGCCGAGGTCGAAATTCTCCCCGACCATATTGCGTACGATCCAGGCGAGGTCGATGTCCTTTCGCTCGGCCGTCGCGGTAATCCTGCCGTCACGCAGTACCACGGCGTAATCCGTGACCTGCAGCGCCTCTTCGAGGTGATGCGAGATGTAGACGATCGATACGCCGCGGCTCGTGAGATCGCGTATCACCTTGAACAGCACCTCGACTTCAGAAGCGCTCAGCGCCGATGTCGGCTCGTCCATGATCAGGATGCGTGAATCGACGGAGAGCGCACGGGCGATTTCGACGACCTGTTGCTGACCCAGCCTCAGTTCCTGGACCGGCGTGGACGGATCGATGTCTTCCTCGAGATCGGCCATCAGAGCCCGCGTCTGCCTCGCTTCTTCCGCGAAGTCCACGCCGGTCGGCGTGCGCAGCTCGCGGCCCATGAAAATGTTGTCGCGCACGCTCAGATTGGGCGCGAGACTAAGTTCCTGGTGAATGATGGAGATGCCGTGGTCGCGAGCGTCGCTCGACGAGGAAAAGGCGACGTTCTGCCCGTCTACTTCGATTTGCCCGGAAGTCGGCTTCTCCACCCCGGAGAGGATCTTCATCAGAGTCGACTTGCCAGCGCCGTTTTCACCGAACAGCGTCGTGACCTTGCCGCGATGGATCTCGAAGTTCACCCCCTTCAGAGCATGCACGCCGCCATACGACTTGACGATATTGCGCGCGGATAGCAGCGCGCGGTTCTGGGCCGGGTCCTGGGTCTGGGCTTGCGTTTCTGTTGCGCTCATCATTTCACTTCCACGCTCACAGGGGTGACGAGCCAGCCGTTCGGATTAACCAGCTGGAACACACCGACGACCGAGATCGTCTTGCCCGTCAGCATGGTCGTATCGATCTTCGACAGAACTTCTTTCTTCATCTCTGCGTTGATCGCATATCCGGCGTTCTGATAGTCGATCTGATTGGTGAATTGTCCAAAATCGATGTTGCCGGTGGCGTCGCGCAGATCGGTCCCGTTGATTGCCGGGCCCGTCTGCACGCGGATGACGAGCGAGCCGGGCACGTTGGGCACCTTGACCTCATAGATGCCCGAATCGCCCTTGACCACGACGCCCGTAAACTTGACCGGCATTTCGGGGCCGGCGCCATCGCCCGCTACCCCGTACTGCTTGCCTGCGGCGTCCGCGTCTTTGGCGATGGCCGCAGCCAGCGTATCCGCGCTGACCGCGCGGCCCTCGATGGCCTGGCGCGTCTTCGGGAATTGCGCCTTGCCGTAGGCCACGGGCTCGAACACGCTGGTTTGCGTATCGGCTGACGAACCGATCTTCACGACGTCGACGCTCAGTGCCATCGCAATCAGCAGCGCCAGCAACGCTGCCGCCTCGACGGCTACGCGAACGCCACGCGTGAGACGATTCACCGATGAAGTAGCCGTGCTCATCGGCACCCCCTCCCGGCGACCAAACGGCGAGCCGATGTCGCAGACGCGATGAACGCCCCGGCTTTCGCCGCCATCAGTTGCACCGCCCGCTCGATCAGGGCATGAGCGCAGCGCTTTTGCTGGTCCTCTGTCCGTTCATGTAGTGTCATGTCTCCTCCAATCTTCAGCAATCACGTGGTCATCGATGCCGCCCCGGGTCCACGTATCCGGGATTTCTCCTTCAAATGTTCAGATCGGACATACCGGTATCGATGTATGGCGCCCAAAACGCCACCGATTCGGCCATCTGTGCGACCACCTGCCGGTCGGTCGGCTCGCGCTCCTTAAACGACAGCTCAAGACAGATCTCGTTGTCGCGCCCGCCTCCTTCGCGAAGGGCCTTGATCAGCGGTTCAGGCTGAATGCGGCCCTGCGCGTTGTATTGCGCGGTGAAGGGACGGTGTCCGCCCTTATCCATCAGCGACTGCTTGATGTGAATGATCGGCGAGACGGGCGGCACCGCGCGCGCCCAGGCGTAGGGATCGGTGTCATCCGGATTGGGGCTCGTGACGTCGCCGTGATCGATATCTGCCATCATCCACATCGGCAGCGCCATGTTCACGGCGCTCAACCTGTCTTGCAGCGCCATGCACGCGTTGATCGTTTCGCCGAATTCGCGTCCGATTGACATGGGCTCCCAGAACAAATACTTCAGCCCCGCGGCCTTGGCATGGCTGGCAACTTCCGCCCAGCAATCGATGGCCGTGCGGATCAGCGTCTCGCGCCGGCTACGATCGTCGAAGTCGCGATAGGTGAAGATGGCGAACTGCGTGCCGATGGCGTCGCCGCCGAGCTCGGCGGTGATATCGGCGAAGGTCTTGAACCATTCGACGTAGTAGCGGCGCACCTCGGCATCGGGATGGCCAAAGTGATTGAGCCGCCCGTACGGCCCGGTCATGCCCGACGTGATACGCACGCCGGTTCGCGTCAGCGCGGCGCGCATCTCGCGCGTGAGACGCCGCGTGGTCGCCGCGGGCCATGACGGGTTGATGAACTCGTGCGTGAGCTGCACGTCGCGGATTTTTATGTCATGCGCGATAGCATCGATGAGATCGCCGGGTTCGGCGAAGCGATTCACCAAAGGATTCGTGTTCAGCGCAAGCGTGAATGCCATATTCGTCTCCTGCGGGATGGGTATCGGTGACAGCCCGGCTTACGCGAACTTTCGGATGAGACCGTCCATCCAGGTGCGGAAAGCGGCCGTTTGCGCTGCACTCATGTGCAGTCCATGCTTGGTGCGCCGCGTGACGATGTCGGCGACCGTCTCGGCCCACTCATGCAACATCAGATAACGCGCCTCCGCCTCGTAGAAGTTGGGGCCGAACTGCTCTCCGAGACCAGCGAGCGAGGTCGCGCCGCCAATGATCTGCGCCGTGCGCGTACCGTAGGTTTGCGTGTAGTAGCGCATCAAGTCGCGCGGCAGCCAGCCATACTGGCTCTGCAGCCGTGCCATGAACCGCGGCACATCGGCGCCTTCGATGTCGCCGCCGGGCAACGTCGCACGAGCCGTCCAGTCGTCATCCATTTGCGGAAAAGTCGGGCGCAGACGCTGCAGCGCATGCTCGGCGAGCTTGCGGAAGGTGGTGATCTTGCCGCCGAAGACGTTGAGCAGCGGCACGCCGCCGCTATCATCCAGGTCCAACACGTAATCACGCGTCACCGCCGAGGGGTTGCCCTTGCCGTCGTCGTAAAGCGGCCGCACGCCCGAGAAGGTCTGCACGATGTCCTGGCGTCGCAGCGGATGCTTGAAATAGCGGTTCACTGCGGAAAGCAGATAATCGATCTCCTCGCTGGAGATCGTCACGTTCTCCGGCTCGCCGTCCCACGAAACGTCGGTTGTCCCAATGAGTGCCTTATCGCCTTCGTAGGCGTTGATGAAGATCACGCGTTTGTCGTGGTTCTGCACCAGATAGGAATGCGGACCATCCCAGAACTTCGGTGTAACGATGTGGCTTCCCTTGACCAGCCGCACCTTGCGGGTCGACTCAGCACCCGCGCGTCCGATGACGTCGGTCACCCATGGTCCAGCGGCATTGACCAGCGCCCGGGCACTCACCGTACGAGTCGAGCCGTTGCGCGCGTCGCGCAGTTCGACGCGCCATACCCCGCCCTCGCGCCGCGCCTTCACGCATGCCGTGCGCGTGAGCACCTCTGCGCCGCGCTGTGCCGCGTCCACGGCGTTGAGCACAACGAGGCGTGCGTCATCGACCCAGCAGTCGGAGTATTCGAAGGCCCTGCGATATTCATCCTTGATCGGCGCGCCTTCGGGGTTGCGCGCCAGATCGAGCGAGCGCGTGCCCGGCAACTTCTTGCGACCGCCGAGGTGGTCATACAGGAACAACCCGGCGCGCACCAGCCATGCCGGCCGGTCACCGGGACTATGCGGCAGCACGAAGCGCAGTGGCCAGATGATGTGGGGAGCGGCGTTGAGCAACACTTCGCGCTCGATCAGCGCCTCCCGCACGAGTCTAAATTCGCAGTACTCGAGATAACGCAGACCACCATGCACCAGCTTGCCCGAGCGCGAGGACGTTCCCTGCGCCAGATCGCCCTGCTCGCACAAAATCACCGACAATCCCCGGCCCGCGGCATCGCGGGCAATGCCCGCGCCGTTGATCCCGCCGCCAATGACACACAGGTCGACTATGTCGTTCTTGCTCATCTCTACGCCTAGTATTCGAAATTAGCTAAAGCTTGCGGAAGACCCTTCGCACTGACGCCTCGACGTCATCAGCCTGGCCGCTTCTTGCCATGTCGGCGCCAGAGCCTGCCGAGCTTGCCTGTATGCGGGGAATAACTGCGCGTAGATCTGGGTCGGCTCCGGATCGGGCGTCTCCACGGCGCCCAAAAGCGGCACCACCCACTCAGCGATGCACGCCTCCATGTCCGGATAGACGCCGAGCGCCACCGCAGCCATCATGGCCGCGCCGGCGGCGCCCGCCTCCTCGCGCATCGAAATCCGTACCGGGGTGCCGACCACCGCGCCCAGCACCGCGCGCAACGCACGCGAGCGGGTTGCGCCGCCCGTGAGACGCAGCTCCAGCGGCATCGGCCCACCCATCGCCGTATAGCAATCGCGCGCGGCCATACCGAGCCCCTCGACCACGGCGCGCAGCAGATCGGGGAAGCGGGTTTCGCTCGTCAGGCCGATGAAATCGGCGCGCGCGTTCGGATCGACGAAGGGTCCGCGCTCGCCCGCTTCGGAGATATATGGGTGGTAAAGGAGCGCACCGGGGCGAGCTGACTGCAGCCAGCCATCGATGAATCGCACCCTGTCCTTGTGCGAGAGCGTCGTGTCGAATTGCGCAAGCAGATCGCATGCGAGATTCAATATCCAATCGATGTTCAAGGTCGCCGCCATGTTCGACTGCACTTGCGCCGACATGCCCGGCAACGGCAGGGCGATGACATAGCCCGTGCCCTCTGCATTCAGATGCACATCGGCGTTACGCGTCGCCCGCATGTGCATGCCGGTCGAACCGATGATCGAGCAGCTCGCGGCGACCGCATCGGCGCAATGAATACCGGCGCCCAGCGCGGTCAGCACGATATCGACGAAGCCGAGACACACCGGCGTGCCGGCCGCGAGACCCGTCGCTGCCGCGGCAGCCGATGAAAGCGGATGCGTGAGTTCCGTCCCATCGATGATTTCGGGCAACAACCCGCGACGTGCCGTCAGGCCGAGGGCCTCGATCACCATGTCGTCATAGCGGCGCGTGCGGAAGTTGCCAAAAGTGAAGCTAGCCTCCGAAGGGTCCGTTGCACGTACCCCGGTCAGGTTGAGATACAGCCAGTCCTTGCAATGCAGTGCGACCTCGGCGCGATCGAGCACGTCCGGCATGGTTGCGGCCATATGAGCGATCTGTGCGCCCTGGCTGCACGCGGCGAGCCCGGTGCCGGTGGCCTCGAAGCGGGCGCGGCTCGCCGGGCTGTCCTGCAGCCTCCGCACCGTGCTCGCGGCACGCGCGTCCAGCCACAGCCAGGCATCGCTCGCAGGACGATTGCCTGCGCCAACCAGCCAGGTTCCATCGCCTTGCCCCGTCACGGCGAGCGCCCGCGTGCGCCGCGCCAAACCGTCGACCTTCGCACCCAGATCGCGCAGCGTCCGCGCGCAATCCGCCCAGGTCTGATCGAGCGGCTGGGACGCCGCGCCATCGGCGGCCGTGGTGTATCGGTTCGGCACCGACGCGACCGCGATCTGCCGCCCCGTCAGGTCGAAGGCCACCGCCTTGATGACCGATGTGCCGGCGTCGATGCCGATCAGGAGATCTTGCACTTCGTGCCCCATCACGCTGCCACCGTCACCGCGGGTTCTTTCCGGAGCGCCAGCGCCAGGGCCTCGTCGGTAATCAATCCACTGAGCAGGCCGCTCCTGAGCACCGCGCGGATCGCCTCGATCTTCTCAACGCCGCCGGCAATGGCGACGATGCGCCGCCCGGCAAGATCGGCGAGATCGGGCGCCACCGTGCGCGCCGCCAGGGACGTTTCGACAGCTTTGCCGGCGTGATTGAAGAAGTGCCCCAGCAACTCGCCTTGACCGCCCTTGCTGCGCACCTCCTGAATCTCCGCGGGCTCGATCATCTGCGACGCAACGAGCTGAGCGTCCGCGTTGACCGAACCGATACCGACGACCATCAGGTCTGCATGCGCCGCCAGATCGAACACTTCCCGCACGCCGCGCTGCGAGAGCAACACCTCGCGGTCTTCAACCGTGTTGGCGAAGAACGGCAGCGGCAGGACATAGGACACGGCGCCGGTCTGGTCCGCCAGCCGGTGTATGACGTCATACGGATTGGCCGTGTACTTGCGGGTCACCCCGCCGAGCAGCGACACGAAGCGCACGGTGCCAGCATCCATGCGAGGAATGTTGGCGACCACGGCCGCCAGCGTGCGGCCATGCCCCATGCCGATCACGGCGCCCTGGTGCGCCGCAATCTCACGCTGCAAGAAATGCGCGCCCGCCACCCCAAGCGCGCGAAGCGGCAACTCGCCATCGCTCAGATCCGGCACCACTTCGCAATAGCTGAGCCCGTAGCGGTGCGAGAGTTCGCCCTCGAGTACGACGCATTCGGCTACGTCGCCATCGATCGTGAACTTAATCGCGCCGCTCTGATTGGCGCGCATGATAAGCCGGTGCGCCTTGACATTGCTGACTCCGAGGCGCGCGGCAACCTCGGCCTGCGTTTGCCCGGCCACGTAGTGGAGCCAGGCCGCCCTGATAGCAAGGCTGTCCTCTGCATCACGCTTGACGACGGTTTTCGTCATGTCCACTCCACACCCAAATCGAAGATGATATTTTTTGCAGCTCGTGAATTTTTTTTCACTGTAGTCACGATAAGCAACCGGAGATGCGAGTGCCATCCGCTAAAACCCTTAGAACTTGGGTGGCGGCGTGCAGTCGCCATTCGCGGCGCCCTGGGCGGCATTGCCGCCGGTTCGCGTTCGATGAGGCAGGAGGGGGTTGGCTGCTGCGACGACCAGGCCACGTCGCTACGCAGCCGGTTATGTTGAAGAATTTGGAAAAGCTGTTGGTGACAAAGGCGTCGCTCGTCACGCTGAGCGCTGTGCAAGCCTGCGCGTCGGATACGCTTTAGCCGATCCGATCCTTCCTCTGCTCGCGCAACAGCAAGACGCTATGCACAGCCGTCACGGCCACGGCCATCCAAATCGGCGCATAGGTGCCGATCTGCCGCGCCGATAGCGTTTCGCCGAGCAAAGTCACCGAAAACACCACGAGCAACACAGGCTCGGCGTAGCCGAGAATCCCGAATAACGCCATCGGCAACATACGACTCGCGGCAAGGTAGCTAGCGAGGGCGATCGTGCTCAGCGCACCGAGCCCCGGCAGCAGCAATGCCCAAAGAAGCGGATGTTGCAGCGCCGCCTGCGCCCCGCTGCTCATTGCGATAACCGCCACGGCAAGCGGCAGCAACAGCACGACTTCCAACGCGAACGTAGCAAGCGAATCGCCGCCGAGCTTGCGGCGCAAGATGAAGCAAGGCGGGTAGCCGACCGCAACGACGAGCGTCGGCCAAGAAAAAGCGTGGGTGACCCATAGCTCGTGCGCGACACCTACCGCGGCAAACCCAACCGCCAGCCACTGCAGCGCGACGAGCTGCTCGTGATAGTAAAACCGCCCAACGAGCACCATCGAGAGCGGCAGCAAGAAATAGCCGAGCGATACTTCGAGCATGCGGCCGTGCAACGGCGCCCACATGAAAAGCCAAAGCTGCGTGCCCAGCAGAGCGCTTGCCATCAACAACATGAGCCCCGTCAAAGGCTCACGCAGCGCAGCACCAACCAGTGCCCTGAGCTGCGCGCGGCGCCCTCGCATCCAAACGAGCAATAGCGCTCCCGGCACGGTCCAGACGATGCGCCACGCGAAGATATCGAGGCCGTCGAGTGGGCGCAATAGCCGGGTGTACACCGATAACAGCGCAAATAGAGTCGTCGCCGCGACTGAGAGCGCGATGCCACGCCCCGTTTCTTCTCGATTCATTTTTTATGCAATGCGCCGGACACGTTGCGCACGCCGGCACAGAGAGGGCCAGGCGTACCGCGATAGCCGCCGGTCGATGTCGCGCTCAATGTTGTTCGAAGCGCGCGAACCGTTTTTCGACTTGCCTCTCTTCGCTGACGACATCGGTTACACGCGCGGACGGCGGCCCGCGCCGCATCCATTCGAGCATCCGATCGATGCGGTTCGCCGGCCCTTGCAGCATGGCTTCCACCGAACCGTCAGCGAGGTTCGCGACCCATCCCGTGATGCCGAGCGCGTGCGCTTGCCTCAGCGTCGCGTGCCGAAAGCCGACGCCCTGCACGATTCCGCGCACGCGCACATGATACGTCTCCATTTTTTTGTCCAAATCCGGACCTTCCATTGCCTTCTCCAGCACCATTCCCATCGATCCGAGCATTGTAGACGCCCAGCCGAAATCGTTTTTTGCCGCACGTAACATCCGAGAGACGAAGTCATCACGCGAGCGATTCTCTCGCTCGGCCGGGCGCTCGGCCGCAAGGTCGTCGCGGAAGGTGTCGAGACAGAGGCACGCAGCGGCGGCGGGTAGGCACAACAAGTACAATCTCGGCGCATCTTTGCAACGAACGCATTTGCGCCACACCATGACCGAAATTTCAGGCGATCTCGTGCTCGTCACGGGCGCATCGGGCTTCGTCGGCTCTGCCGTCGCCCGCGCCGCGCTCGCACGCGGCATGCGCGTACGCTTGCTCGTACGCGCGACAAGCCCGCGCAAGAATGTCGAGTCGCTCGACGCCGAAATCGTCGTCGGCGATATGCGCGACGAACAATCGATGCGCGCCGCCCTGCGCGGCGTGCGCTATCTCATGCACGTAGCGGCCGATTACCGGCTATGGGCACCCGATCCTCAGGAGATCGAACGCGCCAACCTCGAAGGCACTGAAGCGACGATGCGCGCCGCGCTCGCCGAAGGCGTCGAGCGCATCGTCTACACCAGCAGCGTCGCGACGCTCAAAGTGACGAGCGAAGGCCGCGTGGCCGATGAAACGTCGCCGTTGTCGGCGCAGCAGGCGATCGGCGTCTACAAGCGCAGCAAAGTGTTGGCGGAGCGCGCCGTCGAGCGGATGATCGAACACGACCGCCTGCCTGCCGTCATCGTCAATCCCTCGACGCCGATCGGGCCGCGCGATGTGCGCCCGACACCGACGGGCCGCATCATCGTCGAAGCCGCGCTCGGCAAAATTCCGGCTTTTGTCGATACGGGCTTGAACCTCGTGCATGTCGACGATGTCGCGCAAGGCCACTGGCTCGCGCTCGAACGCGGACGGATCGGCGAGCGTTATATCCTTGGCGGCGAAAACTTGCCGCTGCAACGCATGCTCGCCGACATCGCGAGAGAAACGGGCCGCAAGCCCCCGACGATCAGCTTGCCGCGCTGGCCGCTGTATCCGCTTGCGGTGGGTGCCGAATGCGTGGCGAAGCTCACTAAGCGCGAACCGTTCGTGACCGTCGACGGCCTCAAGATGTCGAAAAACAAGATGTATTTCACGTCGGCCAAAGCAGAGCGGGAAATCGGCTACCGCGCGCGGCCGTATGTCGAAGGGCTACGCGATGCACTGCAGTGGTTCCGCGAAGCCGGCTATCTGGCTCGATGATTGGCGCGCGTGCATTTTGTTACAACCTCGCTCGCGTCGCGCTCGGATGGGAGTGCCGGGCAGCCGGTAGAATCGCGTCTCTTTGCTTGAGATAAGCCCGCATGAACCTGGAAGAACAGATCGGCGCGATCGACGCGCAAGTCGATCGACTCAGCGAACTCGTCCGGCTCGCACAGGCCGCTGCCGAGCGGGCGGAGGCTGAGCGCGCCGATGCCCTCGAAGCGCAGCAGGCCGCGCAAGCGGAAAGCGCGGCTGCCGCGGCGGCCCCCGCGGCAAGCGGCGAGATGCCTACGCTGCGCGTCGCTCGCCCCTCGCACAATGAACTCACGCTGAATATCGGTTCGCAAACCGTGACGCTGCGCCCCGAGCAAATCGGTCAATTGATCGAGGAGCTGGCCAACGCTCGCGCCTCGATGTCGCCGGAGCCGCCGATGGCGCTGCCGGCCGGCTGGCGTTTCGCATCGACGCGAAACCCGGTGATGGCGATGCAAAAGCAAGCGAACGGCGATCGTCTGCTGATCGCGCGGCATACGGGCCACGGCTGGGTGCCGTTCACCTTCTCGCCCGATGCCGCCGTTCAGCTTTATATGATGCTTACGCAGCGATAAAGCGCCGCATCACCCGCCCTGCGCGGGCGCTTGGACGCGCGCTTTCCATTGGCCGCCCTTGCCGCGCCAATATCGAATGGCCGACGCAAGCGTCGCGCCGACATAAAACAGCGCCACGAGCGGCAACGCGGGTGCCCACCAGGGCGAGCGGCCGTAATAGCGCAACATCGGCGCATAGGCGCAACACATCGCAGCCCACGCAAGCCATGCCGGCCAGCCCAACGGGCCGAGCACGAGCGCAACACATGGCGGGGCGAGATAAATCACGGCCATGCCGAGCAACGTGCCGGCGAGCAGCCAAGGCGAATAGCGCAGCTGCGTGAACGCCGTGCGCGCGATCATGTTCCAGATCTCGCCGGGGCCGTCGTAAGGGCGCAACGAATGGCTGGTTGCCACAACGTCGAGCCGAATCGCATGGCCGCCCTGACCGCGATGCTTGATTCTCGCCGCCAGCGTGCAGTCGTCGATCAACGCCGCTCGAATCGATTCCATGCCGCCCGCATCTTCGAGCGCCGCGCGCGCGACCAGCATGCAGCCGCCGGCCGCGGCGGCCGTCTTGTTGCGCGGGTTGTTGACCCAGCGGAACGGATACAGCTTGGCGAAGAAGAAAACGAACGCCGGAATCAGCGCCTTTTCCCAAACGGAATCGCACCGCAGCCGCACCATCAGCGAGACAAGATCGCGGCGCTCGATCGTTGCGCGCGCAACGAGTTGTTCGACCGTGTCGGCCGGATGCGCGATGTCGGCATCGGTCAACAGCAGGTAGTCGGCCGGCAGCCCGCGCGTGCCAACGGCGGCGACGCCCTGCGATTGCGCCCAGACTTTACCGGACCAGCCCGCGGGCAGCGGCTCGGCCTTGAGCACCGTCAATCGCTCCGGTTTGCCCAACGCGAGCGCCGCCGCGCGCGCGCACTCGGCGGTGCCGTCGGTGCTGTGATCGTCGACGACGATCACGTGGAACGCGCCTTCGTAGGCCTGTTCGAGCAAAGACGTCACGGCCGCGCCGATCACATCGGCCTCGTTGCGGGCCGGCACGACGGCCACGACCGCGGGCCACGCTTGCACCGCATCAATCGTTTCGCTCGCGATGGGGGAAGCGCAGCGCGTACGCCAAAAACCGCCTCGCGCAAATAAAAGGACGCACCAAATGACGAGCGAGAGGACGGACAAACCAAAAAGCGCGAGACTCATGCGCGCCCCCGGCTTAGGTTGGCAGCGCGGCAGCGCATCGGCGAGCGGGCACCGGCTGAGAGCCGGGGCGAGCGCCGAAAACGGTTGGAACAATGAGCGAAATGCATCCGGCCGGCCATTCCATGAAATAGAAATGAAAGGTTGAACACGATCGAAACGTAATGAAACGCAGTCGATCACGCGAAGCTCGCTAGTTTAGCGGCTTGCCGTGTACATTGGCGGCAGGGCCGGCACAGGCGCATGCTTGCATTCTCGCAACGCCCGTCTACCCGCTTGGGAAGCGTTCGCAGCCCGATAGCGTTAGAATGCGCGTTTGGGTTGGTTAGCCGGCTTTTACGCCCGCGTTCTAATAATAGTTGGAGTCTGGGCGATCACGCCGCTAAGCGCCGGCGGCTCGATACCCGATTCGGTCGGAGTTCGCCATAACATGCGAGTCATCCTTGCTCAGCCCCGCGGCTTTTGTGCGGGTGTCGTTCGCGCGATAGAAATTGTCGATCGCGCGTTGCAACGTCACGGCGCACCCGTGTACGTGCGCCATGAAATCGTGCATAACCGGCACGTCGTCGAAAATTTGCGCAGCAAGGGCGCGCGTTTCGTCGAGGAGCTTGACGAGGTGCCGCACGGCGCCGTTGCGATATTCAGCGCCCACGGTGTGGCGCAAAGCGTCGAGCAAGACGCGCAGGTGCGCGGGCTCGACGTGCTCGACGCCACCTGCCCGCTCGTCACGAAAGTGCATGTGCAAGGCCGCCAATATGTCGCCGCCGGTCGCACGTTGATCTTGATCGGGCATGCCGGGCACCCGGAGGTCGAGGGCACCATCGGTCAGATTCCGGGCAAAGTGCTGCTCGTGCAAAGCGAAGCCGAAGTGGCCAAGCTCGATTTGGCCGACGATACGCCGCTCGCCTACGTCACGCAGACAACGCTGTCGGTCGACGATACGCGCGGCATCATCGAAGCGCTGATGCGGCGCTTCAGCAACATCGTCGGGCCCGATACGCGCGATATCTGTTATGCGACGCAAAACAGGCAGGCTGCGGTGCGTGAATTGAGCGAGCAAGTGGATGTCCTGCTCGTCGTCGGGGCGACGAACAGCTCGAACTCGAACCGCCTGCGCGAGATCGGTGCCGAAACGGGTGTGCCGAGCTATCTCGTCGCGGACGGCTCTGAAATCAAGCCCGAATGGTTCGCCGGTGTGCAAGCGGTCGGCATCACAGCGGGTGCGTCGGCACCGGAAGAAATGGTCGAGCACGTCATTGACGCGCTGCGCGCGCTCGGTCCCGTCGAAGTCTCGACGATGGCCGGCCGCGAAGAAAAAGTCGAATTCAAGCTGCCGGCGAAGCTCACCGAGCCCGTCGCCGCGCGCCAAGTTTAAGGAGGTTGCTTTGTCGATCCCGTTATTGCAAAAAGTTCGCGTTGGCGCCTATATCGCGCGTCAACATTTCAGCGGTAACAAGCGCTATCCGCTCGCGTTGATGCTGGAGCCGCTGTTTCGCTGCAACCTCGCCTGCAATGGCTGCGGCAAGATCGATTACCCGGATCCCATTCTCAATCAACGGCTGTCGGTCGAGGAATGCCTCGGCGCCGTGGACGAATGCGGAGCGCCCGTCGTATCGATCGCCGGCGGCGAACCGCTGCTGCACAAGGAAATGCCGACGGTCGT
>CAYRLJ010000005.1:0-86554 GCA_964425025.1 uncultured Burkholderia sp. | reverse complement strand
TCGTCCGAGCCGGAGAGGTCGCCAAGATTGGACGTGTCGTCGCCGAAAGGCGAACTGCTCGATTGGCCGCCGGCACCTTGCTGGCCCTGGCTTTCTTGCAACCGCATCACGATCTCGAGGAGCTCCATGAGCATTTGCACGATGCCGGATTGCCCCGATTGCCCAGATTGGCTCGATTGGCTCGATTGGCTCGATTGCCCCGCTTGCCCCGCTTGGCCGCCCGAGCTTTGCTGTGCTTGGCTATTCTCAAGCAATTGCAGCAGTACTTGCGCAATCACTTGGAGCATCGACTGGGTGTTGTTGCCCGAATCGCCGGAGTTGCCCGTCGAGGGCTGCGAATGATCGGCCCCCGTGGGATCCGTCTGCGAGCCGCACGACGGCGCATTGCCGGACGACGCGTTGCTCGACGGATCCGATTGCCCGCCCGAGTTCTGTGCCGACATCATCTGCAAGATTGCAATCATCGCGACGGAAGCGAGCGCTTGTAGCTGTTGTTGCGTCAGACCGGAAGCGCCATTGCTCTCGGAGCTTGAGCCGAAGACATTCCCGTAACCGTTCAGCGCGTCGAACGATGGAACCGCTAAGGTGGACATAGGTGACTCCTGTTGTTTGAGATCGCTGTTTGCGAAGATTACCGAGGGTGTGGCGTCGTTTCGCTAACAGTTAGCCTAATGTTCAATTGCACAAGCACCCTCGCGCGAAGCGAACTCATCGCACGAACACCGAAGCGGTGGCATAGGCTCTCTTGCGTCACTGCCCGTCTTCCATGAGCGCTCTCAGGCAGCGCGGCGCATGATTCGTTAGGAGTCCCAAATTAGGATCTTTCCGCTCGGCATCGCAAGAAGCGACAAATCTTCGCGTCGGATGGGCCGATGCGGCCGGGACGGCCTACAAACAAGAACAACGACTATCGAAATCCTCGAGATAAGGGGGGGACATGGAGATTTCATCGGCTCTGCCGGTGCAGGAAGAGGGCCGCTTGAATGAGCGCGGCAATGCGGGCGCACACGACGATAGCGGGCAGCGGCCACCCCTGCCCAGAGCGGGTTCGAGCGCACCACTTCTCGGGCTAGATGAGCTAACGACCCACCGTCACTCGACGAGCGGGCCTTCGACGCCCACGCGTAGGTCCGGCTTCGCTGCGTCTGCGCGAACGCAAGCCGCTGTCGCCGTAGAAATGGAAACGCAGGAGCAAAGAGCCGCGCGCGCGGCCGGTATTCGAGACGTTCTACGCGAATACTTCGATCCTCACGTCGTAAGAGAGGGCCCCAATAACAATGAGGCGGCTTTCGAAGCGCTGATCGACGATCGAACACACGATTTTCTCGAAATGCCTGGCGAATCCGCGGAGACGATCAAGAAGACGTTTTCCAAGGGCGCGAAGATCGACTGGGCAGCCGTGCTGGGGCGGGGCTTTTTCGGCACGATGGCATTCGCCGGGTCGGCGCGGGTGCTCGACGCGAACCCCGTGATCGGTAACACGGTCGCCAAAGGCCTTGCCCATCTGCCGGTCCTGCGAGACGCGTCATCCAATTTCAACTACAACTTTGCTGCGGGGGGCATACAGGGCGCAGCGGATCACGTTTGGAACGAAGCTTTGGGGCCGGCGATGAAGAACATTCAATGGTTCCATGCGAAACCAGAGGAACTTGAAGGGCCGATGAAGGACGCGAAAGCAGCCGCGACGCGCAGTGTGCCGAGGGCGCTCGGTGAGGACGCGGCTGCGATCCAGGCGTTCAGGGGGCGCGACGCGTTACGCATGGCCGCCGCAGTGTTGGGCGCAAACGCGGAGGCATTGTCGTGGATCAATGCCGCGGGCCTCTTGGCGGCCGGCGCGGGCTATGCGGGCTTTCAAAAGATGTTCGACGATAGGCATCATCGGACCGGTCCAGCGTACCTATTGGGGCGGCACGATTGGAAAACGCAGTACAAGCGCCTTCGCGACGCCACATGGGCAGGTGCCGCAGCCAGCGGATTCGGGCACATAGTCGAAGGCGGGATGCGCATCGCCGGCGGCGCATTGAGCGTGCTCCATACGGCTACCGAGGCACCGGCGATCACGAAGGCGACGGCGCTGGCAGTCGGCTCGGCGGCGTCCACCCTGGCGAGCCAGGCCGCCTCCAATGCCGTTCAAGGTGAGCCCGGCGCGACGGCAGCCTACTACGCGACATCGTTGGCGACGGGCGTCATGGTGAGCGCCGCCTGGACGACTGCCAACGTGGGGACGATGCCGGCGGTCAAGGCGGCGCGCGACCTCGGCAATGAGCTGGCCGTCGTCGCTGGGAATGGTGCCGGCGCAATCGTGCAGACGGGCGTCGATCTGACTGCTGGCGCGGGCACCTTTGCCGCCAGGCAAGCAAGAGCGGGTTTCGATGCGGCGGGTCGAGCGGCAAGTACCGGTGCCGATGCGGTGAGCAGATTCGCCCGTGCTGGGGGCGATGCGGCGACGAGTGCCGGGGCCGGCGCCCTGCATCGAATCGGCGAACGGGCAAGCGCCGCGGCGGCTCGTGTGACCGAGGGCTTTCAAAGCGCGAGCGACCGACGCCGGCTCGATCGGGCCGCGAACGCGCTGCCCGACGCACCGGTACCGCTAGGGAACGACGATGCAGGCCATGCCGTTTGACGCATCGCTCGATGCGGGAGTGTTGCGCCGCGCTGCTTGTATTGCTGGTGCGGATCGACAGTCACGGGAAATCAAGGAAACGTTGTTTTATGAGTTCGTATTCTTTTGGGCGATTCGATGGTTGATAGGACACAATTTCAGCGCAGCGCTCCATTGGCGAGCGCGGATGCAAGCGATGCGGCGGGTAGCGAGCTGCATTCAGGAGCCCAAGGTCAACGGCTAAAGAGGCGTCCCAGCTCTGAATTGGGATCGCCCAGACTGTTGGATCTCGAGCAACGCTCGGCAGCACGGCGACGCGTTATCGATAACGAAGACGCGATCCCGCCGCACCGTGTGTTCGGCGGGCTCGTTACGTGCAATGAACATGATCCTCGGTCCTATTCACGCACACGCTCGGCGCCGGAAAATCGCCTGCCGCCGAAGGGGGAGCCGCCCGAGATGCAAGCTGGCGAACTGACGTTTGCCCTTCAAGCGGGTGCTCTAAGCGTAAAGATTCCGGCGGCGGTTCGTGGCTCGCATAGCGATCGACTTCATTGGGCGTTGGGGCAGCCTGTGCCGGACGAAATAAAGGAGCGGCGTCGCGATGATGGTTCGGTTGAAGTCGCATACATCGTTCGAGAAAAGCAACCATGGTGCGTTTACGTTCGCATTGATACGACGGCGGATGCGGCCGGGCGCGTGGTCGATGCGGCGGTGAGGCCCGTGAGCGGCAATGGCCCCCTTATCCGGCGGCAGATTCGATCAAAGCTCGAATCGCTGCCGTCCGAACTGCTCGACCTCATTACGGGCGAGCTGGATGCGAGCGGTGTCCTTGCGCTCTCAGCCACGAACGTTGGGCTTCGCAGCCGGCTTGGCGTTCCGCGGATTTGCGCCGCAGTTGCGAGCAGCGTGTATCACCTCGACGACGTGAGCCGAGTCCTCGCCAATCTTTTCCGTGATGCGCGCGTCTGCGATTTGCGTGGCGATTGGATGAGCCTAAGTGCATTTGGATCCTTGGCACAAAGCCGCCTTACAGTACACGAGAAGGGCCACCTTCTCACATTGATCGCGCTGCGCGTGCCGTTGCTCGAGGACGATTTGGACGGCTACGAAGATGTGGGGCCTGCCGAGCAGAAGGCGCTCGCCCGGTTCATGGTTCTCGATGCGAACGATCGCCTGGGGGGGAGCGGCGGCGATCTTTCGGCGCTTCGGGACGGAAGGATTTTCGGGAACGTTCGCGATGCGATCTACGCGGGCGTGCCGGTTTCCGATGCCATCCGCACGTTCGGAAAAGCCGGGTACAGCGATCAAGAATTGCAGCAGTTTGCATTTCCCGCTGCCGAGGTGTTGATCAGAACCGGTTCGACGTGGAAGGAAGCGGCCATCGTTCAGGGCATCGACATGAATCACGTCGACTGCGACGTGCTAAAGGCCACCGCGTCGATATCCATTATCGCTGCCGCGGTACGAGGGCTCGAATCGATCGAGGAGGTGCGCCGTCTTGCACATGCGCATGCCATCGATGACCCCGATCGGCTCAATGACATCGAGAACCACTGGGTGGATCACAAAGACGACGCGATGACGATTCAAATCCTAGCGGGAGGACATCCGCATGGGGTGGTCCAACGGCTCCCCGTCTCTGACGACGAAGACCCGGAGGAAGTGCCGAGATTCGAAGGTCAAGATTTGACGGAAGCGGAATGCCTTCGCGTGCTGCATCGTGCGCCGCGATTGATCGAGGCCGGGCATTCGGCGGAACAGGTTATCTCGTCGCTTGGGATTATCCTTCCGGTTTCATGCCACTTGACGAGACGCATGCATGCCGGAGCCGTACCGGCATGGCTCGACGTCGCCAAAAGCCAAAGCGCCGCGGACGATATGGACGCTTGACCGCGGACGTCATTCGAGCTTCCACCATCGCAGACCATCAGCGCATCGTCCGCGCTGATGGTCTGCGATGATCGAGAAAGAGGGGGCCCGCCGGCCGCCTCTTATGACGCTCGATTTAGGTTTCCTGATTTGCCGTTAGCCGCCATTCGGACCATAGCAGCGGTTTGCCGCCCGGGTTTTGCTTCGCGTATTCGTAGAACGATAGGAGAAATTCCATCCGGTCTTGCTGAAGCGCGACTTTGAACCGCGCCGAGTTCGGATTGAGCATCTGGTAATGATGGCCGAGCACCGATTGGCGTTCGATGATGTCACTAGCCGACACATCCCTGGCATTGGCGAGCATGTCGTACATGATTGCGTACGTCGTGGTGCGTCCGCGCCCGCCCTTGCAGTGAATGTGAATGCCGGCGCCTTCAGGCAGCGTCCGGACTAACTCCAGGAACGAGTCCACGTCTTGCCGGCCGGGTCTGCAATGATCGGTTGTGCCCAACCGATGGTATCTGGCTCGCTCAACGCTTTCCACAAGTTCGCGTTCACTCATGATTTGCGGGCGATCAAGCGTGACAGATCGAGGTTGTGTCGCACCTTTCTTGAGATGATTGGAGTCGAACAACTCGATTTTTTCCTTCCTCTTCAGGTCGGCGATGAGTTGCGCCTCCGCTTGCTTGACTTCATCATGCGACATGTGCCTATTGAGCAAATCGCGCTGGCCGCGCAGCGTCACGGCGTAGTTGCCGACCTTGGCATGCGATTCCTGGCGCGTGTTCAATATGGCTACCACCGGCACGTTAGGGCCCATGT
This sequence comes from uncultured Burkholderia sp., assembly GCA_964425025.1. Lineage (GTDB taxonomy): Bacteria > Pseudomonadota > Gammaproteobacteria > Burkholderiales > Burkholderiaceae > Trinickia. Next base: position 81,258 of record CAYRLJ010000005.1, on the reverse strand, counting down.
TGCTAACAATCCGCTCGACCTGCGCCGTCGAGGAAAGGCTTGCGCCTGCCGACATGCGCAGTGCATGGAGGCCGGTTGTATTGATGGAATCGTCGAGTGAGGTCAGGTCATTCGTGGACCGGAAGAACGCGATCTCGCTTTCATCGTTGGGCGGCGGGCGGTCATAGGTCAGGAACGAGCCCCCGATCTCTGCGGGGATTCGCAAAGGATGCGCATTCCTATTGGGCCCGACAGGTCCGCTGACGGCACTATCGACACTAAACGAACTTCCTGCCGATCCAGCGCGAGAGCGAGTACCGGCTTGCAGGCTATCCAATTGCGGATTCGTATCCGACTCGATGCGGGAAGAGGGCGGCCGGGGCGCCTCATGCCGGATTGGCGGAAGGTCGTATGCGTCGTAGGCGTCGTGGACCGTATTGCCGGTTGCAGAGCGAGGCTCGCAGCTAAAGCATTTTCCCATGTTGAGTGGAATGAAGTGATTGGCGGAGCAGGCATGCGATAAAAATGTCTGCCCAATGGTGGGTGGCTCATCAAGGTTTGAATGCGGTATTCGAGCGCGGCGGCATAGCGCTGGTGCAGCGCGTCGTCCCACGCAAGCCCTGCATGAGCGCTCAAGCCCTCAGCGCGTAGCTCGCCCATGCCGGCTTGTCGGCGTTAGCTCGCGGCACGGTGGGTTCTTGTGTCGACGAAGGTCCGCCCTGCTGTGGCGATTCGTCCTGCGAGGAATGGCCGGCATCGTTCGGCTCTCGGTTGGCCGACGGATTGTCCTGAGCCATCAATGAACGCGCCAGCAAGGACACGCCCGTATCGACAGACTCGCGCAGCGGCTCAGCCTCGAAGCGCCACTCGGGATCGCCCAAGCGATTGAGCGCATAGGTCAGCATCGCCTTGCTGTGGGGCAGGCATTTCGACTGCGTCGCGAGCGTGCGGAAAATGTGAATCGCTTCCTGCCAGTTTTGCCGAACGATTTGGAGCGTGCCGCGCGCGAACAAAGGCTTCGGGCTGCTCGGATCTAACACCTCGAGCGCATCGGCGAGCTGTTCAATCTCGTCAAGGTCGATTCGCACATTGGGAAAATTGTCCTGCAACGCGAGGAAGGCCACCTGAACCAAGCCTTCTATGATCTTCGTGCTCGCTTGATGACGGTCGGTTGACATCTCGCTACTCCGTTGTGCGACGAGGCCGTAAGCAATGATGAACCGGCGGGGACGGGTCCGGAATGATCCGGAAGAACGCCGCACCGCCGGTCCGTGCGAGTTGCGTAGCCGTGGTGACTACTTTCCCGCGACGGTGCTCAAAATTTGCATCAGCGCATTTTTTGGATCGTTTTGAGCGTTCGCGTTGTTGTTCTGATTGCTCTCTTGCCCCGGCAGCAGATGGCTGAGTGCCGAAGAGGCGACGTCTAGGCCAAGTTTCAGAGGATTCACGGTACAACTCTCCTATTGAACGATGATTTCGCTGGAAGCACATGAGACCCTGCCGGAGCATCGAAGATGCGCTCTGCAACGTCCATTTCCAGTGAATCGATTGATGCCGTTGTCAGCGGCGGGGAACAGCGGACCCTTTTAATGTATCCGTTGCGGCGTGGCGGCTACGGATGAAACGCGAACACGATGCGAGCTATCCGAAGCATTCGGGCCATCAGCGAGCCAGCGTCTCCGACGGCGTCTCGTTGAAGAATTGACGATAGCTGTTGACCAACGTCGAACGATGCCCTACGCCCCACTTTTTCGCGATATCGAGCACGGTCGTCACCACGCCGTCTTCGTCCGCCAGATTGCGGTGGATACGCTCCATGCGTTGCCGGCGAATCAGTTGGCTGGGAGACAGGCCCAGCGTGTTCTTGAACACCGCCTGAATGGCGCGCTCGGTCACGCCGATGTGCGATGCGATCTCCCGAACCGAAAGGTCGCGCTGATCCAGGTTGTCCATCATGTAGCGGTAGGCACGCCGATATTTGCCCGGCAGGCGCGCGCTGATCTCGTCCGAGCCCGCTTTCTTTTCGCTCGCAATCAGCGAAATGACCGCCGCATCCGCTCGCACGTGCCTCATCGCCGCGAAGACATAGCGCCCGTAAATCTGCGAGAACTCTTGAATCCGGCCTTGTTGCTGACGGACTTTCGCGAGGCAATATTGATAGTCGAGGTACCAGCGCGCGTGTTGATGATGTTGCAGGCCTTGTCCTTCGCATTGCGCTAGCATCGATTCGGCGACATTGGGGGAGGTGGCCGCGAGCGCGGCGAGCGCGATCTCGAGGTGCAGCCTGCGGCGGTGATCGGCGAGCCCGCTTTGCCGAACCCACTGCAGGTGCGGGTCCGTGTTGTCGATGAGGTGAATCTTGCCCGCGGCAAGTGCACGCAGTTTCGCGAGATAGTCCGTGCGACCGGCCAGTACCGGGATACGTGCACCGCCTTCGCGCGAGGCCGGCATCGCTTGCGCTTGCGAATTGAGCAGTTCGTGCGGAAGGAAGTCGATGGCTTGGGAACGCCAGTAGACATGATCGGTCAGCGCGTCGGCGTGGCGCACGGCATACTGCGTGAAAAGATCGCAGCGCAGCGTGTCAACCATCGCGCTCCAGCGCGCATCGTCGCTCTCGGAGGCGAGCTCGGCGAGTTCATCCAGCGTTTCCCATGACGACTGCGTGCAGCTCAGGTGATGCAGGACGAGTGTGATGCCAAGCACGCTCTCCATCCGTTGCTGCCGTGTTGCGCCGGCCTCTTGGGTGACGCGTTTGAAGCAATTGAGCGCGACGCTGTATTGTTCGCGAAAGAAGGCCTGCCACCCCGTGTTGCGACACGACGCGATGCGCAGCGCATCGCGCGATCCGGCCAGCGTTCGTTGTGCGCGCCGGTAGGAAGATTCGGCATCCTCGAGGCGCCCGGTCATCAGCATGAGATCGCCGTGAAGCGCAACCAGGCCGGCATCCGGTTTCGCCTCGGTATCGGTATCGGTCAATCGCGCAACGGCGTTGGCTGCTTCCAGCCACCGGCCGGCGTGGATCTTAACCGCGATCGGCTCCGCCAAGTCCCTCGATGACAGCGTCGACGCTACAGCGAAATAGATGGCCGAAAACATAGGGAGCTCCATTCAAAGATGCCGCGCTGCGCGAGTGGTACCCGCCTGAACGCTTTGCACTGTGGCTGCATCTTTTCATTTCGAGCCGTGACTTTCATCGCTTTTTGATGCTTTGTTACCTTCGCCCGCTCGGCGAGCTTGCGGCACTGCGATGGCGTAGCGCGTCATTCATTTGATAGCTTCGCACCGTGAGCGACAGGTCAGCCCCGAGTACGGTGCCTTTGGTCGCGGCATGGACTACCGCGGCGGCAAACAGCCGCGTCCATTTGTCATTGAGAATGGGTTCCATGAAGTAAAGCGCCGTCACGGCGAGCATCTTCGGCACCAAGACGTTGAATTTGCGTGTGTCGACGCGTTCATGTTGTCGTCCTAGTTGCTCGCGGGTGAAGGGGCTGTGCGAACTGAATGCAATCGTGCGCACGTGCCGTTCGTCGACGCCTCGAAGATTCTCTTCCTTGGCCGTGTCGGCGATCGTATCCTCGCCTGCCGACGCTGTGACCGCCTGCGCGGCTTCGACCGCACCCGCTGCGACGGAGGATCGCAAAGGGGCCGCGGACGCGGGGCGCGAGTCCAACCCTATCAGGATCACGATTTGTGCGACCAGTTCGGCGATCATCACGGCCATGCCATAGGCGACAGACGCCTTCCAGCCGATATCGTCAGGCCGCAGATTTTTGCCGTGTTCGGGCAGGGGAGCGTCCGGGTGGCCTACGTGGCCTGTGTTCACGATCGGGCTCAAAAACTCGCGCAGTGGGGGAAAGACGTGCCCGTGGGCCTGTGCCACCGCTAGTTGGGAGGCGAGCGGCGCGAGCGCGAGGCGATCGCGTGCAAGGATCGTCGCGGTTACCGCGCCGAGTTCGCAAGCCAACGCCCCCATGCGTTGGATTTCCTGCCAAACCTTACGCGGGCTATGGTTGTGCGAATCGTCCGATTCCCCCAAAAACGCGCGAGTAGCGAGATCGGGGTTCGCTTCGGTATGACGCCTGGATGCAATCTGCTGGACCAAGGATACCGCCGTCAAACCGAGTTGCACCCCGAGCGCGGCATCCTCGTTTGCGTCAAAGAGCTTGCCCATGTAGTACCCCACGACGCCTTGGCTTAACGTCGCAACGGCCCCTACGGGGATCAGATGGCGCACTGCCTGCATGCCAAGGTACTCGCCGAACGATGCGCGCCGCAGCGACGGCGACGATACGTCATGCTGCGCCTCGATATCGCTACGCGCCCCGGCGCTCACCTGCGATGCCGTCTCCAGACGAATATCGATCGATGACCGCGGCGGGTCGATCGTCGACGGCGCGCCGTGGCTCGCGGTTACCTGCGATCGAAGCGAAGCACGCTGCGATGATTCGCCGCCAGAGGAGTAAGCGGACGACAGCGTGCTCGAAGCCTCGCTTGGGCGCCGCAGCAAAGCGAGCTCCATCGTGCTCGTGCTCGCGCCCGCAGCCGGCATGCTGTTGGGTCGGCCTTCGCCAAACGTTCCGCTGATTGCGCGGCGGGCGCGATCGATGGAGTCGCGACCCGGCAAACGTCCCAGTAAGCCGCCGGGTGTTCCTATCGGCGCGTGTCGATCGTCCGCCTGACTCGTTAAGCGACCATCCGCGGTGGCCGGGCGCTGCTCGGTCGCATTCGGCGACGCAGCGTTGGAATGCAAGGGGGAAAGCGAGAGGGGTTTAGGCATAGCGGTTTTCGGAGGATGCGGTGCATTAGGCGACGTTTTCACTCGCCTAGCGGATGGCGCGACTTTTCGTTACTTCCGTGTCGATGGCGTGACAGAAAGTGCAACGCTTCGCAAAGCGAAACATCGATTCGGTATCTCATGTGGCTGTGCGCGGCCCGAGCAACCGGGGCGCGTGGCATCGATCATTGAACGACCGATCGATCACCGTCGAAGCACTTCGGATATCGCGCCATCCGTACGCATCGAATGTCTGATCGCTTTCGGCCCACCCTAGACTTAATTCGATAGGCGTTGAATATCGGGTCGCTATGAGCCGCTCGATCGGGAACCGGTTGCCGCATCAGGTTCGGTTTCGAACGCTGTCGCGAGCGACCCTGCCCGTAAAGGACTAAACGATGACTGCTACTTACACCGCTGGGCTAACAAGCCATTCACCTCTGCAGCTCGCTGCGCCCCAGCCGGCGGTTGCGCCTGCTCGAGGCAGTTCACGGGCAGCAGTCCCTATAGCGTCGCTTCCGAGCGCACTGACGGGGCTCGAAGATGTGCGTGCGAGCGCAGAAGCTCGCCGAGTCCCGTCAATCAGGTCGAACGCCGGTGCATCTAGTGCATCCTCGGCGCCGCTGGTCAAAGCGAGCGCTGCTGCTCCGGCGGAGCGCGCGCCTTCGGCTGGCCCCGTCGAACGAACGAGCGCGGCATCGGAGTCGCGCGAACTCGGTCGGATGAGGGACGCGGTCAGCACAATCTTCAAGCCGTACCGAGTCTGCTGCCTAGAGGCGGGGCTCGCGGAAGATCTCGACATTTTGATCGAATCGCGTGTCCAGAGGCTGGCCGCCATGGGCGAGACGGCAGACGATTTCGTGAGCGTCATGAGTAAGGGAGCCAGTTTGGACATGGCCTCGGAGTTCGCGGTGGGTTGGGTGAGATCCATGTTTTTTGGTGCGATTGCGGCGGTCTTGGATAAATTCCCGGAACTGACAAGCTTCTCGAGCGATCCGGCAAAGAAAGGCGCCGTAGCGGGCGCCTACTCTCAAATCGCGGACTATGGTGGGGTGAAGTTGATCTCGCCCGTTCTCGATAACACGCTTTGGCTCGATCGCGGCGAAGGATCGATCGAATCGGAGGCCATGAAAAAGGCGCTAGAGCGTCTCGATCCGACGACATTGCGGCGCGCGGTCGAGGTTGCCATGCACGCGCAATGGTTTTCCGCTCGAAATGTTTTCAAGGTGCTTATCGCGCCGCCTCTTGCTCCCGAGGCCTCGGCCATTTTTCTTTCCGCTATGAGCTCGGCGGGGTCGGCATTCGCAGGCGCTTTCATGAGGCTCAGCGATCATCGGCGTCAACGAGACACGCATCGAGTGGGAGCGGCGGTCATGCTCGCGCGGGAAGACTGGGAAAAGGTTTATCAGGACCTGAAACACTACCATCCGGTCACGGGCCCGATAGTGGGCGTTGGTAAGAGACTGAGCCGAGTGCCGTCAGAAGTTTTTACCCGCACCCATCTCTGCGATGCGGCGATGTCGCTTTTCAGTTCCGACAGCATGGCGACGGGCGCTGCGCTGGTAGGCGGCTTTGCTGGCAACGATGCAGCGGTCTCAGCAGTCAGTGCCGCGGTGAAATCCAACGCTAGCCTGAGTCCATTCACGCGGGTGTTTCTCCAGCAATTGACCAACGCTGCGTCAATGGCCCCGGTATATTCGCTGTGGTCGGTGCTCGGCGTCTTTGGGGATCCGAAATGGGTCAAGCCAGTTGCTACCGCCGCGCTCAATGGTATCGGAAGCTCGATTAAATCGGCCTTCGCCAAGGTGAGCGCCGCGGTAGAGCGCGTGCCGCCTCAGCGGCCTGCTTGGGCGGGGGTGGCGCACGGCTCGTCGGCGCAATGGCTGGTAACACCGGCTGGGCCCTTCGAAGCGCCGGAGGTTGTTCCTAGCCTTCCCCCGCTGAAGCGTGTCTCTACGTTCGCCACTTCATTGCATGACTTCACGCTTGATCCGTTAGCGTGAAGCAGATCAACGATTGCAGCCATGCAATCGCTATCGCTATTGCTATCGCTATGGCGCCAAGGCTAGGTGTCTCTGGGCCGCTGAGTGTCGTCAACGAACGCAGCGCGCTAAATTTCAGCGCGCCTTAACAGATAATCGAGGCCGCCAACGCGGTACCACCTATACCCATAGGGTTCGAGCACGACCACATGCCGGCCGTCATCGCCGGCCTGGCTGTGGTCGTCCGACAGAAGGTTGATCAGCCGGTCGTCGCCGGGATCGTTGCAGCCAGAGCGCAGTCGCACGGTGCACGCCTGCGCGCCGAAGTGATGAAGGCAGAGCACCGAGTTGTTGCGCCAGTCGTAACGCAGGGCAAGCACATCGTTTCTCGACGTGCGCAGCACTTCGAAGTCGCCCCAGCTGATCTCCGGCGTTTCGCGGCGCATGCGGATCATCCGTTCCGTCCAGTTCAAAAACGAATTCGGATCGCGCCGCTGGTTCGCCACGTTGATGCGCTCGAAACCATAAGGCCCGCCGGAAATCACAGCGACGGGCGGTTTCAGGTGTTTCGTAAATCCACCCTGTGGTTCCCCCGACCACTGCATCGGCGTACGCGTGCTTTCGCGTTGTGGCCGGCGCAAGTCGTCGCCCATGCCGATTTCATCGCCGTAACGGAAAACCGGTGTGCCCGGCAACGTCAGCATCAAGCTGTAGGCGAGTTCCAGCCGGCGCCTGTCGCCCGACAACATCGGCGCGAGTCTGCGGCGAATGCCGCGGCCATAGAGCTGCATATCTGGCTCCGGGGCGAATGCGGCGAACACAGCGTCGCGCTGTTCGGGCATCAGGCGGCCCAAATCCAGTTCGTCGTGATTGCGCAGGAACACGCCCCATTGCGCGCTCGCCGGGCGGCTCTTCGTTGCGAGAAGCGCCTTTTTCAACGGCTTCGTGTCGCCCGTCGCGAGGGTATAAAACGTATTTTGGTTGACCTGGAAATTGAACATCATCGGCAAGCGCTCGCCTTCGCTGCCGAAATATTCGAAGTCCGTATCGGGCAGCACATTGGCTTCCGCGAGGATGATCGCGTTGCCCTCGCGCCATTGCAAGAACTCGCGAAACGCGCGCAGCATTCCGTATTGCTCGACAGGTCGGCGCACTTTGGGACCCTTCGCCGCAATGACGAACGGTACCGCGTCCATGCGGAAACCCGACACGCCAAGTTGGATCCAGAAGCCCATGATCTTCAGCAACTCTGCATGAACACTGGGATTGGCCGTGTTCAGGTCAGGCTGAAAGTCATAGAAGCGATGGAAAAACCAGCGCTTGGCCTGCTTGTCGAAACTCCATGTCGACTTCTGTACGCCGGGAAACGCCACACCGTCCTTCGCTTTCGGCGGCTCTTTGTCGGACCAAACGTACCAGTCGCGATATTTCGAATCGGGATCGCTACGTGCTGCCTTGAACCACGGGTGCTGGTCGGAAGTGTGGTTCACCACGAGATCGATTATCACGCGCAGGCCGCGCTCGCCGCACGCGTGCGCGAATTCGGCGAAGTCGCCGAGCGTGCCGTATTTCGGATCGACGTTGTAGTAGTCCGCAATGTCGTAGCCGTTATCGCGCCCGGGCGAGGGTTGGAAGGGCATCAGCCAGATCGTCGTTACGCCCAGCCCTTGCAGGTAATCGAGCCGGCGCATGAGGCCCTGAAAGTCGCCGATGCCGTCGCCGTTCGCGTCCAGGAATGTGCCTACCGACAGGCAGTAAATGATGGCGTTCTTGTACCAGAGGTCGTTGAGCATGGGTTTGCGCGTGGTGCTAAAACGATCGAATTCGAAAGGAATAGCGATGTCCGAGGTAGCGTGGTGGCAACGCGGCGTCATCTATCAGATCTATCCCCGCTCGTTTCAGGACAGCAACGGCGACGGTATCGGCGACCTGCCGGGCATTGCCGCCCGCCTGGAATACGTCGCCGAGCTCGGCGCCGACGCTGTCTGGATTTCTCCGATCTATCCGTCGCCGATGGCCGACTTCGGCTACGACGTTGCCGATTACTGCGACATCGACCCGATGTTCGGCACGCTTGCGCACTTCCAGCAAATGGTGGACCGCGCTCATCGGCTCGGGCTCAAAGTGCTGCTCGACTTTGTCCCGAACCACACCTCCGATCGCCATCCATGGTTCGAGCAAAGCCGCGCGTCGCGTGACAATCCGATGCGCGACTGGTATCTATGGCGCGATCCAGCGCCCGATGGAGGGCCGCCGAACAACTGGCTGAGCCGGATGGGCGGTTCGGCATGGGAATGGGATGAGCAGACGAGGCAGTACTACTATCATGCGTTCTTGCGCGAACAACCCGACCTGAACTGGCGCACCCCAGCGGTGCGCGGCGCCATGGACGGTGTGCTGCGCTTCTGGCTGGATCGCGGCGTCGACGGCTTTCGTGTGGACGTGCTGTGGCTGCTGATTAAGGATGCTCGGTTTCGCGACAATCCGCCCAACCCCGCGTATCGGCCCGGCGAGCCGCAGCATCACCGGCTATTGCAGACTTACACCGAAGATCAACCGGAAGTGCATGACATCGTGCGCTCGATGCGCGCCACGCTCAGCGAGTACGGCGATCGCGTCCTGATCGGCGAAATTTATCTGCCCGTGCCTCAACTGATGAAGTATTACGGCGCGAACGGCGATGGCGCGGACATGCCGTTCAATTTTCAGTTGCTGAGCGCGGCGTGGCGCGCGAGCGACATCGCCCGCTTGATCACGGATTACGACAGCGCGTTGCCCGAACACGCGTGGCCGAATTGGGTGCTCGGCAATCACGATAATCCGCGCGTTGCGTCGCGCGTCGGCTCGGCGCAGGCGCGTGTGGCCGCGGTGCTGCTGCTGACGCTGCGCGGTACGCCGACGCTGTATTACGGCGATGAGATCGGCATGACGGACGGTCATATCGCGTCCGATGAGATTCAGGATCCGGCTGAGCTTCGGCAACCCGGCTGCGGGCAAGGGCGCGATCCGGAGCGCACGCCGATGCAGTGGGACGGCTCGCTGCCCAATGGCGGTTTTACGAGCGGCCGCCCCTGGTTGCCCATTGGCACGGACACGAGCGTGCGCGCGCAGGATAACGACGCGTCGAGCATGTTGTCGCTCTATCGTCGGCTGCTGGCGTTGCGGCGCGAGAACCCTGCGCTCGTGCAGGGTGCGATAGAGAACGTCGCTGCGTATGGCGATGTGCTGACCTATGAGCGGCGCTACCTCGATCAACGGCTCTTTATCGCGCTTAACCTGAGCCGCGTAGACGCGACGGTACCGTCGCATTCTGGCGTGGTATTGCTATCGACGCTCGCGGGCCGCGACGGCTGTCCACTCGAAGAAGGCGCCCATCGCCTCGCGGCCGGCGAGGCACTCGTTGCGGCTTTGATCGAACGCGCGTGTCACGAGGCGCAGTGCGAGTACACGGCGACGTTTGACAAGTAGGCAAGACGGACGCCTAAAGCTCCATCCGAGTTCCGGCTTCGATCATACGATTGGCTGGCAGCTTGAAGAATCCGGCGATATATTGCCGATTTCCTGCTCACCGCACCTGCGATGAGCCGTCCGGCCGGGCGGCGAAATGGCCGAAATTGCGGTGTCGCCCGCCGGAGCGCCGCTCCGCGTTCGGCTACCCGTAAAAATCCGCCATCGCAGCCGAGCTTATCGGACGGCCCACGCTATCAGAAAATATGCCGCAGGCCTTCGAATAACTGATCGTGCGGCCTACATTGGCGGATAAATACGGGTGCGCCGACCGAAATTAACGTTAATTTAGTGTTGAACAGCCGGTAACAAAATTTACGCAATCTTGACGTATGCTACGGTCAATCGCTTGGCGCTTCGTTGTTTTACGTCACTGTCCGTCGCTGTCGATGCGCTGTCAAACGGGCCTCATCCGCGTCGGGTAAGCGCTCCCGGACGGGCTACGCCGGCAACTTTTCGACACCCTCTCGACCATCCCGCGGTGTTACGCGTTGTTACGTAACGTCCTCTTCAGCGGGCGATATTGTTACCAATCATTTTGGCGAATTTTTCTGAGTTGAAAAAAAATTCGCGATCGAAAAGAATGGCTTATCGGTTCATCGGTTCCAACGAAAAACTCGCCAAATGAATTGGCATAGTTTCTGCAATTGATTGGCCCGACAGTAATTCCGCACGTTTTCTGGGCGCCGTTTTAAAAAACGGTGCGCCATGCGCGTGGTGAATTGGACGTTTCAACGGACGCTACGGCCAAAATGAACAATCAAACGCTGGACACCGTCAACCCGGATCACGTCGCCGAATCAGCACCCGGCGAGCTCGCGTTGGGCGCTGGCCCTGCAGGCGCAACGTCGATCGGCTTGGCGCTTTCGCCTGTCGCCGCGTCGCTCGAAGCGCCGCTTACGCCCGTCATCCTCGCCGGTGGCGCGGGTACGCGCTTGTGGCCGCTCTCACGCGAGCAGTACCCGAAGCAATTGATCGACCTGCTCGGTACCGATACGTTGCTCCAGGCCACGGTTCGGCGAACCGAGGGGCTTAACGGCAGCTCCATGATGGCGGCCCCGCTTGTCGTCTGCGCCCAAGAGCACGGCATCGCAACCGTCCAGCAATTGCGCGGGTGCGGGATGGAGGCGTCGTTCATTCTGGAGCCGACGCGTCGCAACACGGCGCCGGCACTGACGCTCGCGGCGGCGACACTGACCGCCGGCGGCAAGGACGCGGTCATGATCGCCATGCCCGCCGATCACGCCATCGCCGACGTCGAGGCGTTCCAGCGCGCGATTGCGGTGGGCGCGGGCTATGCGCGGCGAGGTGCCGTCGTGACGTTGGGGGTGCCGCCAACGCGTCCTGACACGGCCTTCGGGTACATCCGGCTCGGCCAAGCGCTGAGCGACGGTGTCCATCAGGTCGCGCGCTTCGTCGAAAAGCCGCCGCTCGAGCAAGCGATCCACTATGCGGCGAGCGGCGAGTACTGGTGGAACTGCGGCATCTTCATCGTCTCCGCCAGCGTTTGGCTCGACTTGGTGAAGACCCTGCAGCCGAGCATGTTCGAGTCGTGCATGGCTGCATTCGAAGGCGGCGCGCGTGAAGGCGCGTTCTTCCGTCCGGACGCGAAGGCGTTCGCACAGGGCCCTTCGGAATCGATCGATTACGCCATCATGGAGCGGGTCGTCGCCGAAGCGCGCGTACCCGCCGTCGTCGTGCCGCTCGATGCGGGCTGGTCGGATCTGGGCTCGTGGGATGCCGTCTGGGAAGCCCTCGAAAAAGACGCCGACGGCAACGTCGCGAAGGGGCGCGTCGTATTCGAAGGCTCGCGCTCGAGCTTCGCCCACGCGCAAGGCCGCTTGGTGGCCTGCGTCGGCGTGAACGATATCGTCGTCGTGGAGACGGACGACGCGGTGCTCGTTGCCGATCGCGCGCACGTGCAGGACGTCAAGGCGCTGGTGACGCGCATGAAGGCGCAAGCCGCGCCGGAAGCCGATGTCCACCGCAAGGTTCAGCGGCCGTGGGGCTATTACGACTCCATCGATCACGGCGAGCGCTTTCAGGTCAAGCGCATCGTGGTGCATCCCGGCTGCAAGCTGTCGTTGCAGATGCACCATCATCGCGCGGAGCACTGGGTCGTCGTGCGCGGTACGGCGCTCGTCACGCGAGGAGACGAGCAGTTTCTCGTCAGCGAGAACGAGTCGACGTTCATCCCGCTCGGAGTCAAGCATCGACTCGAGAATCCAGGGAAGTTTCCGCTCGAGATCATCGAGGTTCAATCGGGCGCGTATCTCGGCGAAGACGACATCGTGCGCTTCGAAGACACCTACGGAAGGGCCTAAGTATGACAGCTGCTCCGAAGCTTTCCGCGCTCTATCTGTCGTCGCGTCCGCCGTTTCCCACTTCCGGCGGACGCGAGCGGCTGATCGTGCAGAACATCGGCTTTCTGGCGGCGGAATATGAGCTGCATGTGGTCGTTTTCTGCCGCAAGGGCGAAAACCCCGACCTCGGCGAGCTCATGCGTATGGGATGCCGGTCCGTGCGTCTCGCACGGTTGCCGGGCGTGCCGGAAATCGCGCTCAATCTCGTCACGCGGCGCCGCTATTCGTTGCAAGAAAGTTTGTTCTTTTCGCGGCGCAGCCGCGAGCTCGTGCATGAGCTCGCCTCGAGCGGCATCAGCTTCGTCATTGCCGACATGTTGCGCACGGGCCAGTACTGCGAGGATCTGCAGGTGCCCAAGCTGATCGATCTCGACGATTTGCTTTCGGAGCGCTATCGGCAGTTCCTCGCGAACGGTCATCGTCAGGCTGTGTTCGGCACGTTCTCCAAGCGCATCCCGAAGGCGCTCGTCATGCTCGAGCCGCTGCTGCGGCGCCAAATGCTGCAATGGGAGCGCAAGGTGCTCGCCGGCCGCGAGACGAATGCGCCGCATTGCTTCGATGTGACGCTGCTCACGTCCAGCGAGGAAGTTGCACGCCTGCGCTTGGCAAGCCGTGCCAAGCAAATCTATCCGAATCCGCAAGCCACGCCGTTGCCCGCGACGCTCTGGCAGTGCGATGCCGGTGCCGCCGCAGGCCGCGTCGGGTGCTTCTTTCTCGGCAATATGCGGACCTCGCAGAACCTCTCGTCGCTGCGATTGATCGCCGAAGAGGTCATGCCGGTGCTGATCGACCAAGGGGTCGACATTCAGGTGCACGTCGTCGGTGATTTCGACGATCGCGCTGTCGCGCTCGCGCGCGCGACGGGGGATCGCATCACATTGCACGGCTTCGTCTCCGACTATGTTCCGGTCGCGCGCAACTGCAATGTGGCGCTGCTGCCGGTGGTCGAAGGAACGGGCGTGAACACCAAAGTGCTCGACGCGATGGCGCTCGGGATTCCTGTGATTACGACGCGCATGGGCATCAAGGGCATCGCCGTCGAGCACGATCGGCAAGTGTTGATCGCGGACACGCCGCTCGAGATGCACCGCATGATCGCTCGGCTTGCCGAAGAGGGCACGCTGGGCGCGCGGCTTTCGGAGGCAGCGAGGGCCTACATTCTGAGTCATCACGATCCGGTCATATTGCACGAGCAGTTTAGAGCGTACGTCGCGACGGCGATCGAATGCGGTCGTGCACGCGTGGCTGAGCGCGCGCGCTCTAGCGATCGCGCGCCCATGATTTCCGATGTTTTGCTCCCGCCGCGTGCACAAGAGCCTTCCATCGATCGGAGCGCGACATGAGCGGCCGCACGCCTAAAGCAGCATGCGTCGCGCTCGTCGTGGGGCTCGCGGCCGCAATGAGCGCATCGGCTCAGAGCTCGAGCTCGCGCTCGCTCGGTTCGAGCACATCGAGCCTACCGAGTGCGCTACCTGCTACGCAGCCGCTCGGTGCGCTTGCGTGGATCGAACAGTCGCGCGCTCGCTTTGGCACGATCGCGCCAGGACAGAAACCGGGTGCGCCGGATGCCGCATCGGCTGCCACGCCCACAGCGGCGTCGATGGCGGCCATCGCGATGGCCAAACGCCGCCAATCGCGCCCGAAACTGGGCGGCGGGATCCCCCCGCCGCTCTGGAAATCCGCAGCAGGCGGCTTGGGCGGCGGCGCTCAAGCACGTAAGTTCGGTACGACTGGCGGAAACTGACGACATGCCGAACCAGCGCATTTACGTTCGCCCACACGCGGGGGAATTTCGGGGCGAACGAGGCATCGATGTGTCGTCGCATTGGAGACCGTGGTTGCAAGCTTCGCAGCAGTTTCGTAAAAGCAGGCAAGAGAGCGTGCACATGCACGAGATTTCAACTCGCCGAGAGATGGTGGTTTAATCATGAATAGACTCGATCCACATTTGCAGCTCGTCGACGGGGACGCCGATACGCTCGATCTACCTTCCGTCGTCAGTCTTGCGGCCGAAAACCGCAAGATGATCGCGATCATCGTCGGTGTGTGCATGCTGCTCGCCGCGATGTATTCGTTGCTGGCGCGTCCGGTTTTTCGAGCGGACATGCTAGTGCAAGTCGACGACACCGCGACTTCGGCCGCTCCCCCAATGACTTCGAACGCCTTGATGTCGACGCTCGCGCCGACTTTGAACGCGATGTCGACGGCCGATAGCGAGACGCAGTTGCTCAGTTCGCGCCTCGTCGTGACGAAAGCCATCGACAAGGTCCATCTATACATCGATGCTGAGCCGAACTACTTCCCGCTCATCGGCCGTCTGATCGCCGAGCACAATGCCGATCTCTCGACGCCCGGAATTTTCGGTTATGGCGGCTGGGCGTGGGGTGCGGAATCGGTCGACGTCGATGTCTTCGACGTGCCGCAAAAAATGGAAGGCAAGAAGTTCTGGCTCAAGGCGCTCGGAGACAACCGCTTCGAGCTCTCCGGCAGGAAGCTCGATGGCACCGTTCAAGGCACCGTCGGCCAGACGCTGGAGGTCTCGACGCCGCTCGGGTTGATCAAGCTTCATGTGAACAAGCTGGTCGGGGCGCCCGGCACCGAGTTCGACCTCAAGCGCAATTCTCGTCTGCTCACGATCGAGGAGCTGCGCGCAAAGAAGCTGACGGTCACGCAGTCGGGCAAGGAGTCGAACGTGCTCGAGGCGACGTACGACTCGTTCAATCCCGTTCTCGCAGCCGGCTTGCTCAACGAGATCGGCCATCAGTACGTCGAGCAGAACGTCAAGCGCAAGTCGGAAGAGGCGCAGCACTCGATCGATTTCCTGAACAGCCAAATGCCCGTGCTCGAGAGCGAGATGCATGACGCGGAGGGGCGCTACAACGATATCCGCCGGCAAGCGAAATCGGTCGATCTCAGCGATGAAGCGAACCTCGTGCTGCAGCAATCGGTCGATGTCGAAACGCAAATCAGCGCGCTCCAGCAAAAGCGGGCCGAGCTTGCGCAGCAGTTCACGGATTCACATCCGGCGATCCGGGCGATCGATGCGCAACTGGCTGAACTGAAAACGCGCCACAAGTTGATCGAGTCGCAGATCGCCGCACGTCCGACGATCGAGCAGGGCGTGCTCAGAACGCAACGCGACATGCAGGTGAATCAGGAGCTGTATCTCGAGTTGCGCCAGAACCTGCAACAACTGAATCTGATCAAGGCCGGCAACATCGGCAGCGTTCGCATCGTCGATATGGCGCCGGTGCCTGAGGTGCCGGTGTGGCCGAAGCCGTTCCTGATCCTGCCGATCGCCGGGCTCGGTGGGCTTTTCATTGGCTTCGCCGTGGCGCTTGTGCGTAACAAGTTGTCGCGCCGCGTGGTCGATTCGTTCGATGTGGAACGCCTCGTTGGCGTGAACGTCTACGCGTCCGTACCCAGCAGCATCGCGCAGCGCCAAATCGACAAGCTTGCGCGTCCGTCGGCCGGCGAGGTGCGGTTGCTCGCGGCGCGTGCGCCGAACGATCCCGCGATCCAGAGTCTGCGCAGCTTCCGCACGTCGCTCGAATTCCTCATGTTGAACGCGCCGAACAACCGGATCATGTTCACGGGCGCGCTGCCGGAGGTCGGCAAGTCGTTCGTGGCGGCCAACTGCGCCGCGCTGCTGGCGACGTCGGGGCATCGCGTGCTGCTCGTGGACGCGGACATGCACAAGGGCGAACTCAATCGCTACTTCGGCTTGAACATCGGCAGCGGCTTTGCCCAGCTCCTCGATGGTGCCGACGAAAGCGCCGTCATTCAGAAGACCGGCGTGCCGAACCTGGACTTCATTTCGTCGGGCACGACCAACGGCAACGTCGATTCGTTGTTGCAGCGGGCCGTCATCGGGCGGATCTACGAGCGCTTGTCGCCGAATTACGATTACGTCATCGTCGATGCGCCGCCGCTGCTCGCGGTTGCCGATCCGCTGGTCTATGCGCCTCACTGCGGCGCCGTGTTCCTGGTCGCGCTCGCGGGTTCGACCAAGGTCGCGGAACTGGGTGAATCGCTCAAGCGTCTGGGCCTGGTCGGGGTGAACCTGCAGGGCGCGATTCTCAATCGCGCGAACGAGACGATGAGCTACGGCTACGGTAGCGGCTACGGCTACGGCGCCGTGAAGGCGGACGGCAACCGCAAACTCATAGGCGTCTCGCGATGAAAGCGCGCACGATCAGCGCGGCCGAGCGCCGCACGCGGGGCAAGCTCCGAGTGCTCTTCGCACTGTTCGCACTCGGCGTCCTGACGCAGCGTTTCGCGCTGCCGCTCGGGGCGAGTCAATTGCCGGTGGCCTTTTTGATTTACTGGGCCACTGTCTTTTGGGTCGGCCTGCAGGGGATCGCGGCGCCGACGAAGACGATGTCGGTCGCGATCGGGCTTGCGTTCGGTGCCGCGTTGTCGTGCACGATGCTGTCGGTCGGGGTGCCGCAGATTACCTCGCTCGGTTATCTGGTGGCGCTGTACGTACCGCTTGCATTGGGGCCGACGCGTGCGATTGGCCCGCAGCATATGCGCGGCGCCGCAAGGTTCTACATCGCGATGATGATGGGCTTCGGCCTGCTTGCGATCCTGCAGTTCGTCAGTCAGCGGTTTCTGCACATGCCGTACATGGACCCGTTCGACAAGCTGCCGAAAGCCATCGTGATGCAGGGTTATTTGACGTCGTATCCGATCACGTACGGGTCCGATCTGTTCAAATCGAACGGCTACTTTTTCCTGGAAGCGTCGTTTCTCTCGCAGTTCCTCGGGCTCGCGGTCATCATCGAGCTGAGCTTGTTCAGGCGCATCGTGCCGCTAGCGGTGCTAATGGCCGCGCTCGCGACGACGTTTTCAGGCACGGGCGCGATGCTCGTTGCCGTCGTGTTTCCGGTGCTGTTCTTGCGCTATTGGACGAACCTGCGCGTGATCTTGTTGGGCCTCATCGCTGTGATGGCGCTCGGGGGCGCGATCATCGCGCGTCCCGAGCTGCTTGCGCGTGTCGCCGAGTTCGGCGGGCACGACAACAGCGCGACGGCGCGTTTTATCGTGCCGTACGTCATGATGGCGCGCGATTCGTTCGGCGATGCGGCGAGCTTCTTCTTGGGCCACGGCGCCGGCGCGGCCGACCGTCTCGTCACGTCGGCCGATTCCCTCGTCAACTTCTCGGCGGTGCCGAAGGCCATCATCGAATACGGTTTCCTCGGCGGCTTCCCGCTTTTGCTCGTGATCGGGCTGCGCGTCGCGTTTTCGGGGCAGCCTGGCACCATCGCGATGGCGCTCATCGTCACGCATTACTTTCTGTCGGGCGCGTTGCTGCAGCCGCTTTCCGTGCTGCTGCTGTTCTTCTTCGTCGTGACAGGCTATCGCCCGGCGCGTTCAACGCTTCGCGTACCTGCGGCATCGCCCGTGTTCGCGGGGAGGCAGGCATGAACGCGCGGGTCCCGCGGACGCTCGCCGAGGAGCGCCTGCTGGTGATCTCGCACGTGCGCGACGACGCGGGTGCCAATGGCGGCGCGGTCTACACCGCGAGCCTGCTCGCGTTGCTGCGCCGCGTATTCGGCGACGTGCGGATCGAGTACATCTATGCCGATGCGCCGCGGCGCCGCAAGCTGCGCATCGCGACCGCCTTCGCGCGGGCGGCGTTTTCCGGGCTTGCGGCGAAGATCGAATACTTCCGCGTGGGCGATGCGCATCGACGTATCAGCCAGGCAATCGCGCAGCATAAGCCGAGTCTCGTCGTCTTCGATCATCTCGAGACGATGCTATACGCGCCGCTCGTGGGACACGGCACGCAGACGCTGTTGATTCAGCACAACGACGAGGTAAGCCTGTACGCGGAGCGGGTGGGTAAAGCGTGGCCGCGGTTGCTGCGCGCGGTCTTAGGGCTCGAATTGCGCCGGCTCGAGCGCTTCCAACGCGACGCTTACGCGCGTTGCGGCAACGCGGTGTTCTTGTCCGCCGACGAGGCGGCGCAAGGCGCGGATGCCGGCGTGAAAAAGATCTTTACGCTGCTGCCGTCGTTCGACTATCGGCCCATCGACGTGACCGCAGCCGACGACGGCCGTGTGCGTCTGTTCTTCGTCGGCAACATGAATTGGTGGCCCAACGTCGATGCGCTCGACTGGTTCGTCGACGAACTGCTACCGGCCGCGCCGAGCAACGTGGTGCTCCATGCGGTCGGTCGCGGCTCCGAGCGTTGGGCGGGGCGACACCCGCAACTGGTCGCACATGGTTTCGTGGAACGCGGGGCCGACGTGTGGGGCAAGGCGCCGATCTTCATCGCGCCCGTGCGTTTGGGCGCGGGTGTGAACATCAAGGTTGCCGAGGCCATCTACAACGGCCGCGCGCTGATTGCGACACCGCAGGCGCTGCGCGGTCTGTCGCTCGGCGCGGATGAGGCGATCGTCAATTGCGCGTCGGCGCAGCAATGGATCGCATTGCTCCGAGACGAAGCTCGACTGCGCGCGCTCGCGCGGACAACACCGCAGCCGCATCACCGCGAGTTGTTCGCCCGCGGGTGCGCCGAGCCGCGCTTTGCCGAATATCTGACTAACGTTTTGTCGAAACAGGGGAGGCCGGCACAATGAGTTCCGTGGCCCGAAAAGGGCTGGCCCAATTGATGTCTTCCGCGGTCATGGCCGGGTTGCAGCTCGTGCAGATTGCGGTTGTGGCGCGCACGTTTCATGGCTCGGAACTTGGCATCGTGGCCTTGTATTCGATGATGATTGCACTGGCGACGGTGCTGTGCGACTTCGGGCTGCAAAGCTTCGTCATTCAGGACAAGCGAGAGCGCGAAGCGACACTCGCCGATGTCGCCGCGGCGCTGCCGTGGTTCGTCGGCACCGGCATCGCCATCTGCATGATCGGCTATTTCGCCGTGCAATTTGTCGGGCACAGCGAGGGCGCGGCGGACGGCATCGGCAGCGCGCTGCTGTGGATCACGCCGACCATTCCGCTCGCGATCTTTATTGGCCCGGTGCAAGGCTTCGCCGTGCGCGATTTAGACCTCGAGCGGCTTGCTTTTGCCGAGGCGGCGGGCAAGCTCGTGGGGGTCGGCGCCACGGTGCTGCTGGCGTACTTCGGGCATTTCGCGTCGTGCGTGATGATCGGCTTTTATGCCGCGCTGATCGTCAAGCTCATTTGCATGCAGCACACGGTGCGGCATATCGTTAGTATCGGCAAGCAGGCAAAGGAAGGGCACCTGAAGGGCAACGCCAAGGCAACGGCATCGTACGCCCTCGCGCAATTGCTCAGTCAGTTCGTCAACGTGATGGGCGGCAAGGCCGACGAGATGCTCGTCGGCGCGACGATGCCGCTTGCCGTGTTCGGGGTCTACTCGTCGATGAAGCAATTCGTTTTGCAAGCGAGTGCCTTCATCTCCCCGATGGTTCGGCGCACGACGATGCCGCTCTTCGCGACATGGCGCCCCGATGCGCCTGAGCGGCTACCGTCGATCGAGCGGGTCGTGTGCTGGTCGACGTCGATTTACGTTTGCTTTTACCTCGCCCTCGCGCTCAGTTCGGGCCTGGTGACGAAGCTGCTGTACGGCCACGCATTTTTGCACTACGCGGACTGGCTCGGCTGGCTCGCGCTGCTGTGGGCAGTGCGCGCGTTCGAGAACGGGACCATCTCGGCGTTCCTGCAAAGCACAGGGGCACCGTTCGTCGATTTGGGTTGGGCGGCGGTGCAATCGGGGGCGCAGGCGGCCGTACTGCTGATCATGTCGAAATTCGGCGTCGAGCGGATGTTGCTCGGTGTCATCGTCGTGCAGGGCGTGCTCGCGGTATTCGGGCATTACTTCCTGCTCGGCAAGCGAGCCGGCCTTGGGGTTGGCGGCATCGCTTCGAAGGTGTTGTTGCCGGTGGCAGGATTCTTCGGGCTCGCGCTGCTGTTCGCGGCGTTGGAGCGGGCCTTCGATGTCGTCTGGCTGCAACCGATCTTCAGCGGCGTGCTTGCCGGCGCGATTGCAATAGTGACCGCATGGGTCACGGGTTATCCGAAGTTACTTCCTCAAGCGAGAACAAGATGGACGTAATGAGCACTGCCTTGGTTGTGTTCGCATACAAGCGACCGAAGCACCTCGAACAAACGCTGACGGCGCTAGCCGCGGCCGCGGGTGCAGCGCAATTCAATCTATTCGTCTTCTGTGACGGACCGCGAAAAAGCGCGGATATGGAGGCGGTCGCGCGAGTGCGTGACATCGCGCAACACGCGAAGGGTTTCCGCTCGGTGCAGGTGCAGGCGTCCCCGGTCAACCTGGGGCTCGGGCGCTCCGTCATCGAAGGTGTCAGCGCCGTGCTCGATCAATACGATTCGGTGATTGTCGTCGAGGACGATATCGAAGTCGCAACCGGATTCTTGTCGTACATGCGAACGGCGCTGAAGCTTTATCGCGACGAGCAGCGCGTCTTCTCGATCGCCGGCTATGCACCGCCGGTCGCGGGCGGCGAGCGGTACGGCGACGCGTTCTTCGTGCCGCGCATCTGCCCGTGGGGCTGGGCGACGTGGCGCGACCGCTGGCGCACGGTTGACTGGCAATGCAGCGAATATTGGTCCTTCATGGCCGATCGGCGCAAGCGCGCTCAATTTACGCGCGCCGGGAAGGATATGCTCGATATGATCGTCAACCAAATCGAGGGCGAGGCCGAATCGTGGGCGATTCGTTTCGATTTCGGCCGTTATAACTACGGCGACGCGCTGGTGCTGTACCCGACTCGATCGCTTACCACGAACACCGGTATGGACGGCAGCGGTGAGCACCGCGAGGCATCGACGCACTACGAACTCGAGTTGAGCGATCAACTCTGTTTCGAACTGCCGGTGCTGGTTCGCGAAGCCGAGGATATGACGTGCGCTTTTTCGCGCTTCTATCCGCGCCGGCTCCGCAGTCGGCTTGCCATTTGGGCGCGGCGCTTGCACGTACACGGCCCGGCGCGGAAAGTGTTCCGGTTGGTTTTCGACTAGCGAGCCACGATGAAAATTATCGTTGCAGTCCCTGATATCACCTTTAACGGAGGCGCGGAGCAAGTTGCGCGAGACATCTGCGCGGCGCTTCTCGCAATGGGCGATGTTGTCATCGTCAGTGCGTTTTCGCATTCCTCGCAGCGGGTGGCGTCCAATGGGGGCGATCGTGGCAAAGACGCCAGCCTCAATGTGGTGCATCTTGGCTTGCGCCGTCCCGGTTCGCCATTGGGGAAAGTCTTAACTAGGCTGACGTTGATGCGCAGCCTGAGACGCGCCGTTCCTGATGCCGATATCGTCGTCGGCAACAACTTCTTTCGCTACTTCGCGCTGCCGCTCTCGAGACGGATGGTGTGCGTCGAGGTTCAGCATCTTTGTTACGAAGAAGAGCGTCCGCGGCCTTTTCACCTCATGCTGCGCAACTTGCTGTACCGGTGGCTGGATAACATCGTCGTGCTGACCGAGCGTGACCGCTCGATGTTCGCGAGCCATCGAGTGACGAACACGTCGGTGCTGTACAACTCGGTGCATCTGCCGAAGACGGTAAGCGAATCCTCCGCACGGCCGAAGGTCGTAGTGGCGGTCGGACGGCTCACGGCGCAGAAGAACTTCGCGGCGCTAATCGAGGTATGGGCGAGCGTTGCGCCGCGCCTCGCCGGCTGGTCGCTCGTGATTTACGGAGAGGGCGAAGAGCGCGACATGCTGCAGGCGATGATCGACGCCAAGGGGCTCGCCGGGCGCGTATCGCTTGCGGGCTTTCGTGGCGATAAGCGCGAGATCTACGAAAGCGGCTCGCTCCTATGCTCGGTCTCGCGTTACGAAGGCTTCCCTCTCTCGCTGTGCGAGGCCGCGGCGCACGGGCTGCCGATCGTGGCGTTCGATTGTCCATCGGGGCCGCGCGAACTGCTTTCGATGGGGGAAATCGGACGGCTTGTGGCGCTCGACGATCGGACGGGCCTTGGCCAGGCCTTGATCGAGATGGCTGAAGACGGCGCATTGCGCGAAAAATGCGCGAGCAACGCGCGTCTAGTGGCCCGTGCGTTCTCGTTCGACGCGTTCGCATACCGGTGGCGCCAGCATATCGAGCGGCTCACGCACGAGGCTGCCGAGCGCAATCATTCCGTCGTCGTTAAGCCAATGACGGGACTATCGGATGAGTAGTCCTTTCAACGCGGGGCGGTTGCCACAAGCGGCGCTGCCATAAACCGTGCTGCCGCGGCGTGCGAGTGGACCAATACGCACCTGACAATGAGGTGTACTTCGGCGAGCTGACGTTTGCGCCGGGCGCCGGCGTCTTCCCCTTTCACCCGTATCGATACGATCGCGAATGGGGCCGGCTCATGAGGCAAATGACGACTGAGCATGCGATTCATGGCCTGCATGCCAAGTCCGGCTCGACATCCATGATGCAACCTTGAGGAAACCAACGCTGATGAAAACTCGTTCTCTTCGACGATTCACGCTGTGCGCTATTGCCGCTGCAAGTCTGTGTTCGGTCGCCCACGGCGAGGCCATCGGGCTTCACGCCGGGAGAGATACCGATATTTCACAATACGAAGAGTTCGGTGAATGGCTCGGCAAACCCGTGATGTACCGCGTGACGTTCGCCGCCGACGACTCGTGGGATACGATCGCCGCGCCTTATTTCCTGGGTGCGACACGGCAGTGGCTCGCATCGAACCCGTCGCGGGTCGAGGTCGTTTCCGTTCCGCTCGTGCCGAAGCATAGCGGCCCGAACACGCTCGACGCGGTCGCGGCCGGACAATACGACAAGTACTTCACTAAGCTTGCCGAGAATTTGGCCAGCAAGACCGGCGCGCCTTCGCGCGTCATCGTCCGGCTCGGCTGGGAGTCGAATGGAACCTGGTACGCGTGGTCGGCGGCGAAATCGCCGCAGTCGTTTGCCAAGGCATTCCGCCACGTCGTGCAGACAATGCGAGCAGTCAATAAAGATCTGCGCTTCGAATGGAACCTGTCTCGAACGGGAGAGAAAAATTTCGATTGGACTCAAGGCTACCCGGGTGACGAGGTCGTCGATATCATCTCCATGGACGTCTACGATCAATACAACCATAGCTGGGACGAACTGCTGAACGGCAAGGGTGGGCTGCGGGATTTGCGCAAGTTCGCGCGCGCGCATAACAAGCCCGAGGCCTACGCGGAATGGAGCCTGTCGAACAGCTCGGCTGGTCACGGCGACAATCAAGAATTCATTCAGGACATGCACGATTGGTTCAAGTCCGGCAACGTTCTGTATGCCGCCTACTGGAACTCATCCGCCGGTGGCCCCGATGCGGCGATCGAAGGCAAGAGCGCGGGCAAGGTGCCTAACGCCGCGAAAGCGTTCAAAAGCTTATTTAGCCAATGATGGCGCGATGTTGGGCCGCCCGAACGCGCTGAGCGCGTAGCGAGCAAGCGGGTCGGGCTGGGCTCACGGGCATCGATCCGCTTAGAAGAAGAGGAAAGAAAAAGCGCACTGCACGCTTTTATGCGTGCAGTGCGCTTTTTTGCGTTTGGGCGGTGGTCAGGCGCCGAGTCAGTCAACTCGTTCGCGCCGCACCGGGCTCACTGATTAGTGGCTGAACAGCGTCTTGTACAGCGCCGACGAGTTCGGCACGGTGACCTGATAGGACGTCGAGTCGCTGTAGATCACGCCGTTCGGGCCGCCCGAGGGCGTGTTCCAGTAGCCGGCGTACAGGACGTTCGAGCCGCCGGCTTCCAGCCAGTTGTACATGCCCTGAACGTAGGCCGTGTCATCTCCGCGTCCAGCGGGCGCCGGCTGCGTCGAGTCGGCCCACTCGGTGTAGGCTTCCGACTTACCGTGCTGGTGTGCGAAGTTGCGGAAGAACGCGAGGCCTTCGTAGGCGTTCAGCATGTTGCTCCAGCCGCTGTTGTACTGGTCGTAGGTGTCCATGCCGATGACGTCGACGACATCATCGCCAGGATAGGCGGTCGTCCAGTCGAACGTCGGGTTCGCGCCCCACGACAGGTTCCATTCAAAGCGCAGGACGTTGCACTGCGAGCGCATTACTTCGACGACGTGACGGTATGCGGCTTTGTACTGAGCGGCGTAGCCCACCGCCGACCACGGATACCACTTGCCGTTCAGTTCCCAGCCGAGGCGCACGATCATGCGCTGCGGCGCGCCGGTCTTGGTAGCGAGATATCCGGCGAGCGTCTTGAAGTAGCTGTCGTATTGTCCGTTCGCGACTTCCTGGAGCATGCCCTGGTTGCCCGTGATCGGCATCAACGGAACCGTGATGATTTCGGTGCGGTTCGGATTCGAGGCCAGCCACTGCTTCGTTGCGGAGGCGAGGAAGTAGGGGGTGGAGATGGTGCTCCACGAGCTGTCGTCAACGAACGTCACGCGGTACATGACGGATTTGCCGAGCCAGTTGCCAAAATCGTTGTACTGCGTGATGGAGCCGTCGCTGCCCATATGCAGGGCGAGGCCGGCGGCTTGAGCGCCCGAGCAAACGCCAGCGGCGAGGGCGGCAACGAGGGCAATCTTACGCAGGAAAGTCGTCTTCATGAAAAACTCCGGGGATATTCGGATTAAAAAAGGGAGCGGATTTTGCGAGAGCCGAAGCTCACGATTTCCGCGTAAATCAAATTAAGAAATCGACGTGAGGCAAATTGAGTTGTCTGGTTTGCGATGTTTGCGATTGCCGCAAACTAGATTCAAGTGGCTCATTCTCTTCATTCCGTTCACTGATTAATTCGAAGGCAAAAGTTCCCCGTCTCGGCATTCGCTAGAAATGCCCAGTCATTCCAGTCGGGTGCGGTTGCGTCGCGATGATTCGCGCTGTACCTCTTGCGCCTATTCGAAGGGGTTAATCAAGTGCAATTTCCTAAGGCAAAACCTGTCCTACCCAGAATCCGTAAGGATCTGGCGCTGATTACAAACGTTTGCGTCGCTATCTAGACTTCAGGGAGATAACTACTGGGGCAAACTAGTGAATCCGTCTGTCCGTGTTCAAGCATTTGTTGAAACGAATTATGGGCGAGACGGCGGGACAATTACAGTCGTCGGTCGCTGGACTTTGGGTAGTCTTACCGGTTGATGTGTCGGCGTTAGCCTACATATGGCACAAATGGATCTCGTGCGCTTCAGGAGGGAATTTTTGCCGAGTACGGGGTTCGGCGGTTGGTAAGTCGTTGATCATAAACAAGATGTTTGGCGATCAAGGTTGTAGGAGACGTCCGAATCAGGGGCGCGCGAACGCGTGAAGAGGGGCGGCGTTAGCCGCCGGGCGGTGTAGGATTTCGGCTGGCATTCGCTTGCAGCGGGCAGCTTGCGACGCGCAGCTGCAGCGAGTCGACCAGCGAAAGCACAGCAACAAAAAACGCACTGACGCGCCTTCGCGCGTGCAGTGCGTTTTTGTCGGTGCGCGGCGGGTAGCGCGCCGAGTCGATCAACCCGTTCGCGCCTCGCCGCGCTCGTTCCGCTCGTTCATTACTGGCTGAACAGCGTCTTGTACAACGTCGACGAATTCGGCACCGTGACGGAGTACGAGGTCGAGTCGCTGTAGATCACGCCGTTCGGGCCGCCCGACGGGGTGTTCCAGTAGCCCGCGTAAAGAACGTTGGTGCCGCCGGCTTGCAGCCAGTTGTACATGCCCTGAATGTAGGCCGTATCGTCGCCGCGACCGGCGGGCGACGGCTGGGTCGAGTCGGCCCACTCCGTATAGGCTTCAGACTTGCCGTGTTGGCGCGCGAAGTTGCGCACGAACGCGAGGCCTTCGTAGCCGTTCAGGATATTGCTCCAGCCGCTGTTGTATTGGTCGTAGGTATCCATGCCGATCACATCGACGACATCATCGCCAGGGTAGGCGGTTGTCCAATCGAACGTCGGGTTCGCGCCCCACGAGAGGTTCCATTCAAAGCGCAGGACGTTGCACTGCGAGCGCATCACTTGGACGACGTGGCGGTACGCTGCGACATACTGCTGCGCGTAGCCCACTGCCGACCACGGGTACCACTTGCCGTTCAGTTCCCAGCCAAGGCGCACGATGACGCGCTGCGGCGCGCCCGTCTTCGTGTTCAGATAGCCGGCGAGCGTCTTGAAGTAGCTGTCGTAGGTGCCGGCCGCGACATCGGCGAGCATCGTTTGGTTGCCCGAGATCGGCATCAAGGGAACCGTGATGATTTCATTGCGATTCGGATCCGAGGCGAGCCACGGCTTCGTTGCCGACGAGAGGAAATACGGCGCGGCGATCGTGCTCCAGGAGCTGTCGTCGACGAACGTTACGCGGTACTGGACGGATTTGCCGAGCCAGTTGCCAAAGTTGTTGTACTGCGTGATGGAGCCGTCGCCGCCCATGTGCAGGGCGAGGCCGGCGGCGTGAGCGCCCGAACACACGCCGGCGGCGAGGGCAGCAACGAGAGCGATTTTACGCAGGAACTTCGTCTTCATGAAAAACTCCGGGATTCGGATTTAAAAATGAGCGGATTTTGGAGCGCCGAAGCTAATGAAATCCGCACAAACAAAGTTAATAAGTCGACGTGAGACAAATGGAGTGTCTGGTTTGCGGTGCGTGTGGTTGCCGCTGACAAGATTCAAATGGCTCATTTCTTCATTCTGATCACTGATTATTCGAAGGCAAAAGATCACCGTCTCGGCATTTCCTAAGAAATGCCAGGAATTAAAGTCATGCGGTGTCGAGTCGCGAGTTGATTCCGCAGCGTCTCAACAATTGAGCCTGGAATCGATTCGCGCCGTCTCTTGCGGTTATTCGAACGATCTCATCAAGTGCAATTTCCTAAGGCAAAACCTGTCCTGCCCAGAATCTTCAGCAGATCTGGCACTGAATACAAACGTTTGCGTCGTTATCCAAGGGTGATGCAGATAACTGCTGGGGCAAACAACGTGGATCTGTCTGTCCGTTCAAGCATTTGTTGAAATAGTTATCGGCGGGGCGTCGGAGGATTTCAGTCGTCCGACGCTGGTCTTGAAGTAGGCCTAGCGGCTGAGATGTCAGCATTGCCCTACATCGGTAAGAAGGGAATTTCCTACACAATCATCGGTAAGATGTGCCTTACCCCGGTTGGAAGGTAGCCCATCAAGTTGTTTTTTAAGGATTCGTCCCGGTTGATGGATGTAGGAAACGTCCAAGCCCCACAGAGGTAGCGCCGCCCATCGCCGCAATGCATGAGGAAGTAGGCCAAACGGAAATCGCCCCGCACGCGCGTTGCGCATGCGGGGCGAGAGGGCCTTGGCGTATCGGGCGGCGCGCCGAGTCGATCAGACCGTTCGTGCCGCGCCAGGCTCGCTCATTAGTGGCTGAACAGCGTCTTGTACAGCGCCGACGAGTTCGGCACGGTGACCTTATAGGATGTCGAGTTGCTGTAGATCACGCCGTCCGGGCCGCCCGAAGGAGTGTTCCAGTAGCCGGCGTACAGGACGTTCGAGCCGCCAGCTTGCAGCCAGTTGTACATGCCCAGAACGTAGGCCGTGTCATCGCCGCGTCCAGCGGGCGCCGGCTGCGTCGAGTTGGCCCACTCGGTATAGGCTTCCGACTTACCGTGCTTGTGTGCGAAGTTGCGGAAGAACGCGAGGCCTTCGTAGGCGTTCAGCATGTTGCTCCAGCCGCTGTTGAACTGGTTGTAGGCGTCCATACCGATGACGTCGACGACGTCATCGCCAGGATAGGCCGTCGTCCAGTCGAACTTCGGGTTCGCGCCCCACGACAGGTTCCATTCGAAGCGCAGGACGTTGCACTGCGAGCGCATCACTTGAACGACGTGGCGGTATGCGGCTTTGTACTGAGCGGCGTAGCCCACCGCCGACCACGGATACCACTTGCCGTTCAGTTCCCAGCCAAGCCGCACGATGACGCGTTGCGGTGCGCCGGTCTTCGCGTTCAGATGGGCGGCGAGCGTCTTGAAGTAGCTGTCGTAGCGTCCGTCCGCGACTTCCTGGAGCATGCCCTGGTTGCCCGTTATCGGCATCAAGGGAACCGTGATGACTTCATGGCGGTTCGGGTTCGAGGCCAGCCACGGCTTCGTTGCGGAGGCGAGGAAGTACGGCGAGGAGATCGTGCTCCACGAGCTGTCGTTCACGAACGTCACGCGGTACATGACGGATTTGCCGAGCCACTTGCCAAAATCGTTGTACTGCGTGATGGAGCCGTCGCCGCCCATATGCAGGGCGAGGCCGGCGGCTTGAGCACCGGTGCAAACGCCGGCGGCGAGGGCGGCAACGAGGGCAATCTTACGCAGGAACGTCGTCTTCATGAAAAACTCCAGGGATATTCGGATTTAAAAGCGAGCGGATTTTCAAAGAGCCGAAGCTCACGATTTCCGCGTAAATCAAATTAAGAAATCGATGTGAGACAAATTGAGTTGTCTGGTTTGCGATGTTTGCGGTTGCCGCAAACTAGATTCAAGTGGCTCATTCTCTTCGTTCCGTTCACTGATTAATCCGAAGGCAAAAGATCCCCGTCTCGGCATTTGCTAGAAATGCCCAGTCATTCCAGCCGGGTGATGGTGTTGTGTCGCGGGGTGATTCCGTGCCGTCTTCGATGAGGGGTCTAGAACCGATTCGCGCTACATCTCTCGCACTTATTCGATGGGAGTAATCAAGTGAAATTTCCTAAGGCAAAACCTGTCCTACCCAGAATCCGTAGGATCTGGCGCTGAATGCAAACGTTTGCGTCGCTATCTAAACTTCAGGGAGATAACTGCTCGGGCAAACTATGTGAATCCGTCTGTCCGTGTTCAAGCATTTGTTGAAAC
This sequence comes from uncultured Burkholderia sp., assembly GCA_964425025.1. Taxonomy (GTDB): domain Bacteria; phylum Pseudomonadota; class Gammaproteobacteria; order Burkholderiales; family Burkholderiaceae; genus Trinickia. The sequence goes on along the minus strand of CAYRLJ010000005.1, from coordinate 51,955 downwards.
GAATTATGAGCGAGACGGCAGGGCAATTACAGTCGTCGGCCGCTGGACTTGGGGTAGTCTTACCGGTTGAGGTGTCGGCGTTCGCCTACACCAGTAACAAATGTATCTCCTACAGGGGAACCGGGAAATTTATGCCGATCGTCCAGGTCCGTATCGCATGATCCTTGTTTTATAAGGATATTTTTGGCGGCCCGCATGTAGGAAGTGTCCGAGCGGGCGGGCGTGCAGGCATAGGGATAACGGGGCGAACGTGACGGCTCCGTTCGTTGCAGCGGCAAACTCGAAGCTTGCGCTCCCGGACAGTTCGGAACGGAGGGACGCTCACGGGCAAGCGATGGGCATGGCAGGACGAGCCCACCTCTAATATGTATACGGCTAGCGGTTTGCGGCTGAGAGTAGGGCATTAAGGGTGCGGCCCTAAAAACATAACGAAAAAAAAGCGCATTGCACGCTCGTCAAGCGTGCAATGCGCTTATGGGGGCTGGCGAAGCGGCACGACCCGCTTGCGCCACGCCCGCGTGCTTTCTTACCTGCTGAACAGCTTCCTGTAGAGCGCCGCAGCCCTTGGAACCGTGACGTGGCTCGAATCGCTGTAGATCACGCCGTTGGGCCCGGACGTCCTCCCCGGCGACGGCACGTTCCAGTAGTTCGCATAGAGGACTCGGCCGCCGCCCGCTCGGATCCAGTCGTACATGTGCTGAACGTACGCCGTGTCGTCGCCGTGTCCAACCGGCGAAGGTTTGGTTGAGACGCCCCATTCCGAATAAGCCTCAGATTTCCCGTGCTCGCGTGCGAAGTTGCGGAAAAACGCAAGGCCTTCATAGGTGTCCAGGACGTCGTCCCACCCCTTGTTGTATTGGTCGTAGATGTCCATCCCCATGACGTCGACCACATCATCGCCCGGGTAGGCAGTCGTCCAATCGAATGTCCCGCCCCAATTGACGTTCCACTCAAACCGCAGGACGTTGCACTTCGAGCGCATCAACCGGACGATGTGCCGGTACGCGGCCTTGTACTCGGACGCCGTACCCACTGCCGACCACGGGTACCACTTGCCGTTCAACTCCCAGCCGAGGCGCACGATGACGCGCTGGGGTGCGCCGGTCTTGGAGGCAATATTCTCGGCCAGCCGTTTGTAGTAGGCGTCGTAGGATCCGTCCGCGATGTTGCGAAGCTGATAGTGGTTGCCCGAGTTCGGCAGCATAGGCACGGAAAGGACTTCGACGCGGCTCGGCTCCGATTTGAGCCACGCTCTCGTTGCCGACGAAAGAAAATATGGATTGGCGATGTCGTCCCACGACGAGCCGTTGACGAACGTCAGACGATACCGGACGGATTTGCCGAGCCACTTGCTGAAATCGTTGTATTGCTCGATGGAGCCGTCGCTGCCCATGTGCAGGCCCAGCGTGGAGGCGTGAGCGCCGGCGCAAATGCCCGATATAAGAGCAGAGCAGACGGCGACCTTACGCAGAAACTTCGTTTTCATCCCAGAAACTCCAATAGTTGTTTGAGTGAGCCAATGTTTTGGGCGGCAGCCCAGGGTTGCCGCGCAAATCGATTGAACAAACGATTTGTAGTGAACCGAAAGGGGCACTGAGTTACTTTGCTTGCGATGTCGATGGACGATGCAAACAAGACTTCAAAGCTCCATTCTCTTCATTGCGCCACTAATAAATCGAAGGCAAAAGCTCACCACATTCGGCTTCTCCGAGAAAAAGCACGGCTGGGCTGAACCCCAGTGGTTTCGAATCGTGGGATAACTCCGAACGTTTCAAGTGGCGTGTTCGGATGCGTCCGCGTTCTATCTCTTGCTCATTCGAGGGGGTAATCGAACTGCGAATTCTCAAGGCAAAGCTTGTCTCTCCCGGCATCCCTTGCGTGGATCTGTAGTTGAAAACAAACTTTGCAAAAACTGGGAGTCAAAGCGACCGACAGGTGCAGCAATACCTTCGGGCAGCCAGTAACAAGGTGTAACCTCCTACGAATTCAAAGATTGTTTGGATGGCTGCGCGTAAATTGCGCACCACCATGCCGTCGCAAGCAAAACCCAACCGGTGCGGCCTGCCGTCTCATGACGGCACGCGACTTGCAACCACGGGTAGCGAGGGGCAGATAAAAAGGCCAACAGGCGACGTTGCAGCTTCGGGTGCGACCGCCGGCACCGGCGGGCGGTCGCTTGCGGACTCTGGTTACGGGGCGGTCGGCTACTAACGCAGCGGACGCACCCACGGGCCCAGCGACCGCGATCGAAGCAATGCATTCGCGTCGTTGAGTTAGCAATCGGATGTAAAAGATCTAGGCGCGGCTCCTTGTAAAGGGGAGACCGGCGCGCGAATTAGGGCCATACGCTTATTCTTGAGAAGCGGGTGTCCCCATTTTCAAGCGCGCAACGATCCGCCAACCCAGAATACGGGGCGGTACATTTTCGACGCTCATGGGAGCAGGGGTTCGACTCTCGAACATGCATGACCGTGGTCAGAGAGCCCCCTGCGTTGAGAAAGTTCGCATTTTTTTTCGCTAATGATGGAACCGGCCGCCGTTGTCGTCGGCCGGCGCTTTGATTTTCTTGGGTTTTTTGGCGTCCCCGCACGGGGATTTTTTTTGCCTGCAGCGGCTGCGATGACCAGCGGACTGCAGAGTTGCGGCGCGCAAGGTAGGCGTTATCGGCCATTTTTCGCAGTCATGTTGCACCGCACCCAGCAAACCGGGATATTGGTTCTGCAGGTCCGGGCAGCGTTCGGCTGGGGCTCGAGTGAAACTTGAGTGAAACATTCGCCTTCTTTCCCACTCATTCCGGGTTTGAAGAAGGACCCTCTTCCGCCCGCGCGTGCCGTCGGTGCAAGTGCACGGCAATTTTTTCAATTTATCCTGCGTCCGGTTTGCCACGACAATCTAATCGCGAACCGGAACCATGTTTGCACGGGATGCGCACCTCGCTATCGTCCGATGAAATGCCCGGCATGCGCCGAGAATCGACGAACCGACGAGCCCAGTTAATCCGTAATGAGAATTCTGCCGGCGTGACGAGTTGGTTGGCGTTTGACGGTGAACCTAACGGCGTTTGACGCCGCGGCGGCGAACAGGGCTGCGGCGTGTTCAAAACCAACGTCCCTATATGGGGGTTTTATGTATCTGGGCAGGACTGACGGGCTGCGAGCGAATCAGAGAGGACAGTACTCGGCGGACCCGAAGTCAGAGACAACGCGTGAAGGAACAGTGGCGGGTTTCGACGGTGTCGAGACGGGATGCCGGATCGGCGTGGTGATTAGCGACGATTTTTCCTCGAGCGACGTGGCGAAAGTCCTGGCGAGTACGTGCGAGCGTTTTGGCGACGAGCAAAACCGTGAAAACAAGGTCGGGAAGATGAGCATCACGATTATCGCCGGGCGAAGTGGCTTTGTTTTTCGCGAAAACGCGTGCCTGCCGGTTTGGTGCGAAGCCATTTGCGACGTCGATCCGCTTGACTTCCATTATTTTGTGGTGCCGAAATCGGGAAACGGGGCGCCGGAGCCTCGGCCCGAGATCGTCTCATGGCTGGCGCGCGCCGGAGCTAGCGCCAAGATCATCGAGCTTTCCGTCGGTGCTAACGATGTTCCAAATGCGCTAGAGCAGCCGGCCGATGTGCCCGTGCCAGCCGATGCGCCACATCGCGCGGATGTGCTGCATCTGGATCGACACAAGGCGTGGCAAGACGAGATGGGCAGCACCACCACGCACGCGCAAGCAGGCGAGGCGTCCCTCGCCGCGCGGGCGGGCGTAGCGCTCGACATGCCCGCGCCCAGCGAACGAATCAGGGCCACGGTCGAATGGATCGGCGAAAACTACGGCGCTCGCGTTTCGATCTCGAGCATGGCCGAACGTGCCTTGATGAGCGAACGCAATTTTCTGAGGCGATTCAGGGCCGAGATGGGGCATACGCCGCATGAGTACCTGTCGAGGGTCCGGCTTGAAAGCGCGCGCAAGCTGCTCCTGAGCACCGCGCTTCCCGTCGACAAAATCGCGCGCCACTGTGGACTTTTCAATGGCGATCACCTTCGCAAGCATTTCGTGAAGCACTTCGGGATGAGTCCCGTCGAATACAGGACGGCCCGCTTCAGGGCGTTGCAGTCGCAGGCGGGCACGGATACGGACGAGTCGTGACCTTTAACCTTGCTTGCTAGTCGGGCCAATGCGAATGGGGCGGCACCCACTCCCGTTGCCCGAGCATGCATCACTGGCGATCGAATCATGAAAGGCGTCGAAAAAATTAGGGCATTGGATATCTACGTTCTGGAAGGCGGTATCGATCTGGTGGAGCGTGTGAGTCAATGCTTCAACAGGGTCGACGTCAACGTCATCCCGATCGACGATTTGATGAGTTCGCCGGCACTGACCGCATCGCGCGCGTCGGTCGCGGTGATCAGCACGCGCGCTGTGGGCAGCTCCGCCGCGATGCTCGAAGAATGCCAGCGCGCGAGCGTCATGCCCGTCATTTGGGTGGGAGAGTCGTCTGAGCAGTTGCACGAACTGGCAGCCCATGCCACCTTGCAGGTGCTGCCGCTCGATTTCACGCGGGCCGCGCTGCGCGGCGCCGTGACGAAATTGGCCACGCAAGATCGCTCGCCCGCAGCCGATACGCGTGATGCCATTCCGTTCATCGCTCACTCCGAGTGCATGCGCGCGTTGCTGCATGAAGTCGACATCTTTGCCGATTGCGATACCAATGTGCTGATTCGCGGCGAAACCGGCGTAGGCAAGGAGCGCGTCGCCAAACTGTTGCACACGAAGCATTCGCGTCGCAGCCGCGAGGCGTTCGTCGCGGTGAATTGCGGTGCGATTCCCGACGGCTTGTTCGAGTCGCACTTTTTCGGCCATGCAAAGGGGGCCTTCACGGGGGCGGCGAGCGCGCACGAGGGCTACTTCGAGCAAGCCGACGCAGGCACGCTCTTTCTCGACGAAATCGCCGACCTCCCGTTGCACCAACAAGTGAAGCTCTTGCGGGTGCTCGAGGACGGCGCCGTGACGCGAGTCGGATCTGCCGCGTCGATGCAAGTGAATCTGCGCGTGCTCGCGGCGACAAACAAGGATCTGCCGCGCCTAGTGGCGAATGGTGCATTCCGCGCCGACCTCTACTATCGCCTCGCCGTGATCGAGATTTCTGTGCCATCGCTCCAAGAGCGCGGAGTCGCAGACAAGATCGGGATCTTCCGGTCTGTGATCAGCACCGTGTTTGGCGCAGAGCTACTGGCGTGCCTGCCGGATATGCCGGCGTGGCTGACCGACGCTATCTCGAAGATGCGCTTTCCCGGCAATGTCCGTGAGCTGCGCAACCTCGCGGAACGCATCGGCGTGACCGTTAAGCAAATGCGCACCTGGGATCCTCAGCGGCTGCAAGCCTTGCTCGCCCATGCGCAACGGACGCAGGCCGCGTTGTCGGAGCGAGCGCACGAAAGCATTGGGCGTTGGGACAACAGCGCCGATCGCACGCGCGTCATCGACGCGCTGGCGACGAACGGGTGGCGACGTCAGGAAACCGCCCAATACCTTGGTATCAGCCGCAAAGTGCTGTGGGAAAAGATGCGCAAATATCAAATCTCCGACACCGAGCGCGTGAGGGTGTAACTGACCGTTTCTTTCCTTTTCGTTTCCTTTTTGGTCTGAAGCACGACGGCCCCCAGCGGCCGTCCGCCCATCATCGATAGCACGAGCACGCGGCGAGCATCCGCCGCGTCCACTCGTCGATACGCGTCGTGCATCGCGCGAAGCTCGTCCGTCACTTCCTCTTGATCTGATCGAAACGTCGATTGCCGTTGGCCATCCGGACGGCTACGAGCCGACCGTGTCGAGCGCCAAAATCGCCAACTGTGGCGATACGAAAGCGGCAAGGATCTATTCGGCAATGAAACACGAGATGAAGATGATAGTGGTCGAGGCGCGCCACGCAGGCGCAGATGTTCGGGTTCCTCATGTTCGATCATGCGCGGTGTATCGATTGTCCGACCAGCGTTGGGCGTCGGCGGTCACTGGCGGGGCTCGTTTGGCGAGTGTCGAGCGGCGGTGTCGGCTCCAGGAGTTGCCTGATCTGCCATCATTGATTAAAATGCAATCAATGATTAATGGAGGGCCCCGGCATGGCGAGTATGACGATCCGCAACATCGACGAACAACTCAAGTCCCGCTTGCGTGTGCAGGCGGCGCATCACGGTCGCTCGATGGAGGACGAGGCTCGGGACATTCTCCGCGCCGCGCTGTCGACGCAAGAAGAAGGGCGGCAAAGTCTGATCGAATCCATCCGCAGCCGCATTTCGCCGCTTGGCGGTATCGATCTGGAGCTTCCGGCTCGGGAGACGATTTCGGCGCGAGTGGATTTCGGCGCATGATCGTCCTGGACACCAATGTCCTGTCGGAAACGCTCAGGTCGGCGCCGGATCCTCGCGTGATCGAATGGTTTCGCGCTCAGCGGCGCGCCGCGCTGTTTACGACAACCATCACGCGTGCGGAAATTCTGTACGGTCTTGAGCTATTGGCGGACGGATCGCGCAAACAAGCGCTGTCAGCTGCAGTGCAGGCGGTCTTCGAGGAAGATTTCGCCGGCCGGCTTTTGAGCTTCGATAGCGATGCGGCGGATATCTATGCCGCCATTGCCGTGTCGCGCAGGAACGCTGGAAAGCAAATCAGCCAATTCGACGCCATGATCGCGGCCGTCGCCCGCTCCACGGGCGCAGCGCTGGCCACGCGAAACGTCAAGGATTTCGTCGACTGCGGTATCGCGGTCATCGATCCCTGGGCAGGCTGAGCGCTTGCGTCCTACGCGCCGCGCCCACGGCGGTATCGGCGAAAACCGCACTGCCCGGCGCGATGCCGCCGGGCAGTGGACGGTAGCGCCTAGCCGGTATATAAGAGTTGGACGACGCTGCGCAGCCGTGCGCTCGCATCGCTTCACCCAAAACCAGATCGATAGGAACGCCCACTATGACTCCCGATCCGAACCGACAGAAAGACGATGCCGCGAACCCCGATATCGACCATCTCAACGACGCGCTCGATCATGTCGACACGCTGCTGTCGTCGGGCAATATCGCCGTCAGCGCCGCAAAGGGCATTCTCTATAGCCTGATCGAGACGCTGGGCGCGTTGGTGGGTGACCCGGACCTTCCAGAGCACAGCCGTGCGGCATACGAGGGCCTGTTGGAAACGGCGCGCGAAATGCGCGCTAAGGTGGGCAAATAAACGGGGGCCGGGTCTAAAGGCGCGAATTGCAGGAGGGGCTGAGCGAGCGCTGGCGCGTCCCCCGCACGGGGCTCCAAGGCAGGGCGCCATGGCGACAATAAGCTGCCGTGTTGTTATCCGAGCAATAACTCCAGCAAAACGGATCCGACTCCCTGCTAAAATGCGCTCGCCGCAATGTAGTGGATCGCAGATGAAATTGCTTGATGCCTTAGTCGAACAGCGCATTACCGCTGCCGCTGCACGCGGGGAGTTCGACGACTTGCCGGGTGCCGGGGCGCCGCAGGACCTAGACGACGACTTGCTCGTGCCCGAGGAAGTCCGCGTCGCCAATCGCATTTTGAAAAATGCGGGTTTCGTGCCGCCTGCCGTCGAGCAATTGCGCTCGCTGCGGCATCTGCAAGACGAACTCGATGCCGCCGGCGATAACGCGACGCGTTGCCGGCTGCAGGCGAAGCTGCTCGCGCTCGACATGGCGCTCGAATCGCTGCGCGGCGAGCCTACGGTCGTTCCGCGCGAATACTGCCGCCGCATCGCCGAACGGTTGACGGAGCGCGTGCAGGCCGGCGAGGCCGGCTCGAGCGCCGCACACCCGGCGGAGCTTTCGTGAGCGAGCCGCTCGCGCCGTCCGTTGCCCAAACGTTGGGATCGAACCGCCTTGTAGGCTCCGTGGAGATCGACTCGACCGTCGGTTCGGCGGAGTCGGCGCGCGATCGCCGTTATATGGCACTTGCGCTCGAGGCCGCGCAGTCCGCGCGGGCGGCAGGCGAGGTTCCGGTCGGCGCCGTACTCGTGCGTGGCGACGAGGTTGTTGCAATTGGCTTCAATCATCCGATCGGCGGGCACGACCCGTCGGCCCATGCGGAAATGGCCGCGTTGCGCGCTGCCGCTCAGTTGTTGCGGAACTACCGGCTCCCCGGCTGCGAACTCTATGTGACATTGGAGCCGTGCCTCATGTGCGCGGGGGCCATCATGCATGCGCGGATCGCGCGCGTCGTTTTCGGCGCGCACGATCCCAAAACCGGTGCGTGCGGCAGCGTCGTCGATGCGTTTGCCAATCGCCAACTCAATCACCACACGCACGTACAGGGCGGCGTACTCGCGACCGAATGCGGCGACGCACTGAAGTCGTTTTTTGCGCATCGTCGCCAGGCCATTCGGGCCGAGCGTGCGGCTAGCGTGGCCGACGCCCAGGCGTGCGAGCCCGGCCAGCCGGTCTGAACGGCGCGCGAGGCCCGTGCGCCGCCATCGCCGAACAATGCCATGAACCGTCCGCGCACTATCGAGATCGTCGCTCCCTCCGGTTACCCGCCTGACAACGGCTGCGTCGAGCGGGGCATCGCGCGACTGCAAGGCGAAGGTCATCAGGTGCTCGGCGTGGAACGCGCGCAGCGCCGGCACCAGCGTTTCGCGGGCACCGATTCGCAGCGCGCGCAGGATCTGAACGGACTGGCCGAACCCGATCATCCGCTGCCCGATATCGTCCTTGCATTGCGTGGAGGCTATGGTGCCGTGCGCATTCTCGACGCCATCGACTACGCTGGGCTCGAGCGCCGGCTCAAGGGCGCACCCGTTGCCATTTGCGGCCATAGCGACTTCACGGCGGTTCAACTGGCGCTGTTCGCGCGCGCGGGCATTGTCACGTTCGGCGGCCCCATGCTGGCGGCCAACTTCGGCGCCGAGACGGTCAGCGCCTTTACGATCGAGCGTTTTTGGCGCGCGCTCGAGTCGCCCGAATTCACGGTTGGCGAATCGATCGCGCAAGCGTCGGACATCGATGTGAGCGGGACGCTCTGGGGCGGCAATCTAGCGATGATCGCCTCGTTATTGGGTACGCCCTTTATGCCGCGAATTGACAACGGCATTCTGTTCTTGGAAGACATCAACGAGCATCCGTATCGCGTCGAACGCATGCTCTACCAACTTCATCTCGCCGGGATCTTGGCTCGTCAGCGTGCGCTCGTGCTCGGGGACTTCACGGGCGGCAAGCTGTCCGCCTATGACAACGGCTACGACTTCTCGGCGATGACCGAACAGATCCACGCTCTGACGGGACTGCCCATCGTCACCGGACTACGCTTCGGCCACGGCGCCGATCTCGTGACGCTGCCGTTCGGCGCGCAAGCCCGGTTGCGCGCAGGGCATGACGGCTTCTCGCTGACCGTCACGGGACATCCCACGCTTCGCTGAAAAGTGCGAGCTAGCCGGTCTCCCTATCGCCGCCGTTTCTTAGATTGTCGACAATTTTCGATTACACGCGCGTTCCGATCGGGGGCGCATCATCGCTCGTAGAGCGCGTCCTTCATGCTTGAAAGCCCAAAGCGCGCGATTTGTCGGTGCTAACCCTTAAGCAGACGGGGCGACAATCGTGAAATAAATTGTTGACAATCTTTATGTCGAACCTAGTATACCCAGCATGTCGATAGCGAAATTGTCCGAGCCCGCGGCGATTGCCGAACGTATCCGCGATGCGATTCTCGAGCACCGCCTAGCGCCGGGAGCGAAGCTCACGGAGGCGCAGTTATGCGACGTGTTCGACGTCAAGCGCGGCACCGTGCGCCAAGCGCTTTCGTTGCTCGCCACTGAACATCTCGTTGATTTGGAGCCGAATCGCGGCGCCTTCGTGGCCAGCCCCTCGCTTCAGGAAGTGCACGAGGTATTCGAGATGCGCCGCATCATCGAGGGCGCCGTTATCGCGCGGGTCTGCCGCGATCGAGAAGGGCAGGGTCAGGCGCACTTGAAGGCGATCGCGAAGATGATCGAGCGGGAGCGCGGCGCCTTCGAGCAGCGGGACTTCCGCTCGTGGATTCGCCTGTCGGGCGAATTTCACACCTCGCTCGCGTCGCTGACGGGCAACCGCGTGCTCTGCGATTGTTTGTCGGGCCTCGTCGCGCGCTCGACTTTGATTTCGGCGCTCTACGAGTCGCTTGGCCGCAGCCCGTGCTCGTTCGACGATCACGCCGACATCGTCGATGCCATCGGCTCGGGGGATGCGGCTCGCGCGTCGGAGCTCATGATGCGGCATTTGGAGACGGTCGAACTGAAGATGCTCGATCGGCCTGCGCGAGGCGCGGCGGACTTGCGGGAAGTCTTCGGCGCTTAACGCTTAGGCTAACGCTGACGCTGACGAATTGCGCGCCCATCCATGAAGTCGTAGGAGCCGGCGCTTGGCACGTAATTAATTAGGATAACTAACTACTTACTACCCATCGGGGATGGCCGCAGATCGCGCCGACTGCGACCGGTCCAACAAGGCGCTCGATAGCGCGTTGGCGCGATGTGCCGCGCGAGAACATGCTGGTCCCTCACCGGAGACGCTCATGCCTGACCTGACCGCACCCACCGACGCCGGCGCCATCGCGCCATCGTCATCCCGAACCAATGCGCCTTTGCCGGCTGGCTACAGCGAACGCTTGTGCAACGCCGATCTCGCGCCGCTGCGCGATCAGCATTGGGGGAGTTACAACATCTTCGCGTTTTGGATGTCGGACGTGCACAGCGTCGGCGGCTATGTCTTCGCGGGCAGCCTGTTCGCGCTCGGGCTCACGAGTTGGCAGGTGTTGATCGCGCTGCTCGTCGGCATCGGTATCGTCAACGTCTTCGCCAACTTGATCGCGAAATCGAGCCAGAGTAACGGCGTTCCGTATCCGGTCATCTGCCGGGCCACGTTCGGCGTGCTCGGCGCCAATATCCCGGCCGTGATTCGTGGCCTCATCGCCGTGGCGTGGTATGGAATTCAAACGTATCTCGCATCCAGCGCGTTCGTCATCGTCCTGCTCAAGTTCGCGCCGCAATTGATGCCCTATGCGGACGTTCATCACCATGGTTGGCTCGGCTTGTCGACACTCGGTTGGGGCGGCTTCATGATGCTCTGGGTGCTGCAGGCGCTCGTATTTTGGAACGGCATGGAGACGATCAAAAAATTCATCGACTTCGCCGGTCCCGCCGTCTATGTCGTCATGTTCATCTTGGCTGGCTACATGGTGGCGCGCGCGGGCATCTCGAACATCAGTCTCAACCTCGGCACGGTGAAGTATCACGGCTGGGAAGCGTTGCCTGTGACGATCACAGCCATCTCGCTCGTCGTATCGTATTTCTCCGGACCGATGCTGAACTTCGGCGACTTCTCTCGGTATTGCAGGAGCTACGAGGGCGTCAAGCGCGGCAACTTCTGGGGGCTGCCCGTCAACTTCCTCGCGTTTTCGCTCGTGACTGTCATTACAACGTCGGCGACGCTTCCCGTCTTCGGCGAGATGATCACCGACCCCGTCAGGACGGTAGGCCGCATCGATCAGCCCTTCGCCGTCGTGCTCGGCGCGCTGACGTTCATGATCGCGACAATCGGCATCAACATCGTTGCCAACTTCGTTTCGCCCGCGTTCGACTTCTCCAACGTGGCCCCGAAGCACATCAGTTGGCGCGCTGGCGGCATGATGGCCGCCGTTGCCTCAGTGTTCATCACGCCGTGGAACCTGTTCAACAATCCGGCCGTGATTCATTACACGCTCGATGTGCTCGGTTCGTTCATCGGACCGCTGTACGGCGTGCTCATCGTCGACTACTTCATCGTCAAGCGTCAGCGCGTCGTACTCGACGACTTGTATTCGATGTCGGAGACGGGCGCGTATTGGTATCGCGGCGGCGTGAACAAGCGCGCGGTCGTCGCCGTGCTGGCGGCGGCTGTCATCGCCGTCATTTGCGTCATGGTGCCGGCGTTGGCGTCGCTTGCGAATTTCTCGTGGTTCATCGGCGTGGCGCTGGGCGCGGCGTTCTATGGACTCGCTTCCCGCCGCGCGCACGGCTGATGCGCGACGATTTCACGCCCCGGAGGACAAACCGATGAAAATCAAGCTCATCAATCCCAATACGACGGCGCGGATGACAGAGACGATGGCCAGTTGCGCTCGCGTCGCCGCCGCGAGCGATACGCGCATCGTGACGGCCACATCGACGATGGGTCCGCCGTCGATTGAAAGCTGGTATGACGAGTCGCTCGCGCTGCCTGGCTTGCTCGCCGAGGTGACGGCCGGAGAGCGCGATGGCGTCGACGGTTACGTCATCGCTTGCTTCGGCGATCCGGGGCTCTTCGCCGCGAGAGAGTTGGCGCGCGGCCCGGTCGTCGGCATCGCCGAGGCGGCGATGCATGCCGCCAGCGTGATCGCGCCCAGTTTCTCGGTCGTGACGACGCTCGCGCGCACGACGGGCATGGCGTGGCATCTTGCCGAACGCTACGGCATGAAGCGGTTTTGTCGAACCGTGCGTGCCACCGATGTCGCGGTGCTCGATCTCGATCAGCCGGGCAGCGCCGCGCGCCGGCTGATCGTGGAGGAATGCCGACGCGCGCTCGACGAGGACGGCGCCGATGCGATTGTGCTCGGATGCGCCGGCATGGCCGATCTCGCCCGCGCGGTCGAGGATGAGATCGGGGCACCGGTTGTCGAAGGGGTGACGGCGGCGCTCAAGTGGGTTGAAGCCCTCGTTGCGCTGGGGCTTTCGACGGCCAAGCGGGGCGAGTACGCGCGCCCGCTCGCCAAGCGCTATGACGGGCCACTGGCCGACTTCAGCCCGCGCGAGGCGTGACGCGGGCAACGGCGGCCGGCCGCAGGCCGCTTTGCCGCCTGGGCCGCGGGCAGATGGCGCCTCGCCGCGGCAGGCAGGCCGCCGGCCCGACATACGTCTGCGTTGACCCCCGCTATCGGCCTTGCTATATGGGCGCGCAGGGGCGTTTTCGATACACTGGTTCGACCGAATTGAACCATCGCGGCAGCCTGCGCATCGCGCGGCGCCGCCCATCGCCACTCAACGCTTGCTCGAAATCTTGCCATGACATCTGACTCCCGCTATCCGCGCGATCTGATCGGCTACGGCCGGCAGCCCGTCCAGGCCGATTGGCCGGGGCGTGCCCGCGTCGCCGTCCAGTTCGTCTTGAACTATGAAGAGGGCGGCGAAAACTGCGTCCTGCACGGCGATCCGGCCTCCGAGCAGTTCCTCTCCGAGATCGTCGGCGCAGCGGCCTATCCCGCGCGGCACATGAGCATGGAGTCGATCTACGAATACGGATCGCGCGTGGGCGTCTGGCGCATCTTGCGCGAGTTCGAGAAGCGGGGCTTGCCGCTGACCGTCTTCGGCGTCGGCATGGCGATCGAACGCAATCCCGAGGCCGCACGCGCTTTCGTCGAGCTTGGGCATGAGATCGCCTGCCACGGTTGGCGTTGGATCCATTATCAGGACATGTCGCCCGAGCGCGAGGCCGAGCATATGCGGCTCGGTATGGAAGCGATCGAGCGCGTCGCGGGCGTACGGCCGCTCGGGTGGTACACGGGCCGCGATAGTCCGAACACGCACCGGCTCGTTGCCGAGCACGGCGGCTTCCTCTACGACTCCGACTACTACGGCGACGATCTGCCGTTCTGGATGGAAGTCGAGGTCACCGGCGGCAAGACGAGTCCGCAATTGATCGTGCCCTACACGCTCGATACGAACGACATGCGATTTGCGACGCCGCAAGGTTTCAACACGGCCGAGCACTTCTTCACGTATCTGCGCGATGCTTTCGATGTGCTTTACGAAGAGGGCGACGAAGCGCCGAAGATGCTCTCGATCGGCATGCATTGCCGGTTGCTCGGGCGTCCCGGGCGCTTCCGTGCGTTGCAACGGTTTCTCGATCACATCGAGCAGCACGACCGCGTCTGGGTGACCCGTCGCGTCGACATTGCGCGCCACTGGCGCGAGAAACATCCCTATCAGCCTAAAACGGACAGCTCACGCGCATGAAGCCGATGCACTATTCGCTGGAACAACTGAACTCGATGCCGCGCGATGCGTTCGAGGCGGCGCTTTCGGGCATCTTCGAACATTCGCCCTGGGTGGCGGAGCAGGCGGCCGATGCGCGGCCGTTCGAGAGCGCGGACGCGCTCTACACGAAGATGCGTGACATCGTCGCGAACTCGGGCGACGCGCGGCAGCTCGCGCTCATCAACGCTCACCCGGAGCTGGCCGGCAAAGCCGCGGTGCGCGGTGAGCTGACGGCCGAATCGACGCGCGAGCAGAGCGGCGCGGGCCTCGCACTGTGCACGCAGGAAGAATTCGACAAGCTTCAGCGATTGAACGCGCAATACCGCGAGAAGTTCGGGTTTCCGTTCATTCTCGCCGTGCGTGGCTACGACCGCGCGGGCATCATCGCCAATTTCGAAGCGCGCGTGAACAATTCGCGCGAGGACGAATTGCGTACGAGCTTGGAGCAGATTTACCGCATCGCGCGGTTCCGCGTCGACGATCTCGTCACCGCATGACCGCTCAAATTGACTGACACGAAGGACGACAACGATGGCTCTTCCGACTCTCGACCCCAACGCTCCCGATTTCACGCGCCGCTACGTCAACCTGGCCGACCCGCGGTTGGGCGCGCAGGCGCTCGAGGCGAGCGACGAATTTTTCGCGCCGAAAGAACGCATGCTCAACCCGGAGCCGGCCGTGTTCATTCCCGGCAAGTACGACGATCACGGTAAGTGGATGGACGGCTGGGAAACGCGCCGCAAGCGTACGACGGGCTACGACTGGTGCATCGTGAAGCTCGCGCGCTCGGGCGTGCTCAAGGGGCTCGATATCGACACGACGCACTTTACGGGCAACTTCCCGCCCGCGGCGTCGATCGAGGCCGCGTATGTGCCGGGCGGCGAGCAACCGAACGGTTCGACGCAATGGAAGGAAATCGTGCCGTCCATGACATTGCAAGGCAACACGCATCATTACGTCGAGATTGCCGATGGCCAGGCGTACACGCACCTTCGTTTGAACCTGTATCCGGACGGCGGCGTCGCACGCTTGCGCGTGTACGGGCAGCCGCAAGTCGACTGGACGAACGCGAGCCGCAGCGCGCCGGTCGATCTGGCCGCGATGGAAAACGGCGCCTATGTCGTCGCCGCCAATAACCAGCACTTCGGGGCCGCATCGAATATTTTGATGCCGGGTCGCGGCGTGAACATGGGCGACGGCTGGGAAACGCGCCGCCGCCGCGAGCCGGGCAACGACTGGGCCATCATCGCACTGGCTCACCCCGGTACGATTACGAAGCTCGAGGTCGATACGGCATTCTTCAAGGGCAACTATCCCGATCGCTGCTCGATCCAAGCCGCTTATGTCACGGGCGGAACCGACAGCTCCTTGATCACGCAAGCGATGTTCTGGCCGACGCTGCTCGGCGAACAGAAGCTGCAAATGGATAAGCAGCACTTCTTCGAATCGGAAATCGCGGCGCTCGGCCCCGTGACGCACTTGCGTCTGAACATCATCCCGGACGGTGGCGTGTCGCGCCTGCGCGCGTGGGGCGCCATCGCATGAGCAGCGAACTCATGAAAGCGTTGACGATCGAGCCCCTCACGCGGGAGGCGTTCGCGCCGTTCGGCGACGTGGTCGAGCTCGAAGGCGCGCGTCAAATCCCGATCAATCTTGGCACGACGATTCGCTATCACGACCTCGCGCGCGTCGACGTCACGGAAGCGGGCGGGCGCACGCTCGTGAACGTGTTCCGCGGCCAGCCGCGCGTGCTGCCCTTCGAGGTGACGATGCTCGAGCGGCATCCGCTTGGCTCCCAGGCGTTTATCCCGTTGACGGACAAGCCGTACCTCGTCGTCGTCGCACCGGCCGGTGAACTCGATCCTCAAGCCGTCCGCGCGTTCGTCACGAGCGGCTGGCAAGGCGTGAACTATGCGAAAGGGGTCTGGCACCACCCGTTGATCGCGCTCGATGTCGTCAGCGATTTCATCGTCGTCGACCGTGGCGGAGAAGGGCACAACTGCGACGAGCAGACGCTGCCCGAATCGCTGTGGCTCACTGCAGAGGCGTTTGCGGACACGATCCGCTAGCGCGCGCCGTCGCAACTCGCCATTCAAACGCCCGTGCCATCCACACGGGCGTTTTTGCATTCAACGCTAGTGACGTAGCCCTTGCGTAAGGGATATGTAGGAAAGCGCTGACATGCGTCCTGCCAGATATTACGCAAGGTTCAGCGGCGGCTGATTTGTTTCTTCGAGACGCTCGACGATACTTTCGTCACAGGAAAACGTTTCGTCAAGCTCACCTACGGCGCGAACGATCTACTGTTCGAGCCACGGAGAAATCGCATGAGCCGCTTCGCCAAAGACCTTCTCGAACTGCAACGCCTTTGCATCGGCGGCTCTGGAGCGCTTACACAGCATCTGATGCGCGAGATCGCCTGCAACTTGATCGCGGCCGGCGTGGCGGATCAGCGGGGCGCCCGCTGATCGCCTATTTAGGCAAACGTTTGCGCGCGAGTCGCGCGCCCTAAAAGACGGAAGCTGATTGATCCGTCAACTTTCAATTCGAATTACGAACCCCTGGCAGAGACAGTCATGAACGGTTGCGAGACGCTCGAATCGATCCGCGAAATAAACTTGTCGTACCTTGCGCTTGCACAACGCCTGCTGCGCGCCGATCGCGCCACCGGCATGGAGCGGCTCCGGCTATCGACGCAAGTGGCTGAAGTCATCGCAGATCTGTCGGGGCCGCAACTGCTCAAGCTCGCGGCATGCGATCAACTCATTTGCTTCTTCCGGTTCAACGATCGCTCAATGCTGTCGGCACTGGCCGCGCCCGCCACACGTTCGTCGCACGTCGAAGCGCTGCTCGCGCAAGCTACTTGAATCCACGCCGGCTAGGCTGGGCCGGCTGCATCGATAAGCCGCTGCGGGACGCTCCCGCGCGTCGTTGTCTTGCGCTGATTGACGCACCCTAAAAAACGAAAACCCCTCGAGTTCGATATGAGCCGAGGGGCTTAGCTTTCCCGCTTGTTCCCGCTTGTTCCCGCTTGTTCCTGCGTTATCCAATCTTGTCCGGCTTTGCCGGCCCTGCCCCCTTTAAAAGACGGTGGCAGGGCCGGCCGATCGGCGTCCGGGCAGCGGCGCTGTTACTGCTGTTTGCCCGCGGCGAACCACGCCGCGATCTTTTCGCGCTCGTCGGGCGTCATCTTCGTGACGTTGCCGAGCGGCATTGCCTTCAGGACGACGGCCTGCTCATACAGCCGCTGCGCGTTCGTCGAAATCTCCTGCGGCGTGTCGAACATGACGCCAGCCGGGGCGCTTCCCATCAACGTCGGGTGAGCCGAGTGGCAAGCCGCGCATCGTTGTTGCAAGATCGGCGCAATATCGGCGAGCTTCACCACCGGCGCATTGGCGGCTTGCGCTTCCGATACGACCGGACGCGGCAGCGTGACGGTCAGGGCGGCTGCGAGCAGCGCAACGCCACCTACCGGCAGATACCACAGCACGTGACCGCGATGGCGCATGACGAAGAACTGACGGATCAGCGCGCCAGCGGCCATGATGCCGGCGAGCACTGCCCAGTTGTACGGGTGCGTGTACGTCATTGCATAGTGGTTCGACAGCATCGCGAACACGACGGGCAGCGTGAAGTACGTGTTGTGCACCGAGCGCTGCTTGCCGCGCTTGCCGTAGATCGGATTCGGCGCTTCGCCCTTGAGCATCGCGTTCACCATCTTGCGCTGGCCCGGGATGATCACGAAGAACACGTTGGCCGACATGATCGTCGCAAGCATGGCGCCGACGATCAGATACGCGGCACGGCCCGAAAAGATATGGCAAGCGAGGAACGCAGCGATAAGAACGTACAAGCCGACGGCGACACCGAGCAGGCCATCCTTCTTACCGAGCAGGCGGCACAGCGAGTCGTAGACGATCCAGCCGGCAGCCAAGAAGCCGAGCGCGGCCGCAACCGCCACGACGGGCTGCATGGCGAGGACGTTCGGATCGATGAGGTAGGTGCTCGGCGAGAACAGGTACAGCACCGTGAACAGACCGAAGCCGGACATCCACGTGGTGTAGGACGGCCACTTCGACCAGTGCAGGTCTTCCGGCATCTGCGCCGGCGCGACCATGTACTTTTGCATGTTGTAGAAGCCGCCGCCGTGTACGTGCCACAGCTCCCCGAATACCCCGCGCTGGACGAGCGCCGGATCTTTCGGCTTCTTCAAGCTGTTGTCGAGTGCGACGAAATAAAATGATTCGCCGATCCATGCGATTGCGGCGATGACGTGCAGCCAGCGAATCGCGAGATTCAGCCAGTCGGTGATAAAGCCTTCCATGAAACGCCTCCGAGCTCCTGATGATCGTTGGTATCTGGGTGGTTCAGCTGCCGCGATAGGTGCTGTATGCCCACGGCGAAACCAAGAGCGGCACGTGATAATGCGCACCGGCATCGGCAATGCCGAAGCGCAGCGCGACGCGATCGACGAAGCGCGGCTCAGGCACGCTTACGCCGGCCGCGGCGAAGTAGTCGCCCGCATGAAACACGAGCTCGTATTCGCCGGGGATCATTGCATCGCCTTCGAGAATCGGCTTGTCGCAACGGCCGTCGTCATTGGTGACGGTACGGGCAAGCGCACGCCGTGTGTCGCCTTCGAGCTTGAACAGCTCGACCGCGATGCCGGCGCCGGGGCGGCCGTGCGCCGTGTCCAGAACGTGGGTAGTCAGCTTTCCCATTCGCAGTTTTCCTTGTGATGAATGCGAAATAGTGTGAGCAGCGACTCGATCCAATACGCAAGCGGCGGATCGAGGCTCCACGTGAAGTGGCTACATACCCGTCGGCGATTTAATGCGAGCGCCGTGCCGTCATTCTAAGAAGTTGCGGGGCTTCCGCGTACACGCGATAGGGAAGATAAGAGCGGCTGCATGAGGGCGGTGGGCTCTTCGATGCGATACCGGCGTTCGTTCGACTGAGAATGGCACCAATATATCGAAACCGTGAAGGCGGGTATCTCGATGCCGTGCATTGCCAGCGCTATTTTGGCTCCCGATCGTTACGCTCATGCATACAGTCAACTTTGGCGAACGCGGAAGAATCGAATGACGGACGAACAGCCACGTACGCAACCGGTGCGGCGCGGCCCTAGAACGATGCCCGTGAAGCCGGCGGTGCAGCCGGTTGCGGCCGCCCGCGCAGCCTTAGGCGCGGTCCACCAGTGTGCGCGTCGCATCGCCGATGACGCTGCGCAGCCAGCGCACTTCGTCGGAATAGTGACAGCGCTCGTGCCACAGCTGGTAATACTGCATCGGCGGAAAGTCGAGCGGGGCGGGTAGAACCGTCAACGGCAGGTACTTCGCGTAGTGGTCGGCGAACAAGCGTGTCGTCGTGAACAGGAGATCGGACTTGATCAGCACGTATGGCGCGAGATTGAAGTACGGCAACGTGACGACAACGTGGCGCTTGAGCCGCTCGCGCGCGAGATGAACGTCGATCGCGCCGCGTTGGCCGACCGAGTACGGCGTCGGCGCCAAGTGCGGGGCGTTCAGATACTGGTCGAGCGTCAGCGCGCCGCGCTTGGCGAACGGGTGGGTGTTGCTCATGAGGCAGACGATCTCGTCGACGAACAGGTTCGACAAGTGCAACTGCTCGGGGGGCTCCGGCCAGTTGCCGATGACAACGTCGAGCTTGCCGTCTTCGAGCGCGAGTTCGTAGTCGAACGAGGGGCCAAGCGAATGGAATTCGAGTTGGGCGTTTGGTGCGGCCTGCCGGAAGCGTTCGACGACGGTTGGCACGAACAGGACATTCAGGTAGTCGGGGCAGCCGATTCGGTAGCAGCGGATCGATGTGGCCGGATCGAAATTGTGCTGCTGGAAGCGAATCCGCTCGATTTCGCGCAGGGCGTTTTGCACGGGTTCGAGCAGGCGCAGGCCGTACTCGGTGGGCACCATGCCGGACTTACCGCGCACGAGCAGCGGATCGCCTGTGATGTCGCGCAGGCGGCGGAGGGCGGCGCTGATGGCCGGCTGCGACTGATTTAGCTTGACGGCCGCGCGCGTGACGCTGCGCTCCATCAAGAGGGTGTGCAAGACGCGCAATAAATACGTGTCGATCGCCTCGCGTTGCTGACTCATGAATTGCTCCGATATATGTTTCGGCTGATGCTGCAGGGGGGTGGGTATCAGACTTTTAATATGTGTAACTATGCGCGTCAAGCGCGAAATACCCTGTTGCACTTTGGCCGCGCCGAATCTTGACAGCATATTGACGGCTCGACGCTCGCCCCTGATTTCGGTATCGTCGGGCCACAGCCGCCCGCGCATAGGGCGCAAACCCGATCGACGACGATAAAGGGAAGCGGGCGCGATGAGCGGGGAGCGTGACGGCTACAAGCGCGTTGTGTAGGAAAAAAAGCGAATAGGTTTGGCGGATCTCATGGGCGATCATTCAATTTCTAACGACCGGGCGGGTGCTTCCCCCGCGGTTGCGCCGCGGCTCGCACTGACGGGAATCAGCAAGCAATATCCGTCAGTCCGGGCGAACGACGACGTCCATCTCGTCGTGGCGCCCGGGGAGATCCACGCCGTGCTCGGCGAAAACGGCGCGGGCAAGAGCACGTTGATGAAAATCATCTACGGCTCCGTGCGGCCCGATGCGGGCGAGATTCGGTGGGAGGGCGAGCTCGTCGAGATCACGAATCCGGCGCAGGCGCGCAAGCTCGGCATCGGCATGGTTTTTCAGCACTTCTCGCTGTTCGAGACGCTGACCGTCGGCGAAAACATCGCGCTGGCGCTCGACGAACCGTTCGATCTCGCCGCGCTCGGCAAACGCATTCGCGAGGTATCGGCGCAGTACGGCCTCGACATCGATCCGCAGCGGCACGTACACAGCCTGACCGTGGGCGAGCGGCAGCGTGTCGAAATCGTGCGCTGCCTGCTGCAGCATCCGCGGCTCCTGATCATGGACGAGCCGACATCGGTGCTGACGCCGCAGGCTGTGCGCAAGCTGTTCGAGACGCTTAGACGGCTCGCGGCTCAAGGCTGCAGTGTGCTTTACATCAGCCACAAACTCGACGAGATTCGCGAGCTGTGCGATACGGCCACCGTCATGCGTGGCGGCCGCGTGACCGGGCGTGTGTTGCCGCGCGAGCAAACGAACGCATCGCTCGCGCAATTGATGGTCGGCCACGCGCTGCCCGATTACACGCGGCGCGCGCATGCGCCGGGCGACGCGTTGCTCAGCGTCAAAAGCCTGTCGGCGCCGAGCGACGACCCGTTCGGCACATCGCTCGACAACGTGACGTTCGACGTGCACGCGGGCGAGATTTTCGGGATCGCGGGTGTATCGGGCAATGGTCAGGCGGAGCTGCTTGCGGCGCTCTCCGGCGAGAAGCGCTGCGCCGCAGATCACGACGCCATCGCGATCTGCGGCAAGCGCGCCGGGCGGCTCTCGGCCGGTGCCCGCCGCCGTCTCGGCTTCGCGTTCGTGCCGGAGGAGCGGCTTGGGCGCGGCGCCGTGCCGGCCATGTCGCTCGCGGACAACGCACTGCTCACGGCGCATCGCCAGCGCGGACTGGTTCGCCACGGCTGGATCGGCACGCGTGCGATGCGCGCGTTTGCCACCCACTGCATCGAGGCGTTCGACGTGCGCTGCGGGGGCCCGGACTCGCTCGCGCAGTCGCTCTCGGGCGGCAATCTGCAAAAGTACATCGTCGGCCGCGAGCTGCTGCAAGCGCCGAAAGTGCTCGTCGTGGCGCAGCCGACTTGGGGCGTTGACGTGGGTGCGTCCGCGTTCATTCGGCAACAGTTGCTCGATTTATCGGCTAAGGGCGTGGCCGTGCTCGTCATCTCGG
This sequence comes from uncultured Burkholderia sp., assembly GCA_964425025.1. GTDB lineage: Bacteria > Pseudomonadota > Gammaproteobacteria > Burkholderiales > Burkholderiaceae > Trinickia. The sequence continues at coordinate 30,120 of CAYRLJ010000005.1, read as the reverse complement.
AGGAACTGGACGAACTTTTCGATATCTGCGACCGCATCGCCGTGCTCGCGCGTGGACGCCTGTCGCCCGCGCGCAAGACGGGCGAGACGAACGCGGAGGAAATCGGCCTATGGATGGCGGGCTTGTTCGGCGATCATGGCGCGACACCGTCCGCAGAGCAGCCCATGCACGCTTGACGCCGGCCACGCGCCGCCCTGGCCGAACGAACGGGTAGCCGCGAGCCGCACTGATCGGGGCTGCACCACCCACGCTTACGCGAACAACGAACGCTCGAATTGACCATGTATTTTCCTTTCCGGCTTGAAGCACGCCCGACGCCATCGCGCGCGATGCGGATCGCGGTGCCCGTCATCGCGGCACTGTTGACGCTCGCGATCGGCTTTCTGATCTTCAGTCTCGTCGGACGCGATCCGCTGCAAGCGATGCGCGCGTTCTTCATCGATCCGCTGGCGGACGTCAACGGCTGGTCCGAGTTGCTGCTCAAAGCGTCGCCGCTGTGTCTGATCGGCCTCGGCCTCGCCGTCGGCTATCGGGCGAACGTGTGGAACATCGGCGCCGAGGGGCAGATGCTCGCGGGCGGCATCGCGGCGAGCGGCGTCGCGATCCACTTCGATCAAGCGAGCGGTGCTTGGATCTTGTTCTTGATGATGGGCGCGGGCATTGTCGGCGGCATGCTGTGGGCGTCGATCCCGGCATTGCTCAAAACTCGCTTCAACACGAACGAGATTCTGACGAGCCTCATGCTGACGTATGTGGCGACGCAGCTTTTGATCTATCTGGTGAGCGGCCCGTGGCGCGATCCGCAGGGGATGAACTTCCCGATCTCGGAGATGTTTTCCGGCGATGCGCTTTATCCGACCTTCGGCGGCGATTGGCATTGGCACCGGCTGCGCGGAACGCGTCTGAATGCCTCTATCTTCGTGACGCTCGTGGCGGTCCCCACGATATGGCTCTTCATGCGCAAGAGCTTCGCCGGTTTTCGGATGAACGTCGGCGGCCTGGCGCCGCTCGCCGCGCGCTATGCGGGCTTCTCCGATACGACCACGGTCTGGACGTCGCTGCTGATCAGCGGGGCGCTGGCCGGACTCGCGGGCATGGGTGAAATCGCCGGCCCGATCGGGCAATTGCAGGCAACGTGGTCGCCGGGTTACGGCTTTACGGCGATCATCGTCGTCTTCGTCGGCCGGCTCCATCCCATCGGGATTGTCTTCGCGAGCTTGCTGATGGCGCTGCTGTATTTGGGCGGCGAGGCGGTTCAGACATCGATGCAATTGCCCCAGGCGCTATCGGGCGTATTCCAAGGCCTGTTGCTGTTCTGCCTGCTCGGCGCGGATCTCTTCGTCAATTACCGCGTACGCCGTGTGTCGCGCGTCGCGCATGGATGAGCCCAGCGAGCTGGATCGAAGACGTCTTGTACGAACACAAACGGATTACCCGTAAAACCAACTAGACCGACCATGGATATTCAACAAGCCGGCTCGCTGGCATCGAGCGCTGTCGTCGCCGCCATTCCGCTGATGCTGGCCGGTGTCGGCGAGCTCGTCACCGAAAAATCGGGCGTGCTCAATCTCGGCGTGGAAGGAATGATGCTGATGGGCGCCGTGACGGGCTACGCCGTCACCGTCACGACCGGACACCCGTGGCTCGGCGTGGCCGCATCGATCGGCGCGGGCGTCGCGATGGCGCTGCTGTTCGCGTTTCTCACGCTGACGATGCTCGCCAATCAAGTGGCGACAGGGCTGTCGCTCGCCATCTTCGGCACCGGGCTGTCGGCGTACGTCGGCAAGCCGTATACGTCGGCGTCGGTCAGCGCGACGATCGACGCATGGCCGATTCCAGGGCTCGCGCATGTGCCGGTGCTCGGCCCCGGGCTGTTTTCGCTGACGCCGCTCGGGTATCTCGCGTTCGCGTTGTTCGCGCTCGTGACTTGGTTCCTCTATCGCACGCGCGCGGGGCTCGTGCTGCGCTCGGTCGGTGAATCGCCGGGCGTCGCGCATGCGGTGGGTTTCCCCGTGATCGGTGTGCGTTATGGCGCGACGCTGTTCGGCGGTGGCATGGCAGGCCTCGCCGGCGGCTATTACTCGATCGTTTATCTGCATTTGTGGCAGGAGCAGTTGACGTCGGGACGCGGCTGGATCGCGTTGGCGCTTGTCGTGTTCGGCACCTGGCGGCCCGCTCGGCTGTTAATCGGCGCGCTCCTCTTCGGCGCCGTGACAGGGCTGCAGTTTTATGCGCAGGCGGTGGGCGTGCCTGTTCCGACGCAGTTTCTCGCGATGCTGCCGTATCTTGCGACGGTCGTCGTGTTGGCGCTCATCTCGCGCAACCCGAACACGATCAAGCTCAATGCGCCCGCGTCGCTAGGCAAGCCGTTTTACGCGACGAGTTGAACCCGGTCCGTTTCACATTGAACGCACCGATGGCAGGCCGTGCGCTTGCTCGACCGTTTCACCCACACTACAGGAGAAGTCCGATGAGAAGAAAAACGTTGACCTCGCTCGCAGCCGGCACGGTGCTCGCGCTGGGTACCGCGCTCGCGCCCGCCGCGCAAGCGGCCGACGTCCCGGGTGTCGCGTTCGTGTATCTGGGCAACCCAGGCGATGCCGGCTGGACCTACGCGCACGATCAAGGCTCGAAGCAAGTCGAGGCTAGGTTCGGCAATAAGATCAAGGTCATGCGCGTTGAAAATGTGCCCGAATCGGCCGATTCCGAACGCATATTTCGCGATCTCGCGAGTAAGGGCAACAAGATCGTCTTCGGCTCGAGCTTCGGCTATCAGGACTTCGAGCTGAAGGTGGCGAAAGACTTCCCCGATACCGTGTTTCTGCATGCCACGGGCTACAAAAAGGCGAAGAATTTCGGCACCTACGATGTGCGCATGTATCAGGGCGCCTACCTCGCCGGCATCATTGCGGGCCATGTGACGAAGACGAACACGCTCGGCTTCGTCGCGTCAGTGCCGATCCCCGAAGTGGTGCGCAACATCAATGCGTACACGCTCGGTGCGCGTTCGGTCAATCCGAAGGTGCACACCAAAGTCATTTGGATCAACAGCTGGTTCGATCCGGGTAAGGAGAAACAGGCCGCCGAGACGCTGATCAGCCAGGGTGCCGATGTCATGCTCCAGAACACCGATTCGAGCGCCACGCTTGCGACGGCCCAAGAAAAGCATGTGCACGCGTTCGGCTGGGATTCGGACATGAAGAAGTTCGGGGCCGATGCGGCGTTGGGATCCGTCGTCGCGCATTGGGGCGTCTACTATCAGGCCGTGATCCAGCAGGTGCTAGACGGTAAGTGGACGAACGATCCCGTCTGGTGGGGCGTGCCGCAAAAAGCCGTGGATCTCGAAGATTTGAACACGGCAGTGCCCGCCGCGGCGCGTGCGGATGAGACGAAGGCGCACGACGAGATTGCCGGCGGCAAGCGCGACGTCTTCACGGGCCCGATCAAGGACCAATCGGGCGCAGTCAAGGTGCCGGCAGGCAAGACGCTGTCCGATCCGGAACTGCAGCGCCTCAATTGGTATGTCGAAGGCGTGGACGGCACGCTCCCGCACTAACCAGTCAACTTGCTTGAAGCGAAGGGGCGGGCGGCTCATGCCGCTCGCCCTTACTCTCTTACTCTTCTAGGCGCATGCCCAGCTTCAGCGTCACCTGCCAGTGCACGACGGCGCCGTCTTCGACATGCCCCCGCGTTTCGGTGACTTCGAACCAGTTCAAATTGCGCAGCGTTTTCGAGGCGCGCTCGATGGCGCATCGAATGGCATCGTCGCTCGACTTCGTCGACGAGCCGGTCAGTTCGATGTACTTGTAGACGTGATCGTTCATGGGTCGTCTCCGTTTTCCGTCGAGAATGAGTAGACCAGTATAGGCAACGACGCTCGCGCCTGCCGGGCGCCGTGTGCGACGGCGCGCCGATTCCGGCCGGTGGGCGTGACGGGCATGCACCGTTTTCATCGAAGGAGAAAAGAACGATGGACATAGGATTTTGCGGGCCTGGCCTCATGGGCGCGCCGATGATCCGGTATCTGCTGCGCGCCGGACACACCGTATGGGTCTGGAATCGCACCCGCGAGAAAGCGCAGGCGCTGGCCGCCGACGGCGCGCGCGTCGTCGACAGCCCGCGCGATCTCGTCACCTGTGCGCAGGCAGTCTTTTTATGCCTGTCCGACACGCGCGCCGTCGAGCAAGTCGTGTTCGGCTCCGGCGGCTTGCTCGGCGAGGGCACGGCCGAAGCGGGCGCGGGACGCGTGCGTTGGATTGTCGATCACTCGAGCATTGCGCCGGGGGCCACGCGCGAATACGCGGCGCGAGTGGCACGGCAAGGGATCGGATGGGTCGACGCGCCCGTGTCGGGCGGCGTGCCCGGCGCGCAGGCCGGCACGCTCGCGGTCATGACGGGCGGCGCGGCGGCCGACGTCGCGGCAGTCGAACCGATCATCCATGCCTATGCCGCACGGGTCACGCATATGGGCGACGCAGGCGCGGGACAAATGACGAAGCTATGCAATCAGGCGATCGTCTGCGCGACGGTGGCGGGCATTGCGGAGGCCGTCGGGCTGGCGCAAGCGGCCGGGATCGATGCGTCGCGGCTGCCCGAAGCGCTCGAGGGCGGCTGGGCCGACTCGGTGTTGCTGCGCACGTTCGTGCCGCGCATGACCGAAAAGGGCCTTGCGCCGATCGGTTCGCTGAAAACCTTTCAGAAGGATATCGACACGGTCGCGGCGGCGGCGCAATCGACCGGTGCCGTCATGCCCGTGGTGGGCGCGGTGCAGCAGGTGCTGCGCTTAGGCGCGGCAATGGGGCTCGGCGAAGCCGACTTGGCGGCATTCATCGACATCGTGCGTCCGCAAGCGCGGGCTTGACGCGCGCAAGCCGTAGCGCGGGAAAACGGACTGTGCGGCCCGCGCGGCCCGTGCCGGCCGTCAACGGAACGAACGCGGGGCGGCGTCGCCGGCGTTTTGCCGGCGCGGGCCGCGCGCCGCGACGCTTGCACCGAACTCGGGCAGAATCTTCACGCGCGCACGGCTCGCGAAGACGAGAAAGCCGAAGCCGTTCGTTTCGTACCAATAGCCGCCGTTCTCGAGCCCTTCGAGGGGCTGCTCGAGCGCGTTGGCGATCGATTCGATGCAGCGCCGGCGCAGCTCGTCGACGTCGGGATAGGGCGGTTGCGCGCCGCGCACCGTGCACAGCAGGACATCGAGCCCCGGCAGCACGTGTTCATACAGCACAGGCTCGTCTTGCGAGCGCGCGCGGGCGATCTTCGTATCGAGCTGGACAAACGGTTTGCACTGGCGCAGCACGGCGAGAAACGACTCCTTGCTGTCCACACTTGCGCGCCTGCGCTTTCTCGGGAAGGACATAAAAATTCGCCTGAAAAAGAGTTGCAAGAAACACAGCGTCCTCATGCGACCACTCCCGGCTCTCGCGCGCCGCACGTCCGATCTTTTATAGCATACGGAATCGCCCGATTCACGACCGTGGCCTGCTTCGTCCGCATTCGCGGCGACCGTACGCAGTCATGTCGAACGCATGCGTGATGCGCATCGCATTTCGCTCGACATCTATGGCAATAATAGGCCCGAGTTTCACCGGCGTGCTGGCCAAATTCATAAAAAATGCCAACTTCTGCGCGAACGCGCACCTCTATATCGTCCGTTGAAATATCTTGGAACAGAACGGATAATGGTCCGGTTTCGCTCTTGCACGTCGTGCAATGCAAGCGCCGTGCCGCGCCAGCGCGAGGCACGCGACTCGAACGGGCCGCCAAGGACGCATGAAACTATTCACGAAGGGGCTGCTGCTGATCGCGGTGCCCAGCTTGGTCGAGCTGGCGCTCGTCGGCATGTTGTCGAAAACCCAGGAGCAGGCGACGGAGGCGGCGCAATGGGCGTCGCACAGCAAGCAAGTGCTTTACCAGGCATCGGTCATCGTCGATCCGCTTCTGCGCGAGGCGGCGCGCGTGCGCGCCGGCATCATTTTGGGCGACGCCTCCTTCATCGATCGACAAGTCGTCTGGGTCGACCTCGGCGATCGTCTTTCGCAGCTCGAGAAACTTGTCGCGGACGATCCCCTCCAAGTGGAGCGAGTGCGGCGCATGCGCGAAGCGGTCAACGGGTACCGCGCACAGACAGATCGCGTGTACGCCGCGCTGCAAGCAGGCGATCGTGCGCAATTGACCTCGTTCGGCGGCGAACCGTTGGCGCCGCAGATTCAGGCGTTTCGAGATGAGCTGGGCGCATTTGTTGCCGATGAGTCGCGGCTCGATACGGAGCGCAGCGCGGAGCTTTCATCCACGCGCGCGCAGCAGCGCTACGCGTTGATCGCCGCGATTGCGGGTTCCATGCTGATTTGGGCCATCGCCGCGCTGGCATTTGCGGGCAACATCGGGCGGCGCTTGCGCACGCTCACCGCCAATGCGCAACGGCTCGGCCGCGCGCAGGCGCTTGGCGCGCCGCTCGCCGGCAACGACGAGCTGGCCGAACTCGATGCGGCCTTGCACCGAACGAGCGTCCTGCTGACCGAATCCGAGCACGATCAGGGCGTGTTGCAGGCGACGCTCGAGGCGCGCGCACAGGAACTGACGCAAGTCAACGATAACTTGCGTCAGCAAAAGCAGGACAACGATATGTTCATCTACAGCGTGTCGCATGATCTGCGCTCGCCGCTCGTGAACCTGCAAGGGTTTTCACGCGAACTGCAAGTATCGTGCGACGAGCTGCGAACGATGCTCGATGCAGCGCGCCTGCCCGGCACTGAGCGCGCGCGCATTACTCGCGTGCTCGACGGCAACTTGAGCGAAGCATTGCACTTTTTGCGGACCGCCGTGACGCGATCGGCTTCGATCATCGATGCACTGCTGCGCATTTCCCGCGCGGGCCGGCTCGAATATCAGTGGCAGCGCGTGAGCGTCGCGCGCGCGGTGGCGCGCGTCGTCGAATCGCTGCATCAGGCGATCGTCGAACGCGGCGTGGGCGTATCGGTCGGCGAACTGCCGCCCGTGTGGGGCGATCCCACCGCGATCGAGCAGATCTTCGCGAATCTCATCGGTAATGCCGTGAACTACCTCGATCCGTCGCGCGCTGGCCGCATCGAAATCGGAACGCTCGAGCAACCGCCGCGCGAAAGCGGCGAACGAGCGCTTAGAATGCGTACTTATTATGTGCGCGACAATGGGCTCGGGGTTCCCGACGCTTGCATGCCGAAGATGTTCAGTGCGTTTCAACGCCTGCACGGCGACCGCGCCAAGGGCGACGGAATCGGGCTCGCGCTCGTGCGGCGGGTGACTGAACGGCATGGCGGCCGCGCCTGGGTCGAATCGGCGGAGGGCGCCGGTTCGACGTTTTACGTGACACTGCCTGAGCAGCCGCTGCGGACTTGACGTACGGGCCAAACGCACCGAATGACCTATAAATCTGTATGACCGACGTATCTCGCCAGGAGAACGCCCGCGTGCTCGTCGTCGATGACGACGAGGGCATCTTGCGGCTCGCCCGAAAGTCGCTCGAACGCGCGGGCTGCCGCGTCTTCGCTTATTCCAGCGCAAGGGTGGCGCACGCGCGGCTCGCGGACGACGCGCCGGACTTGCTCGTGCTCGACTATCAACTCGATGCCGCCGATACGGGGCTCGATTTTTTCCGGCGCTTGCGTGCGGAAGGCACCGTATTGCCTGCAATTTTAGTGACCGGCTTTACCGACGAATCGCGCGTGATCGAGGCATTGCGTGCGGGCATGTCGGATGTCGTTCCCAAGTCGGAGGGCTACCTCGACTATCTGCCTGAGGCCGTCGAACGCGTGCTGGCGCAGGTTCGGCTGCACCGCGCGTCCGCTGAAGCGTTGTTGCTGCGCGATCGCGAGGCGCATTACCGCAGTTTGTCCGAGGCCCTGCCGCATCTCGTCTTCACGAGCAACACGCACGGCGAGTGCGAGTTCTTTTCGAAGCAGTGGTACCAGTACACCGGGCTCGATGAAGCGGCGTCGCGCGGGCTGGGCTGGCTTTATGCCGTGCATCCCGACGATCGAGATGCGCTTCGCCAATCGTGGCTTGGTGCGGTGGGCGGCGCGGCGGGCGCCGATTATCGGCAGGAGTTGCGCTTGCGTTCGGCCGGCGGCTCGTATCGCTGGTTCGACATGCGGATCGCGGAGGTGCGCGACGCGAACGACCGTGTCGCCAAATGGTTCGCGAGCTGCACGGACATCCAATCGCAACGCGAAGCCATGGAGGAGCGCGAGCGGCTGCTTGCGGCCGAGCAATCCGCGCGGCACACGGCCGAGGAGGCCAACCGCGCGAAAGACCGATTCCTCGCCATGCTCTCGCATGAACTGCGCACGCCGCTCACCCCTGTGCTGGCCGGCACGCGTGTGCTCGAGACGATGCCCGAGCTGCCCTTAGCCGCGCAATCGTCCGTGAAGATGATCCGACGGAACATCGAACTCGAGGCGCGGCTCATCGACGACTTGCTCGACTTGACGCGCGTGGCCAATGGCAAACTGCGCCTCGCGCTCGAGACGGTCGACGTCCACGACGTCGTGGACAGCGTGCTCGAGCTCTTTCGCGCCGAGATGCAAGTCAAGGCGCTCGATGTGCATATCGAAAAGCGCGCGGAGCATCATTACGTGCTCGCGGATCCCGCGCGGCTGCAGCAGATGCTATGGAACCTCGTGCGCAACGCTGCGAAGTTCACGCCCGACGGCGGCCACCTCTACGTGCGCACACGCGACGCCCGCATGCGCATCGAGATCGAGATCGAAGATACGGGCATCGGCATCGCCGCCGAGCAGATCGGCAAGTTGTTCAACGCCTTCGAACAGGGCAGCCAGCGGATGACGCAGCAGTTCGGCGGGCTAGGGCTGGGGCTTGCGATCACGAAGGCGTTGACCGATGCGCACGGCGGCACCGTCTGCGCGCGCAGTCCTGGGCCGCATTGCGGGGCGACGTTTACGATCGCGTTGCCGACCACCGCCATACCCGCGCACGCGCCCACGCCCGCCACTTCCACAATCGCCGAGGCCGACGAGCGGATCTCCATCTTGCTCGTGGAGGATCACGTGGATACGGCCGATGTGATGGCGCATCTGATTCGCTCGCTGGGGCACGACGTTGCCGTCGCGGGATCGGTGGCCGAGGCGCTGGCCGCCACCCATGCCGGTACGTTCGATCTGATCGTCAGCGACGTCGGCTTGCCCGACGGCACGGGCCTCGACTTCGTCAGTAGTGTTCGTAAGCATTCGCAAGTACCGGCGATCGCGTTGACGGGATACGGCTCCGACGAAGACGTTCGACGCTGTATGGCCGCGGGCTTCACGGCGCATTTGACCAAGCCTGTCAATTTTGCGCAGCTCGAGGTGCTGATCCAGCGCACGGCCGAGGCCAAAACGCAAGGCCGCGCGAGCGCCCCGTAGCGCGCCGTCCAGCGGCGCGGCGGCGGCCGTGAGCCGTCAGGCTCTGCTCGCTTGTTTAGTGTTGCTAGTCCTTGTTTAGCGCTGCCTGAGCGAATCGCGGATTTCGCGCAAGAGCAGCACATCCTCTGCCGGAGGAGGCGGCTCGGCCGGCGCGGCTTGCGGTTCCCGCTTACGCAGCGAGTTCATGAACTTGACGAGCATGAACACGATGAACGCGAGGATGATGAAGTTGATGAGCGCCGTAATGAACGAACCGTAGCCGAATGCGGCCACGCCGGCGGTTTGCAAATCCTTGTATGAGCCAGGGTCGCCCTTGAACGTGGGCGGGATCGCTCCAAGCCGAATGAACAGATTCGAAAAGTCGAGGCCACCCGTGGCGGTGCCCACGACCGGCATGATGAGATCCTTGACGACCGAGTTGACGATCGTCGAGAACGCGCCGCCGATAATCACGCCGACGGCTAGATCCATCACATTGCCTTTGACGGCGAATTCCCTGAATTCCTTCACGATGCCCATGTTCTTTTTCCTCCTGGTTTGACGAGCGGATGCGAGCCGCATTGTCGCGCAAGCCGCATGCCATCGCGGCCATGATAGCGAACGGCCCATCGTCACGTGGAAATTTTGGCGGGCGCGTATGATAAATCGATATTTCCTCTGCATTAACGGACGATGCGCGACCCGACTTGAGGGGGATGACGATAGTATGACGATAGTGCTTCCATCCATTGCGCAATCGCCACGAAACCCTTAAATTGCGCCGGAGCCTTCGCACGCACGACGCGCCCGATCAATCCACTCGCAGCAGGCCGGGTCCATCCGACGCTCCGCCAGAGAGCCGCATGTGCGCGCTTCACCACCACCACGGGGGACCGTGCGACGCCCATTGAAGAGCGCGCGCACGTCGATGCCATGTTCAAACGCTTCACGATACGCGGTGGGCTCACGCTCACGATCGCGGGTTATACGCTCGCCTTGATGGCGGCGATGGCCGCCGGCATGCTGGGCTTGCAAAAGAGCAATGACGCGCTCCAGCAAATGTATGCGACCGATACGGCCGCGCTGACGCATTTGAAAACGAGTTCGGAACGCATGCTGCAAGTGCGGCTTGCACTGGGCGGCTACGAGACGCTCTTTTCGATGGGCAAGGCCGGCGACGATTTGCTTCCTAAAGCGCAGGCAGTGTTGAAGGACAGCGACGCGCAGTGGGCCGGCTATCTGCAAAAACCGCGCGATGAAAAAGAATCGCGGTTAGCCGATGCCGTCGGCGCGGCGCGCACCGCGCTCGTGCAACAGGCGATCACTCCTGAGTTTCAAGCGCTCGAGCAGAACGACTTCAATACGTTCCGCACACTCCAAGGGCAGACCGCCACCGAGCTGTACGCGCGCTATGAAGCGGCAATCGGCGAATTGGAGGCGCTGCAAATCTCGCATCAGGAAGCACGCTACGCCGAGGCGCAAGCGTCGTTCCATCGGCTCGCGACCGGCGCCGCGGTGATCGCCGTGATCGCATTCTTGATCGGATGGATGGCAAGAGCGGCACTCGTGTCGGCCGTTGTCCGGCCGATCGACGCCGTCATTCGCCATTTCGAGCGGATCGCATCGGGCGATTTGACGGGCATGATCGCCGCCGATCAGCATAACGAAATGGGGCGTTTGCTTGTAGGCCTGCAGACCATGCAGGCGGCGCTGGTCGCGACGGTATCGCGTGTGCGTACAGGCTCCGAGGCGATCATGCACGGCGCACGCGAAATCGCGATGGGCAATGCCGATTTGTCGCAGCGTACCGAGCAGCAAGCCGCGTCGCTGGCGGAAACAGCGTCGAGCATGGAAGAGTTGACGGCGACGGTGAAGCTCAATGCCTCGCACGCGCTCGAGGCGAGCGACCTTGCGCACGATGCGTCGGAAACGGCGACGCGCGGCGGCGAAGTGGTCGGCGACGTCGTGCGCACGATGGAGGACATTGCGTCGAGCTCGAATCAGATCGGCGACATCATCAGCGTAATCGAAGGCATCGCGTTCCAGACGAACATCCTTGCGCTGAACGCGGCCGTGGAAGCGGCGCGCGCCGGCGAGCAGGGCCGAGGCTTCGCGGTCGTCGCCGGCGAAGTGCGCGGCCTCGCGCAACGCAGCGCGAGCGCCGCCAAAGAGATCAAGTCGCTGATCGCGGCGTCGGCCGATAAGGTCCAAAACGGCAGCACGCTCGTGGGCCGCGCCGGTGAGACGATGGGGCAGGTGGTCGCCGCCGTGCATCGCGTGACGGACATCATCGGCAAGATCAGCGCGGCGTCGGGCGAGCAATCGACGGGCATCGAGCAGATCAACCGCGCTGTCGTACAGATGGATTCCGTGACGCAGCAGAACGCGGCGCTCGTCGAACAGGCTGCCGCCGCGGCAACCTCGCTCGAGGAGCAAGCGTCGCAACTCGATGCAGCCGTGGCGGTGTTCCACGTGCAGGCGCGCCCGCATGAGTCTTCTAATCGCTGAACCGATAGTCGCCGGGACGCACCCGCCGCGTGAGCCGCCGAAACGCGAACGTGAACCCGGGCCATAGCGCCGTGTTCCTGCCGCGCGTCGACAGGTACCAACTGCGGCAGCCGCTCATCCAAACCGTCCCGCGAAAGGCGTTTTGCAGCCGTGCGTTGAAGGCGTATTCCACGTCTTCGCGCACTTCCATCGTGCGCGCGCCGCGCACGTCGAGTGCACGCAGGCAACTCGCGATGTAGGCGATGTGCGACTCGATCATGTAGACCATCGAGTTGTGAGCGAGGCCGGTGTTGGGGCCGATCATCATGAAGAAGTTCGGAAAGCCCGAGATGCTTGCGCCGAGATACGCTTGGGGGCCATCTTTTAGCCAACGCGCATCGAGGTCGGCGCCGTTCGCGCCGATGACCGGGAACGGCGCACCGGCGTCCGCAAGGTCAAAGCCCGTGCCGCAGATGATCGCGTCGACGCGATGGTGGCGCCCGTCCTCGGTCACGAGTCCATCGGCGACGATCTCGCGTATCGTCGTGGTGACGAGCTCGACGTTAGGTTGAGTGATCGCCCGGAAATAATCGCTCGATAGCAGCACGCGCTTGCAGCCGAGCAGGTAGTTCGGCGTCAGCTTGGCTCGCAGCGCCGGGTCTTTCACACGACGCTCGAGATAGCTCGAGGCGAAACGCATGGGCGCCTTCATCCATTTCGGATTGGCGAAGGCGAGGCCGCGCGCCTCATGGCGCCAGTAGATTGTGCAGCGCGCGAGCCTTTGCGTGAAAGGCAGGACGCGAAACGCGCGCTTCGCGATTGCTCCGATCGCGCGGTCGGGCCGTGGCATGATCCACGGCGGCGTGCGCTGAAAAACCTGCAACTGGGCCACGCGCGGTTGGATGTGCGGAATGAACTGCACGGCGCTCGCGCCGGTGCCGATAACGGCCACCGTTTTGCCTTCTAGCGGATAGTCGTGATCCCAGCGCGCCGAATGAAACAGCGCGCCGCGAAAGCGCTCGAGACCCGTTATGGTGGGCAATGCCGGGCGTGAGAGGGGGCCGTTCGCCGCGATGACGACATCGACTTCGACCGTTTCCGATTGATCGGCTTTCGATGCGATATCGAGCCGCCAGACGCGGGCTTCGTCGTCGAAACGTGCCTGCACGACGCGCGCGTTGCAGCGTATCAACGGTTCGATGCCGTGCTCGCGCACGCAGCGCTGCAAGTAGGCGAGAATTTCGCGCTGCGAGGCGAACGTGCGGGACCACGACGGATTCGGCGCGAACGAGAACGAGTACAAATGCGAGGGAATGTCGCACGCAGCGCCCGGGTAGGCGTTGTCACGCCAGGTTCCGCCGATGCTCGAGGCCGCTTCGTAGACCGTCAACGAAGCGACGCCCATTTGCTTCAACCGGATCGCCATTCCGATTCCGGCGAACCCGCTGCCGATGATCGCTACGCGCAGCGGAATCTTAGACGAACGCTTCACGCTCAGTTATCGCTCCATCCGCCTGAGTCGTCGCTGCCGAGGTCGACACCGCCGTCATTGCCGCCGTTATCGTTCCAGTCGTTCGAGCCCTGGCCGACATCGACGCCGCCGTCGTTGCCGCGCTCGGCGGCGCGGCGACGCGCTTCGTCGTCATCGATGTACACGTCGCGTTCGATCACGCGATCGCGGCCGTGCGACAGCGCTTCGCCGAGCAGCACGCCCGTCAGCAACCCGCCCATGCCGCCCATACCGCCACCGCCTTGCTGCACCACGACCGGCGGTTGCTGTTGCGGCGGATACGGCTGCTGCGTCCCATAGCCAGCCTGTTGCTGCTGCAGCCGCTCGGCTTCTTGCGCGTAAGCCGAGGAGGGGCCCGCACCCGCCGCTTGCGCGTTCGGGTCGGGCCGGCCTTCGGCCCGTGCCCGCAGACTGTCGAGTTGCCGAGCCAAATCCTCGATTTGGTAGGCCGGTACCGGATTGCCGTTGTTCGAGAGCGATTCGACTAGCGTGCGCAGTTGGCTCTCGACGCTTTCGACTTCGCTGGCGAGCGTTTCATGGCCCGGCGCACTCGACAGCCGCGCATCGAGCTTCAACGAACGGGCCGCGTTGAGCAGCTCGGTTGCGCGCTTGAGTTGGGCGCGACGCTCTTCGCCCACACGGCCGTCTTCGTTCGAGCGTGCGCGGCGCAGCGTCCAACGCAAAACCAAGACGATGGCGACGATTAGGATCGCGAGGCCGATCCACGCGAGCATGGACGGCCCGCGATGCGTGGGCGCGGGCGTGGAAGGCAACGCTTGGGTGAGCGCGTGACCGGCGTTACCGGTGCCGTGCGCGGGCGGGACCGTGGCGCCCGTTCCGTTCGCTTGCGCGCGAATGCGCGCTTCGACTTGTGCGAAGCGCTCGGGGCTCGTGAAGCGGATCTGGGGATCGAGCGTCTTGGCCTGCTGCACCTGCGTCAGCGCGTCGGCGTAGCGGCCTTCGTTCTCTAGCACTTGGCCGTACAAATAGTGCGCGTGTGCGTTGTTCGGATGGGCAGAAAGAACTTGCGAGAGCTCGGCGTCGGCTTGCTGCCAATTTCCTTGCGCCATCGCGTGTTCGACTTGGCTAGCGCTCGGCACGGCGAAGGCCGCGCTCGAGACGAAGAGCAGGGCGGCGCCCAAGGCTGCGAGGAATGTTTTCATTGACCGACCCGGGCGGGAAGCGCCCGTCTCCATAACCATCGACCTATTTGAGCGCCGCGCCAGGCGGCGCGGCGCAGCGCCTCGCGTTATTGCGCCGGCGTATTGCTTTCCATCTGCTTCTTCAGTGCCGCTAGGCGATCCTCAACGGAAGGACCGTGATCGAGCGCGGCGAGCTTGTCTTCGAGCGCCTTGCCCGAAGACGTGTCGGCCGAGTTCAACCGTGCGTCCGAGCGCGCGTTCGAGAGCGCCACTTTGTCCTCTAGCTTGCGGAAGTCTTCCGACAGATTCTTGCCGCCGATGCCGCCGAGCGCGGTAGCCGCGACATCCTTGGCTTGGGCGATCTCTTGCTTCGCCTGAAGGATGTTCGAGCGCGCGTTCAAATCGTTCCGGCGTTGGCGCATATCGGCGATCTGGCTTTTAAGCTGATCGACGGACGGCTCCAGCGTGGCGAGCTCCTTCGCGAGCGCATCGCGTTCGGTTTCGGCGTTCGCTTGCGCCGACAACGCTTCGCGCGCGAGCCCTTCGTCGCCCGACTGCAGTGCGCGCTTGGCGCCGTCTTCATACTTCTTCGCCTTTTCGGCGGCGGCGTCGCGCTTGCTTTGCTGCGTGGCGACCTGCGCCTCGATTTCGATCAGCGCGTTCTCGGCCTTACCGATGCTGTCGTCGAGTTCGCGCACGATTTGACGCGAGTCGCGCGAGGGGTCCTGCACGGACTCGGCCGCATCGTTGAGCAAGCCTTTGACGGTGCGCGAAATAGAATCGAATAGCGACATGAAATCCTCCGTGAATTGAAGTCGGGCCGAGCGTGGGCGTCGCGCGGTTCGTCCTGTACCGATGTCTATGCTACGCGCCGTTGCACCCGGCAGCGCGGCGCGCGAGCCGAATGTCGGGGCGCGCTACGCGATTGCAAGAGCCGCGGCTTCATCGCGTCCGAGTTTTTGCCGCCCGCGGATAGTACATCAGCATATCTTTAAACCCCGCTTAAACCGGTCCTTGCGAAGAGGAGCCAATGACGCGGGCGACGAGCGCTTCGGTTTCGGCGTCCGTTTGCTCGCCGGGGCGCGCGGCCGCTTCCGCTTCCGCTTCTGCTCGAGCGACTAGGGCCCGCGCCACGGCGGCGGCCACGGGCAGTTCGGTGGAGCTGGCGCCGGATGCCGAGTCCGGCGCATCCGGCAGATAGCGGTCGCTCGACGTCGCTTCGCTCGACCGGTGCGTCGGCGCCGCGGTTTGCGCGACGGTGCTCTCGCGCGGCAACCCTTGCGCGAGACGGCGCAGCGTGTCGTTGCGGCTGGCTTCGCTGGCTGCCGCTAGGCGATCGACGAGCCCCGCCGCGCGCACCTCTTGCCCCGTATCGTCGAATGCGAGCACCGCGCGCCGCACGAGTTCGCTGAGGCTGATGCCCATACGGGCGGCGCGGGCTGCAAGCACGCGCTTTTGCGCGGGCGTGACGAAAAAGACGAGGCGTTCGCTGCTTGAATTCATACTCGGCTCGTTGGCAATGGACAACACCGTGCGGCTCGCACGGGCAGGGCCTGGAATCGGGGCGGCGCAACGAAAACTTTCATGATAGAGCGCGCACGCTGCCCCAAAACGCCCCCGACAGTGATTTCCTCGCTGCGTCAACGACTTGCGCGCGTTTTCTGCAGCTTCTCCACAGGTCTTTCAACATTTTCTGTTGATAATCTAACACTATCGGGTGAATGTGCCGGGTTGTGTCAAATCTTACAAAAAAATTCCGATGCGGCATCAGTGATTTCATTAAAATGCGCTGTTGGCCGGCTCGGCGGTGTGCTGAACAGTTGCCGAAGCGGCCAGCCTCACGATTACAACGAGTTGCGCGGCGGTTGCCGCCCGCGCGAGCGAGGCGTTGAGAGCCGCGCCGTTCATGCCGTCATGCCTACTATTAAACGACCGCCTTCCGCCGACCGTCCGGCCGACGACCGAGATCCTCCCCGTTCCGCTCCCGATGGCCGCCGCCGTTCCCTCGGCGCACGCCTCGCATTGACGTTCGCGGGCCTCGTGGCCGCGGTGGTCGCAGTCGGCGCGTTGACCGTCGGCTATGCGTTGATCGTCATGGCGCCGCAATTGCCGTCGCTCGAGGCGCTGACCGACTATCGCCCGAAGGTGCCGCTGCGCGTCTACACAGCCGATCACGTGCTGATCGGGGAATTCGGCGAGGAGCGGCGCAGCCTCGTGCGCTTCAACGATATCCCCGACATCATGAAGAAGGCGGTCCTCGCGATCGAGGACTACCGCTTCTATGAGCACGGCGGCGTCGATTTCCTCGGCATCTTGCGCGCGGGCATGACCGATTTGCTGCACGGCGGCGCGTCCCAGGGCGCGAGCACGATCACGATGCAGGTGGCGCGCAACTTCTTCCTCTCGAGCGAGAAGACCTACACGCGCAAGATCTACGAGATGATGCTCGCCTACAAGATCGAGCGCGCACTCACGAAGGATCAGATCCTCGAGCTGTATATGAACCAGATTTATCTGGGCGAGCGCGCTTACGGGTTCGCCGCGGCCGCACGCGTGTATTTCGGCAAGGACCTGAAAGACATCACGGTGGCTCAGGCCGCGATGCTCGCGGGGCTGCCCAAGGCGCCATCGGCGTACAACCCGATCGTCAATCCCAAACGAGCGAAGATCCGGCAGGAATACATCCTGAAGCGCATGCTCGCACTTGGCTACATCACGCAGCTGCAGTACGACGAAGCCGCGAAGGAGCCGATCCATGCGCGGGTCGCCGGCAACGAGTACAGCGTGCATGCGGAGTACGTCGCCGAAATGGTGCGGCAGATGATGTACTCGCAGTACAAGGATGAAACCTACACGCGCGGCCTGACGGTCACGACGACGATCGACTCGGCCGATCAGGACGCCGCGTACCGCGCCGTGCGCAAGGGCGTGATGGACTACGAGCGCCGGCACGGTTACCGCGGGCCCGAAGGATTCGTGCAATTGCCGGCGGCGGGCGACGAGCGCGACGAAGCGATCGACGACGCGCTTGCCGATCACCCTGACGACGGCGAGCTCGTCGCGGGTGTCGTGACCGATGCGAGTCCCAAGCATGTGACGGTGCAGTTCGTCGACGGCGGCAAGGCTCAGGTGAGCGGCGACGGTTTGCGCTTCGCCGCGTTTGCGCTCGGCTCGCGCGCGTCGCAGGCGCAGCGTATTCGCCCTGGCTCGGTCGTGCGCCTCATGCCCGATGCCAAGGGCGATTGGCAGATCACGCAGTTGCCGCAGGTCGAGGGCGCGCTCGTTTCGCTGGTGCCGCAGGACGGGGCCGTGCGTGCGCTCGTCGGCGGGTTCGACTTCAACAAGAACAAGTTCAATCACGTCACGCAGGCGTGGCGTC
The DNA here is from genome assembly GCA_964425025.1 of uncultured Burkholderia sp. Taxonomy (GTDB): domain Bacteria; phylum Pseudomonadota; class Gammaproteobacteria; order Burkholderiales; family Burkholderiaceae; genus Trinickia. Next base: position 12,225 of record CAYRLJ010000005.1, on the reverse strand, counting down.
AGCCCGGTTCGAGCTTCAAGCCGTTCATTTACTCGGCCTCGCTCGACAAGGGGCTCGCGCCGGCCACGATCATCGACGATGCGCCGCTGTATTTCCCACCCAGCTCGCCGGGCGGTCAGCCGTGGGAACCGAAGGACGACGATCATCCGGAAGGGCCGATGTCGATGCGCGTCGCGCTCGAAAAGTCGAAGAACCTCGTCTCGATCCGTATCTTGTCGTACATCGGCACGAAATACGCGCAAGACTACGTGACGCAGCGTTTCGGCTTCGATGCCGATAAGACGCCGCCTTATTTGCCGATGGCGCTCGGTGCCGGCCTCGTCACGCCGCTGCAGTCGGCTGCAGCGTACTCGGTGTTCGCCAACGGCGGCTATCGTGTCAATCCGTATCTGATCGCCGAAGTCGACGACGCGCGTGGTCAGCCGATTTCGAAAGCACAGCCGATCGTCGCGGGCCGCGATGCGCCGCGCTCGATCACCGCCGGAAACGCATACCTGATGAACAGCCTGCTGCACTCGGTGGCCACCTCCGGTACGGGTGCGGGCAGCAATGCGCTGCATCGCTCCGATCTCTCGGGCAAGACCGGTACCACGAACGATGCGAAGGACGGCTGGTTCGCGGGCTATCAGCCGACGCTCGTCGCCGTGGCGTGGATGGGCTACGATCAGCCTAAGAGCCTAGGCAGCCGCGAGTTCGGCGCGCAGTTGGCGCTGCCGATCTGGGTCGACTACATGGGGCGCGCGCTGCGCGGCGTGCCAGACCAACCGATGGCGATGCCCGAAGACGTGGCATCGATCAGCGGCGAGCTTTATCTGTCCGACAAGGTGCCGGGCAACGGCTTCGTCGCGAGCATCGGCACGGCGTCGGGTACGGCGCTAGCTGGCGCTGCAAGCGATGCCAGCGCCGCTGTGGGGTCGATCGGCCCGGCCGGGCTGGCCACGCCGCCGGCACCGCCGCCCGACGTTTCGCAACAAGAGCAGAAGCAGATTCTCAATCTTTTCAACGAAAACCACCCCTAACGCTTGATGCATCCGGGCGCCGCCCGGCTGCGTATGTCGTACAGATTGCTTCGCGTGACACAACGGAGAGGCAGATGGGCGATAACGTGGTGGGCGGCGCGTACGAGCCGCCGAACGACAGAGCCGGGCGCGCCGCGGCCGGGATTGCCGGCCAGGTCGTGCTCGTGCTGCAAGGCGGTGGCGCGCTCGGCGCTTATCAGGCCGGCGTTTATCAGGCATTGCACGACGCCGGTATCGAACCCGATTGGGTCATCGGCACCTCGATCGGTGCCGTCAACGGCGCAATCATCGCCGGCAATCCGCCCGATACCCGTCTTGCTCGGCTCGATGCGTTTTGGTCTCGCGTCGCGACGGCGGGCAGCATGACGTCGGGGTGGCTGCCGATGTTCGATGATTGGTGGCGCCGCGCGTCGATCTTCCTGCAGGGCATTCCTGCATTCTTCACGCCGTCGCCCGGCGCGTGGTGGGCTCTGAACGTACGGCTGGGCCGCGAGCACGCTGCGTTCTATACGACGCAGCCCCTGCGCGAGACGCTGCATACGCTCGTCGATTTCGACTACCTCAAAGCGCGCAACGTCCGCCTCACCGTCGGTGCTGTCCAGGTCACCGACGCGCGCATGCGCTACTTCACGAATCGCGACGAGGCGCTCACCGTCGAGCATGTGATGGCGTCGGCCGCCTTTCCGCCCGGCTTTCCCTCTGTACAACTCGATGGCGAATCGTATTGGGACGGCGGCATTTATTCGAATACGCCGCTCGAGGCCGTGCTCGACGATCGACCGCGCCGCAGCTCCGTCATCTTCGCCGTTCAACTATGGCCTGCGAATGGGCGCGAACCCGAATCGATCGTCGAAGCCATGGTGCGCCAGCGCGACATCCAATATTCGAGCCGCGCGAGCAGCCATCTCGAACGCCAGCGCCAGATTCATCGATTGCGCCATGTGATCCGCGAGCTCGAGCGATACGTCGCGGAGCCGATGCGCGACACTCAGGCCGTGCAAGAGCTACTTGCCTGGGGCTGCGGTACGACGATGCAGGTGGTCGAACTCGATGCGCCGAGCTTCGGCGACGACGATCTGCACAAGGACATCGACTTTTCGCCGAACGGGATCGCGCGTCGCCGCGCGGCTGGCTACGAGGATACACGCCGTATGCTCGAGCGTGCGCCATGGCGCGAGCCGATGGATCCGATGGAAGGGATCGCCGTTCATCGCGCGGTAATTGGGGGGTGAGGTCGGCCGCTCGGCGCTGGAATGCGCGGATCTGACTCGAACCGCGCCGGGAACAGAAATCGTTGTGCGTACAACTGCTTAGCGCGCTCGCCCCGAGTTTATCAACAGGTCTGTCAACAAAATCTGGGGATAACTCCGACGATCGAAGAGCATCGATGCGTGCCGATGCCGTCGCTTATCGTTGTTCATTGTTCATTGTTTCATGCCGATGTCGAACATCGGTCGTCGGGCGCGGCCACGTAAGGTGGGGCGCGGCTCAGTCCGGCACGTTCTCGATCTGCGAGGCGAACGTAGCCGGATCGGTGTTCGAGCCGCACAGCAAAATGCCGACGCGTTTACCTTGCAGCGTTTCGCGCAGCGGGCCGAGCAGCGCGGCCAGCGGCGCCGCGCACGCGGGCTCGACGGCGATCTTCAAGCGGGTAAAGAGCTTGGCCATCGAGCGGCGCAACGCGTCGTCGGAGACCGTGACGATTCGATCGATATGACGGCGGCACAGCTCGTAGCTGTATTGCTCCGTGTGGGGCGCCGCCAGCGAATCCGCGATCGTATTCATCGCGCCCATCTTGATCGTATGGTTGGCGGCGAAACTCTTGCTCATCACATCGGCGCCTTCGGGCTCGACGCCATAGACGTGCACGCGCGCACTAGCCAAGCGCAAAGCGGTGGACACACCCGCGGCGAGTCCACCGCCGCCGATCGGCACGATCACGGCATCGAGGTCGGGCGTTTGCGTCGCCCATTCATAGCCGAGCGTTGCCGCGCCTAGTACCGTTCGATAACCATTGAACGGGTGCACGAAAAAACGGCCTTCCTCGGCCTCGATGCGACGCACGAGTTCGAGCGCCTGGGTCAGCGTGTCGGCCAATACGACTTCGGCGCGGTATTGCCGGCATAGCGCAACCCGCGCGGGGCTCGTCGTGCGCGGCAAGACGACCTTCGCGCTCATGCCGAGCCGCATCGCCGCATACGCCACGGCGGCCGCGTGATTGCCGCCCGATACGCAGGTTACGCCGACGCTGCGCTGCGAGGCATCGAGCGCGAGCAGATTCGTGAAAGCGCCGCGTACCTTGAATGTGCCGCTCGCCTGCAGCAACTCGAACTTAAAGTTGATCCAAGTGCCTTCGAGCGATGTCAGATCGTGCCGCTCGAACACAGGCGTGCGCGCCACCCAAGGCGTCAGCGCGAAATGCTGGGTGGCGATGGCGTCGAGCGTGGGGATCGGTTCGGCGTCGATGGTGCGATCGGTAGGCATGGCGGTCGATGACATGGCTCGAAGCGCGTCGTAGAGGGGAAGTCGCGCGCTACGGCTGTGCGCCGACCGACATACTGCGAATGAACTTGCGCAAAAAATCCTCGCACGCCGAGAGTTGCGCGAGCTCGACGTATTCGTTTGGTTTGTGCGCCTGTTCGATATCGCCGGGGCCACAGACGATGCTCGGCACGCCGGCGCGCGCGAACAGCCCGGCCTCGGTGCCGTAGGCGACCTTGCGCGTTTCGCGATTGCCCGTCAGCGCACGCACGAGCGCCGTGATGGCCGCTTGTTCCGAGGCATCGAGCCCAGGCGCCGCGGCGATCTTCGTGAATTCGATGGCCGCGTCCGGGTGCTCTCGGCGCATTTGCGGCAGCAAGGTTTCGTGCGCATAGCGCTCGACGCGCGCGAAGATCGTCTCGGGATCGAGCGTGGGAAGATTGCGGAACTCGAACGCGAATCGGCACTCGGCAGGGACGGTATTGATCGCGTTGCCGCCTTCGATCGTGCTCGTTTGCGCGGTTGTGAAAGGAACGTCGTAGCACTCGTCGAACGGGCCGTCGCGGCGCATGCCGTCGGCTAGGTCGCGAATGTGGCAAATCAAGCGCGCCGCGTACTCGATCGCATTCAATCCCTTAGGTGTCAGCGACGAGTGGGCCGCGTGCCCGCGCACGCAGCAACGATAGGCATTGATGCCCTTGTGGGCCACGATGGGGCGCATGCTCGTCGGTTCGCCGACGATGCATCCTTCCGGCGTCAAGCCGCGCTGCCCGAGCTCGGCGATCATAAACGGCGCGCCCGTGCAGCCGATCTCCTCGTCGAAGGAAAGCGCGAGGTGAATCGGCTTGGCGAGCTGGGTAGCCAGCATCTCAGGCACGAGCGCGAGCGCGCTGCCGATGAAGCCTTTCATATCGCAGGTGCCGCGCCCATAGAGCCGGCTGCCGCGCACTTCAGGCTTGAATGGATCGGTATCCCACGTTTGACCGTCAACCGGCACGACGTCCGTGTGCCCCGACAGCACCACGCCCCCGTTCGTCGCTCCGTCGCGGGCGGGAATCGTCGCGAACAGGTTTGCCCATTGACCTCGGTGATCGTGCGTGAGCGTCGAGGCGATGCCGAGCGCGGCCAGCGCATCGCGCACCATCTCGATCAGGCCGAGATTCGGGACGCGGCTCGTCGTATCGATCGAGACGAGACGTTCGACCCAGGCGAGGCCGAGCGGCGATTGCGAAGCGGGGGGAGCCGATGCAGGCGCGGACGGGGACGAAGGAGAGGCGTACTGCGTTGTTTCGGCATCCTGCGACATAACGAAGCTCCGGCCTTTAGTTGGCTCAGATCATACCCAAAAATTGGGGAAAGCCCCAAGCGATGGCGCTAAATTGGCGTGTGTGCGCGCTTGTGCAGTGCGCCATCAGATAAGCGCGAATGGTGTAGCACGCCACGCCGTTCGACCTCTTGCGCCACCTCTGTGCGAGACCAGCGCGAGACCCGTGCCAGGCTGCAAGGGCGGTGCAAAGCCGTGCTACATCCGTCCTCACCGTGCCGCGGCCCCCGCGCTTTGCCGTGCCGGCGCACCGAGCGCCCTCAGCGATTCCTTGACGGTCGCGAGGCGCACGGACAAGTCGGGGCTGCGCGTTTCAATGCGCAGCTTGTCTTGCCCGGCAAGTTTGATGTGTTTGTGCTTCTGCACCATCTCGATGATTCGCATCGCATCGATCGGCGGGTTCGGCACGAATTGCAGGCTGATCGCGACTTCCCCCGCATCGATCTTCGAGATGCCGAGCGGTTTCGCCGCGAGCCGCAGCCGATGCGTTTCGACGAGCGCGTGCGCCTGCGGCGGCAGCTTGCCGAAGCGATCGATGAGCTCTTCCTGGATGTCGTCGATCGAATCGCTCGTCTCGCAACTGGCAAGCCGCTTATAGATCGACAAGCGCTCTTGCACGTCGCCGCAGTAGTCGGCGGGCAGAATCGCCGGCGCGTGCAAATTGATTTCCGTGGTGGCGGCGAGCGGCGCCGTCAGGTCCGGCTCTTGTCCGTTCTTCAGCGCCTTCACGGCATCGGCGAGCATGTCCGAATAAAGCTGGAAGCCGATCTCGTGGATCTCGCCCGACTGCTTGTCGCCGAGTACTTCGCCCGTGCCGCGAATCTCGAGGTCGTGCATCGCGAGATAGAAGCCCGAGCCGAGTTCTTCCATCTGCTGAATCGCCTCCAACCGGCGCTGCGCCTGCTTAGTGAGGCCTTGCGGATCATGCACGAGCAGATACGCATAGGCTTGGTGGTGCGAGCGTCCCACGCGTCCGCGCAACTGGTGCAACTGCGCAAGGCCGAACTTATCGGCACGGTGAATGATGATCGTGTTCGAGGTGGGCACGTCGATGCCGGTTTCGATGATGGTGGTGCAAAGCAGCACGTTGGCCCGCTGCGCCACGAAATCGCGCATGACGCGCTCGAGTTCTCGCTCGTGCATCTGGCCGTGCGCGACGGCGATGCGCGCCTCGGGCACGAGCGCCTCGAGCATCGCGCGGCGGTTCTCGATCGTCTCGACCTCGTTGTGCAGGAAATAGACTTGGCCGCCGCGCTTGAGCTCGCGCAACATGGCCTCGCGAATGACGCCATCTTCTTCGCGCCGGACGAACGTTTTGATAGCAAGACGTTTTTGCGGTGCGGTTGCGATGACCGAAAAATCGCGCAAACCTTCGAGCGCCATGCCAAGCGTGCGCGGAATCGGGGTAGCCGTCAGCGTCAACACGTCGACTTCCGCGCGCAGTGCCTTGAGCGCTTCCTTTTGGCGCACGCCGAAGCGGTGTTCTTCGTCGATGATGACGAGGCCCAGCCGCTTAAAGCGCACATCCGACGACAGCAGCTTGTGCGTGCCGATGACGATGTCGACCGAACCGTTGTTGATTTGCTCGACGGACGCGTTCACTTCCTTGGTCGATTTGAAGCGCGAGAGCTCGGCGATGCGCACCGGCCAATCGGCGAAGCGGTCCGTGAACGTCTGCGTATGCTGCTCGGCCAACAGCGTCGTGGGAGAGAGCAGAGCGACTTGCTTGCCCGCCATGACGGCGATGAACGCCGCGCGCAGCGCGACCTCCGTCTTGCCGAAGCCGACGTCGCCACAGACGAGCCGGTCCATCGGCCGGCCCGCCGTCATGTCGCCGATTACCGCGGCGATCGCCGCGGCCTGGTCGGGCGTTTCCTCGAAGCCGAAACTTTCCGCGAATTTCGTATAGTCGCGCGGTTCGAGCTGGAACGCGTGACCTTCGCGCGCGGCGCGCCGGGCATACAGGTTCAGCAGTTCGGCGGCCGTATCGCGGATCTGCTGCGCGGCCCGACGCTTGGCTTTTTCCCATTGGCCGGAGCCGAGCGCGTGCAGCGGGGCGCTTTCGGGATCGGCGCCGCTGTAGCGCGAAATCACGTGCAACTGCGCCACCGGTACGTAGAGCTTGCTCTCGCCCGAGTATTCCAGATGCAGGAACTCGGTCTCGCCCTCGCCGAGATCCATCGTCACGAGGCCCATATAGCGGCCGATGCCGTGCTGCGCGTGCACGACGGGATCGCCGATCTTCAGCTCCGACAGGTCGCGCACCATCGAATCGACGCTGCTCGCCTGTTCTTGGCGACGGCGGCCGGCCCGGCGTGCCAGCGCGCCATAAAGCTCCGTCTCGGTGACGATCGCCATGTCCTCGCTGGGCAGTGAGAAGCCGCGCGTCAGCGGGGACACACCGAGCGTGAAGCGCTCTTCGCTCGTTAGCCAATCCTCATAGCTGTCGACGGCGGCGGGACGCAAGCCGTGCTCGGCGAACAGTTGCGCGATCGTCTCGCGTCGACCCGCCGATTCGGCCGCGACGAGCACGCGGCGCGCGCCGCCTTCCACGTAGCGGCGCAATGCGAGTACGGGGTCGTCGGCGTGCCGATCGATCGCCAGGGAGGGCAGCGCCGTGGCCCACGCGCCGTCCGAGGCCGCCGGCAGCACAAGACGCGCGAACGGCTTGGCGAGCGTGTAGAAATCGTCATCGGACAGAAACAGGCGCAGCGGCTCGAGGATCGGCCGCTCGCGGTCATGCGACAGGAAGTTGTAGCGCTGCTTCGTGTCGGCCGTGAAGCGCCGGATTGCACCGTCCAAATCGCCGACGAATGCGAGATGCGCATCCGCGGGCAGGTAGTGAAAAAGCGTGGCGGTTTCGTTAAAGAAGAGCGGTAGGTAATACTCGATGCCGGCCGACGGCACACCGTTGCCGATGTCCTTGTAGATCGAGGAACGGCTCGGATCGCCTTCGAACACCTCGCGCCACCGGCTGCGAAAGGCCGTGCGCGCCGCTTCGTCGAACGGGAACTCGCGCCCCGGCAGCAGGCGCACGTCACGCACGGGATAGAGGCTGCGCTGGGTGTCCGGGTCGAATGCGCGAATCGAATCGACTTGATCGTCGAACAGATCGATTCGGTACGGCAGCGGCGAGCCCATCGGAAAGAGGTCGATCAGCGAGCCGCGCACGCAGTATTCGCCCGGTCTCACCACTTGGCTCACGTGCTCATAGCCCGCGAGCGTCAGTTGCGCTTTCAGCTTCGTTTCGTCAAGCCGCTCGCCTTGCGCGAACGAGAACGTATAGGCGGCCAAGAACGCAGCGGGCGGCATGCGGTAGAGTGCCGTTGTGGCGGGCACGAGCAGGATGTCGCAGCGGCCTTCGCCCAGATCGTGCAGCGTCGCGAGCCGTTCCGAAACGAGGTCTTGGTGCGGGGAGAACGTGTCGTACGGCAGCGTTTCCCAGTCCGGCAGCAGGCGCACGCGCGCATTCGGCGCAAACCAAGGGATCTCTTGGGCCAGGCGCTGGGCATCGACGGCGCTCGCGCAGACGACCGCAATGAGCGGGGCCTTTCCCGGCTGCGCCTGCGCGCGCGCTGCTTCGCCGTAGCGCGAGATCAGCAGGGCGTCGGACGAGCCGTACGTACCGTCGAACGAGAAGCGTTGACCGGGTTTGACGACTGCGAGCGGCAGACTGGGCGAGGCGGACGAGGGGGTGGATGGCGGCATGACGAAGGGCGGGTGGCCTTAGCGTAAACGTGACGAAACCCCATGGCGCGGGCGCGGCAGGCGGCCGGGCGACGGGCTTTCGAGCGCCGGGTATCGCATCGAACGACTCGTGAGATGCCCGGAGCAAAGCGCCTATTATAAAATCCGTCGTCCATTTTTGACTGGCGGCCTGTTTGGCCCGACTTTAACGACGTGACTTCCCGCTTCTTTGCACTGATTCCTTGCGCGGGCACCGGCAGCCGTTCAGGTGCACCGATGCCCAAGCAATATCGCTCCGTAGCCGGGCGCGAGTTGCTGCATTACACGCTGGCCGCGTTCGACGCCTGCCAGGAACTCGCGCAAACGCTCGTCGTGGTTTCGCCCGACGACACGCATTTCGACGCGCAGCGATTCGCGCCGCTGCGCTTTGCCGTGCGCCGTTGCGGTGGCGCGTCGCGGCAGGCGTCGGTCAGAAACGGGCTCGATGCGCTCGTCGAACTGGGGGCAACCGACGAAGACTGGGTTCTTGTGCACGACGCCGCCCGGCCGGGGATCACGCCGGAGCTGATCCGCGCGCTGATCGGGGCGCTGGCGGGCGACGATGTGGGCGGCATCATGGCGCTTCCCGTGGCCGATACGCTCAAGCGGGTGGATAGCGAGAGCGGCGATCGCATTGCGCGGACGGAGCCCCGCAGCGGGCTTTGGCAGGCACAGACGCCGCAGATGTTCCGCATCGGCATGTTGCGCGAAGCGATCGCACAGGCCGAACGGGATGGTCACGATTTGACCGACGAGGCCAGCGCGATCGAATGGCTCGGCCACGCGCCGCGTCTCGTTCAAGGCAGCTTGCGCAATTTCAAGGTCACCTATCCCGAAGACTTCGCGCTGGCCGAGGCAATTCTGACGCATCGCGCTTGAGGCTTTTCCGGCAAATGGCCAAGTAGGTGAGGTAGTCGGCGCATTCTGATTGCGGCGACCGTGACCGGCCATAGGCTTCCAACCATCCAACGGCGACCTTCGGATCGCCAGACCCAAAGCATTGAGAACACGCAAATGAACTTCAGAATCGGACAAGGCTATGACGTGCACGCACTGGTGGCGGGCCGGCCGCTCATCATCGGCGGCGTGACGGTGCCCTACGAGCGCGGCCTGCTTGGCCACTCCGACGCGGATGTGCTGCTCCATGCCGTTACCGATGCGCTGTTCGGCGCGGCGGGCCTCGGCGACATCGGCCGCCATTTTCCCGATACGGACAAGCGTTTCGCGGGCGCGGACAGCCGTGTGCTGCTGCGCGAATGCGCGGCGCGCATCAAGCAAGCGGGCTTTTCGATCGTGAACGTCGACAGCACGGTCATCGCTCAAGCGCCGAAGCTCGCGCCGCATATCGACGCGATGCGTGCGAACATCGCCGAAGATCTCGGGTTGCCGCCCGCGTGCGTGAACGTAAAGGCGAAGACGAACGAGAAACTCGGTTACCTTGGCCGTGGCGAGGGTATCGAGGCGCAGGCGGCGGTGCTGTTGAACGCGCTGGGCGAGGGCGCTTAAAAGCGGATTTTCGCAACGCACGCGAGTCTCTCGCGGTTCAAAGGCGGGGGATTGAATTGAAATTTTTTAACCATCTTTTCCTTCCTTCGTTCAAATTTCGATATACGAAACAGATTGCGATGCCACCAGTCGCGGTGGCGTTGAGCACTGGCACACACAAAGATCATCGCTTAACGCGGCCTGTCGACCGTCCGGCGCCGTAGTCGAGATCCTTGGCCCGTCGCAGACGATCTTGCCCGTCGTCTTGCAAGCCGGGCACCAGACTGGATCGTTCTCGTATGCCTGCTCGCTTTGGCCTATCAGATCGTTGCCATCCGCGCTTCGCACGATGCCGCCAGCGGTCGTTGAGTCTCCCTTAACGATGTCGTATCGGCGCATACGGACTCCCTTTACACGGCGCCTGGACGCAGCCGCAGGCTGTTCAGCAGCGTATCCCATACCTGAAGCGCTCCAGCTTCGTCGACGGGCGAGGTGGCTTGCTCGGGTGTCAAATCCGGGCTGCCTGCGCCGAGCAGTAGCTGAACGGCGGTGTGGGGCTTGGCCAATGTGCTCGGGTCGCCCGGAGCGAGCAGGTAGAACCGGTATGACGTGATTCCGCCGTCTTTGAGCTCGAACAAAACTTCTTCGGCGTTCATGCCGGCAACGGTACGTTTGGCCTCGCGGAGAACGCGGTAGTGCCCGGGCAGGCGATTCAGTTGGGCTTTGAGGTCCGGTAGTGTTTTTATCAGCGACTCGTTTTGATCCACGTCTACCGAGTTGCGCAGTTGTATCACCAACAGAGCAGGCCTGCCAGGCATTAGCGAAAACGATTGACTGACCTTTTCGCCGTACTGCGACGAGCCGGTTACGATCCCGCCGTCAAAGCAGAAGCCCGATTCGGCCGGTACCGTCGAGTTGTTTCGCGCCTTAATGCGACGGTACGTGTCATTATAGATTTCTTCTACCCTTTCGATCGCAGAGGAACCGATCCAGCCAGTTGTGTGAAACAGCGTTCCATCTGCAAAAATGTATCCCTCTGTGTGAAACGGCAACTTCGCGGCTTTTGCCACTCCTTCCTGATAGACAAAGACTCTCGAATCCTTGGTCGGTGCAACGATTTTTTCGAGCCACGCATGCCCTGTCTTTTCCTTTAAATCGACTGGATTTACACGCTGGTTGGTGCGCAAGGTTTTATCCAACGCATTGATCTTTTCGTGATACGTGTCTGCCGACACGTTGTACTGAGTCTCGAGCTGATCGCCTCTGACCTCATACCGCTGATTTGAAACCTCGCTCGTCGCGGGCCTGTCGAATATGAGGCGACCGATGCACCACGGACGCGCGTCGGAAAGCAAGGGATTAGTCATTATTGGTTCCCTGGAGAATGCAATCGAGCCGGCACACATGCCTGCCATAAACAGTAGAATTTTCGCGATGGGCTTCAGCATGAAGGCTCCGGCGCGTCTTGTGCGATCTGTGCGACGCTGTATAGCACGGCCCAGCGCGTCCACGGATGGTTGTAGCTGAATTGGTGATCGTAGCCGTGTTGAGCGAACGCCATCTGCACGCCCTGGGCGTCATCCCCCTTCACGCCTGGAGCGAGTCCGCGTGCCTGCGCTTCGGCTGACAATACTGGCACCGTACCGTCACCCGCGATGATCCCGTTCTTGCTGTCGTGCGGCGACAAGCCGAACTCCTCCGAACTAGCCGGCAATCTACTTACTTTTTGTACCTCGAACTCGACGGCCAGCTTGCGCGCTTCCAGGTAGACTCGTACATTGCCGGTACGCGAGTCGTGCAGTAGCTTTGCGGCGCGCAGTTCTTCCTTCGTCACATCGGACGGCATGATGCCTTTCCATATCACTCTGCCCCAGGTAAGCAAGTTTGCGAGATTCTTTCCCTTTTCGAGCCCCCGTTTGAGTGCGCCGTCGCCATAGGCAACATACGTCCTGCCGTGGTACGTATTCTTTAATCTTGATTGATTTTGTACGACCCGGAACATAGTGTCACCGAAATGTTCCAACACAGTTTTCCCAGAATCATTTATATCAAGCTCTTTTTTTACAGTCCCAGACGGGTCGAGCAGCGACGCATCCGGTACGAGCCCATACCACTTTTGATTGATGTAAATTTCGTTGTAAGCGTCGCCGTGCTCCGGTAACTGCATTACCGGCGATCCATCCGGCCGTG
>CAYRLJ010000004.1:77737-87439 GCA_964425025.1 uncultured Burkholderia sp. | reverse complement strand
TCCGTCGTCCCGCGGGGAACCGCCAAGCATACCGAGGTCAAAACACGACATTTCTATCTAGCTAGAACACGACATTTGCACATAGCCGCTACACCAACAGAGTTGATAATTGAGATTATGTCAAATTCAAAAATCAATCCGCGGGAGAGACTCGACAACTCGATCAAGTACGGAATGATGGGCGCTCACATTGAAGTGACGCTGCGCGATGATGGCGACTTTGTCGGGCTCGTCGTTCGAGACGATGGTCACCGCGTGGCCGAATCGGAAATGTCGCGGCTGACTGACCGCTTCTATCGCGGCACCGGCGCCACGGCACCAGGCAGCGGTTTGGGCCTATCGATCGTCGCGCGCATCGTGAGCTACTTCAACGGGCAGATGCGCTTCGAGCACGGCATCGACGGTGCGGGACTCGCGGTGACCGTTTCGTTTGGTGCTTTCGTCGAACGACCGTCAGGCTCCAGCTGGCGTTACACCATCATCGCCAAGCGAGTGGAACAGTTCGTCCTCTTGCGCGCAATGCAAGCGCACGATGGCATCGAGCCCGTACAGCAAGCGCTGAAATTCGCGCACACCATCGGCATCGGGCCCCTCGGGAGGCAGGTTTTCGGTCATTTGGGCGAGCAGCCGTACGATCCGAAAGATCTCGCGATGCATGCTACTCATCGCTGCCATCGGATCTTCCCCGCCCAATAGACGCGCCAAACCGGGATACACCTGAGCGTCGTCGTGCTGTTCGTGGGGCACCAGTTGGCGAATCAGCGAGTCGTTTAAATTGGCGAGCGCGCCGGCCACCGATGTGCCCGGAAGTCGGGGCAATTCGTCAGCAAGCGCTCCGATTTTCGCCATCATATCCCCGAGCTGCACGTGCTCCGCCCTCAGACGGTCTGTGTCACTGCGTGAAAGATGATCGGAGCCCCGCCCTGCCGTTCCCTTCAACGCTCGTAGTGCATTCGCGATGACCGCTACGTCGATGCATTCCTGAAGGATCGCGCCCGCAATTGGCGGCAGAAGCCCGACTGCCGCGACGGCCATCGCCAAGATGGACATCGCCATGCCCGCCAAAACGCTTTGAACCGCAATCCGGCGCGCACGGCGGGCGATGCGCACCGCGTCCACGAGACGATCAAGGCGGTCGACCAATAAGACTACATCCGCAGCCTCGGATGAGGCCGTCGCGCCGCGCGCACCCATCGCGACGCCAACGTCTGCAGCCGCGAGCGCGGGAGCATCGTTCACGCCGTCGCCCACCATGATTACGGTACCTTCACGGCGCGCGGCTTCGATGGCGCTCAGCTTGCCGGCCGGCGTCTGTTCCGAGAACACCTCCGTCACGCCCAACATCGCGCCGACAGTCTCGGCGATGTCGCGCCGGTCGCCTGTCAGCATCACCAGCCGCTCGATGCCTTCTCGCCGAAGAAGGCGCAGCGCCCTTGGGCTTTCCAATCGCAACTGGTCTGCCATTTGGATTGCCCCGGTCATGACGCCGTCGACACCGACGAATACTGACGCACCTCCGTCAAGGCTCGCCTTTCGAAGGAAGGCCGCACTCCACGGCGCGACACTCGCACGCGCGCAAACGTAAGAAAAACCGCCGATCGAAACGGTCCGGCCGTCGACCTGCCCCGTCAGGCCCGCGCCCGGCGTTTCGATAACTGCCGAAGGCGGAAGCAGATCGACGTCACGCTCGCGCGCCGCGACCGTCAAAGCGTCGGAGATGACGTGGGCCGACGCTTGCGCCAGAGAAGCCGCGAAGCGAAGCACTGCGTCCTCGCTCGTCTCGGGGCCGCACTCGATCGACACTATGCGCGCGCGTCCCCCCGTGAGTGTGCCGGTTTTGTCGAAAAAGAGAATGGATGCCTGCGAGAGCCGCTCCAACGCGCCGCCGCCTTTGACTAAGATTCCTCGCTTCGCGCAGCTCGACATGCCCGAAACGATCGCCACGGGTACGGCGAGAATCAGTGGGCATGGAGTAGCCACGACGAGCACTGCAAGCACACGCGTGATCTCCTCCGTTGCGAGCCAGGTAGCCCCGGCCAACACCAATGAAACGAAAACGAAAAACATCGCATAGCGGTCGGCGAGGCGAGCTGAGGGACTGCGCTCACGTTGCGCCGCATGCACCATGCGAACAATACCGGCAAGCGTGCTGTCTGCCGCGCTCGCGGACGCAATCATCTCGAACGGCGCACCTGCATTGACGACGCCGCTGGACACCGACTCGCCCGATAGGCGCTGCGCAATCGCCGCCTCTCCTGTCAACATCGATTCGTCTAAATCGGCGATGCCGCTCAGAGCCCCGTCCACTGGGACAAACTCGCCACTGCGAACGAGAAGCCGTTCCCCGCGACGTACGCTATCGAGCGCAACCGCATGCCATTCGCCGCTCTCCCACCGTGTCGCGTGACGCGGTGCTCGTCGAAGCAATGCTGTCATCTCTCGCCTTGCGCGGCTCTGCGCATAGCCTTCCAACGCTCGGCCGCTGGCCACCATTAACGCGATGACAGCAGCAGCGAGCGTTTCGCCAAGCGTGAGCGCCAGACCGATCGCTATCCACGCGAGAATATCGATGCCTAGCTGACGCTTGAGCATCGCTTTCGCAATCGAAGCCGTCAACGCAAGGAGAATCACCGACGCGCCGGCCAGCCACACAGCGCGGGCAAGCGGGTGCATCCCGAGCGCGGCGCAAGCGCCCCCCACTGACAGCGTAAGCGCCGAGATGATCAGCAACATGAAGTCGACGGAGCGAAGCACTTGCGGCATAACGTATGCAGAAGGAAGCCTGTGCGAGGAATACGCGCTGGTCGCCCCTCATCCTCGAGCGTATGGAGGTGGATATCGTCAAGGGTACTGGCGATTTTCGAGTCGGCAATTGATCTGAAACAAGCGCGCTATCGGCGCGGCGCACACGACGCTTAAGCTCGCGTTAATGTAATGCTCGTATGATGGGCCGCATTCCTTAAGTAACCGCCGACGGTTGATAGCGCGCGGCTGATCCAAAAACGGGGGGCAGATTGATGAAAAGCGCTCGCGTCCGCTATCGGACCGTTGCACAGTTGTTTCACTGGCTTACAGCCATTTTTGTCCTCGTGGCTTTCATATACGGTCCAGGGGGGCATGAGCAACGGGTCTATTCATCCGCGCACGAGTTCGACCGGCGGCTTCACGAGACGCTGGGGCTCTGCGTTTTTGCGCTCGCGATCATCAGACTGCTTTGGCGAGCGGTCGATACCCGACCGCAGGCGCAGCCGGTTCCGGCATGGATGGATTTCACGGCGAGGGCCGTCCAATGGGCGCTGTACCTGCTTCTGCTCGCGCTTCCCCTGACGGCTATCACGGGTGCGTGGCTCGAAGGCCACCCACTGACGCTATTGGCCGGCGTTGAAATCGCTCCATTGTTCGGCGCGTCACACGACGCAGGTGAAATCATCGCGACAATCCACACGTGGCTAGGCGATGCGATTATGTGGCTTGCCGGCCTTCACGCTCTCGCGGCGCTATTCCATCATGTCGTGCTCAAGGATGAGGTGCTGACGACAATGGTCCCGCGATGGTTTCCTTTAGGCCGTTCAAGAACGGATCGTCGTTGACTGACAAAATTCAGCATGCCCATTCAGTATCTCCGCGGTTTCACGCACCCCGAGCGTACCGACGAAGCCAACCGGCGTCTCGGCCGCTCTCTAGCGTTTGTCGCCGGAGCCGCAAATGCCGGCGGTTTTCTCGCAGTGGGCCAATATACGTCGCACATGTCGGGGATCGTATCGTCGCTCGCAGACAACATCGCTCTCGGTAGCATCGATTTGTTCGCAAGCGGCCTATCTTCACTGGCCTCGTTCGTCTTCGGGGCGGCTTCGTCAACTATCCTGATCAATTGGGGACGACGGCGGGAACTACGCAGCCGATATGCGTTGCCGCTCGTGCTCGAGGCGATCTTTCTGCTTTGCTTTGGGTTACTCGGATCGAATCTCGAGTCTCACCGCATCCTTTTTATGCCGGCGACTGTGGCATTGCTCTGTTTTGTGATGGGATTGCAGAACGCGATGATCACGAAGATTTCAAACGCGGAAATCCGCACCACGCATGTGACCGGTCTGGTGACCGACATGGGCATTGAACTCGGCCGCCTCGTCTACTGGAACGGACCGCGCAACGGCCCCATGATGAACGCGGCCTTCGTGCGCTGCGATCGGCGACGCCTTATGCTGCTCGCCTCGCTACTGGGCTCGTTTCTTTGCGGTGGCATCGCTGGCGCGATCGGCTTTAAGCATGCTGGCTTTGTCGTAACCGTGCCGTTGGCCGCGCTGCTCGTCTTGCTCGCGGCGGTGCCGCTGATGGATGACGTCCTTGGGCAGGACATGTAGACGCTCAACGTAGGAAGAGCCGTCACCCAAAAACTCATAGCCCGAAAGCCCGTTCGCCAGATTGCGGCTCTTCGATTCGCCTCGAGCAAGCGGTAACCGGCAGCATCCCGATGCACCGAGTTGATTTCCGTCAATCGTCGACACAACGCGACGCAGACAATATTGGAAAACACCTTCTCGGAGCAGCCCATGAACGATGAAAACACGTCCTACGACACCCCTACCGGGCCGCGGAGGATTCTCATCGCAGCCGATCTGTCCGAGGCGTCGAAGCGGGCATTGCAATTCGCGCAGCACATAGCGTCGCCGCACGCAGACGTTCGCATCGTCAGTGTGGCCGAAAACCCGCGCACGCTGGTTCCGACCGGCTCGTTGTCGTCGTCCTTCCTGGACGAAGCGCGCGACGAATTGCTGCGGGATGCGACGGATGCCGTGAACCAAGCGCGCGAGCGATTTGCACACGATGACGTGCACTTGGACACGGAGGTGGTCGAGCTTGCGAAACACGGGGGCGATGCCACCCATGCGCTGCTCGATTGTGCAAGCACATGGCATGCCGACTTGCTGATCGTCGGGGCCCGCGAGCATCATGGATGGCTGTCTCGCTGGGTCAACGGCACGGTATCGGAGCCGCTTGTCAAGCTTTCCCATTGCCCGATATTAGTCGTCCCCGCGCCCGGCGAGAATCGCGCTCACCGTGCTCCCGAGCGCGTCCTGTTCGCACTCGACGGCAGCGATCTAGCTCTGCGAGCGCTGAGATTCGGTCTGACGCTCGCCAGCTCCAAAGCTGAACTACGCGCCATCTATGTCGTGGATCGCGCTGCGCAACTCGCTGACACAGTGCCGCTCGACGCGCTGGAAGATGCTTTCGTCAAACAGGGCGAACAGGCGCTGGCGGCTGCCAAGCCGGAGCTCGAGCGCGTCGGCGCCGACGACGTGACGACCGAGGTCATCAGCACTGCCTGGAGTCATGACGACGTCGCCTACGTCATTCTGAGAGAAGCGCAGACATGGCAAGCCGACCTCATCGTCATCACGCTTGCATCGAAAGCCGGTCACTACCTTTCTGACGTCGATGTCAGCATTACTTCCGGCCAGCACGTGGCGCTCGCAGTGCGCACGGAGGGGCCGTTTTTATTCGTTCGCGTGCCTGCGGGCCGCTATCGGATAGCCGCCCGTGACCGGCACGTTACGGAAACGAAAGAGGTCGCGGTGCCTTCGCGGGGTGCCATCGACGTGCACTTTTACTGGGCCGACCCCGATCGCCACGGCGTCATGTTGCTTTGCCGCAGCTGTCCGAATCGAACGCCGCAATAATCGACGAGCCAAGTCGATCGCGCGCCGCTGACTTGGTCCGATCGGTTAAGCGAAATGGCGCGCCATAAGGCTGCTGCGCGGTTTGCGTCACCGTTTCGTTTCAACGTCGGGTAGTACTGCCATGCTCGGCGTGCCCGGGCGGCTTCATCGATCGCCGCCACACCAGCTTCCGTTGTTCGATGAGCATCTTCCAGTCGAATTTCGTGAGTAGGTAAACGAGCCCGAGCAACGCGCTCTGCGTGGCGATGAAGTAGGCGCCTAGGTAGCCCCCGTCGAACTGACCTTCAGGGTCGACATGAGCCGACACGAACCGGCCAAGATGCGCCCAGACCGTGTAGCTAACCGTCCGGCCGAGGAAAAATGCTGCCCCAATCATTCTGAGGGGCAGCGCTGACAGGCCATACGCGATGAAGAGGTAGTTCGACGGAAACGGGCTCAGCGAATAAAAGAAGAACGCGCTGACGGTCAACGTCCTGCGCTTCTCGAGCCACACTCTGACTACGTCGACGTTTTGCCGGTCGGAATCACGCATCAGCCGTCCCCGCACGAGCGTCCGCGCAAAAATCGCTAGAACCAGTCGGCCAATCGTCGCCGCGCTTGCAGCGACCAAGGCAAAGACGAACGGACTGCCGTCCGCAACATTGAAGCCGACCCACGACATGGCCATCCACGTGGGCGGCGCGAACGCCGGCATGAGATTAATCAGCAACACTACGAGGGGAATGAACAAGGTAAGCGCAAATTCCTATCATAAGCTCCGCGGTTATGAAAATTGCGCCGATTATTACGATTTGATGCAGTAACGTCTGATTTTTCTTGCGCTAATCTGATCGGCCCTCTGCGATCCGGACGATCCGCAATGGCTACCCTCGAACGCACCGCGTACCCGCGCTTCCCCGAGGTTCTGGCACCCCGGGAACTGCAAGCCTGCTACACGCCGCTATCCGACGAACTCGAGTGGGCACGGCGGTCAACGCGCGGCGAGCGACCTCGATTGGGCCTGCTCGTGCTGCTGAAGGTCTTTCAGCAACTGCACTATTTCCCGCCGCTCGACACGATTCCGGGCGCCATCGTCGATCATGTGCGGGCGGCCGCGAACATTGCGGAAACCGTGCGATTCGGCTACGACACCGCGTCGTCCCCGACGCTGTTCCGGCATTACGCCGCGGTACGCGCCTGGCTGAACGTGACGCCGTATTACGGCACCGACGCGAACTCGATGGCGACACGGGCGGCGCACACGGCGTCACTGACGATGGACCAGCCTGTCGACATTATCAACGCGACGATGGACGAGCTGATCGCGCGCGATATCGAGCTGCCGGCGTTCTCGACGCTCGACCGGATGACCGAGCAGATCCACGCCCGGGCACAGTCCCGGCTCTTCAAGCGCGTCATGCGACGCCTGACCGATGCACAGAAGCTCGCGCTTAACCGGCTGCTCGCGCGCGACCTGTCGAGCCGGCAGACTGCCTACAACTGGATCAAGCGTCATGCGAAACGCCCATCGCGCCAGCATCTGGACCTGCTGTTCGACCAGATTGCCTGGCTCGACGAGCTTGGCGATTTTTCACTGGCCATCGCCGGAATTCCAGCCTCAAAGCTGCGCTCGCTCGCGAATCAGGCGATGGCGCTCGATGCGTCGGCCCTCAGAAACGACACACAACCCGAGAAGCGCTACACGTTAATCGTCGCGCTGCTCAACCGCATGCGCGTGCGCGCCCGCGACGATCTCGCCGACATGTTTGTACGGCGCATGAGTGCCATCCACAAGCGCGCGAGCGACGAGCTGGACGTGATCCAGCGCAAACAACGTGATCAGGTCGAGGACCTCGTGGTCTTGCTTGACGGCGTGGCCGACATCCTCGCCGACGAATCCGACGAGACGGCCATCGCCAAGGCGGTCAGGAAGCTGCTCGCGCCGAAAGGCGATCTGGAGCCGCTGCGCGAGAGCTGTGCGGCGATCCGTGCGTTCAGCGGCCGCAACTATCTGCCGCTGCTCTGGAAGCACTTCAAGGCCCACCGTTCGGTCGTGATGCGTGTCGCCCGTACGCTCGAATGGGATTCGACCAGCCCGGTCCGCTCGCTGCTCGATGCGCTCGACGTCGTGCTGGAAAACGAGTCGCGGCATCGCGAGTGGATCGATGCCGACGTCGATCTGGGCTTTGCCGCGCCGCGGTGGCGCAAGCTCGCGCGTCGCTCCCATGGCGACGGAGCGCCGACTAATCGCCGGTACCTCGAACTCTGCGTGTTCTCGTACATGGCCGAGGAGCTACGGGTCGGCGATCTATGCGTATCCGGCTCCGACGCCTACGCCGACTACCGCGACCACCTGCTGCCGTGGCGGCAATGCGAGCAGCAGTTGCCCGACTATTGCGACAAGCTCGACATGCCAACGACCGGCAGTGACTTCGTTCACCATCTGCGTCAATGGCTGACGGAGGCCGCCCGCAAGCTCGACGCCGAATTACCGCGCAAGCGCGAGCACGTCGTGATCGACCGTCACGGCGAACCGATCCTACGCAAGACCGTCGCGAAGGAGATCCCGGCGAGCGCGATCGCCCTGCAGGAGCGGCTCAACGCGCGCCTGCCGACGCGGAACATGCTGGACATCCTTGCGAACATCGAACACTGGACGCATTTCACGCGGCACTTCGGACCGCTGTCCGGGAGCGATCCCCAGATCCGCAAGGCTGCCGAGCGCTACCTGCTGACCGTTTTCGCGATGGGCTGCAATCTCGGCCCGACCCAGGCCGCCCGCCATCTCGACTCGGATGTCACCGCGCACATGCTCTCGTTCGTCAACCGTCGGCATATGAGCCTGGATAAGCTCGAAACCGCACAGCGCGAGCTGATTGAACTGTACCTGCGGCTGGATCTGCCGAAACACTGGGGCGATGGCAAGACGGTGGCGGCCGACGGCACGCAGTACGACTTCTACGACAACAATCTGCTGGCCGGCTATCACTTCCGCTACCGGAAAATGGGGGCGGTCGCGTACCGGCATGTCGCCGACAACTATATCGCGGTGTTCCAGCACTTCATTCCGCCAGGCGTCTGGGAAGCGATCTATGTGATTGAGGGCCTGCTGAAAGCGGGCCTTTCAGTCAAGGCCGACACCGTCCATGCCGACACGCAGGGGCAGTCGGCCGCCGTGTTCGCGTTCACGTACCTGCTCGGCATCAACCTGATGCCACGGATTCGCAACTGGAAGGACCTCGTCCTGTACCGGCCGGACAGCAAGGCCAAATACAAGCACATCGACAAGCTGTTCACGGCGACCATCGACTGGGTGCTGATCGAGCAGCACTGGCAGGAACTGATGCAGGTCGCGCTGTCGATTCAGGCGGGTACGATCTCGTCGCCACTGCTGCTGCGCCGGCTCGGCTCCGAAAGCCGCAAGAACCGGCTGTACCTGGCCGCGCGCGAGCTCGGCAACGTCGTTCGCACGGTGTTCCTGCTTGAGTGGATCGGCAGCCTGGAATTGCGGCAGGAGGTCACCGCGAACACGAACAAGATCGAGTCGTACAATGGCTTTGCCAAATGGCTGTCGTTCGGTGGCGACGTGATCGCCGAGAACGAGCCGGAGGAGCAGCAGAAGCGGCTACGCTACAACGACCTGGTCGCGTCGGCCGTGATCTTGCAGAATACGGTGGACATGATGCAGGCGCTGCGCGAGATGGCGGCAAACGGCGAGAAAGTGCGCGCCGAAGACATCGAGTTTCTAAGCCCGTACCCGACCCAAAACATCCGGCGTTTTGGCCACTATAAACTGCACCTGGATCGGCGGCCGGAATCCTGGATCAAGGACCCGCTGTTCGGCCATGCAGCCCGTACCTACGCATCCCGCCCATGACTGCACGCCCGGCCATCACGACGACCTGTTTCGGCGATGTCGACACCGCCGCGCTCGAGCGGCTCGAATCGAGCTACGACACAACCCGTCTGCTGGCCGCCGTCGATACCGTCGATCGCATCCGCACCCAGCTTCATGATCCCGAGGGGCTACGCGACGATCTGCTGG
>CAYRLJ010000004.1:27974-77727 GCA_964425025.1 uncultured Burkholderia sp. | reverse complement strand
AGGTCTTCAAAGCCGGCGACCTGCGCAAAACCAGCGACGATCTGCTGGAGATCCACAGCATGGCGCACTCCGTATTGAATGGCGCACCGTCGGTGCCGTCGCGACGTGAAGGCACCTTGCCCGAGCGGGTGGTGGACACGCTCGATCTGATTGACGAATTTATCGTAGAACTGACGCGGGTGAGAACGATTCTTGATCCGCTCGAAGCGTTGTACCCGGACGAGGCGTTCGGCGAAGATTGAGTGTGTGTGGGCGAAACGCTTGCAGGGGTACTCGCGGGACTCAAATGACTCTGAGCGCCTCGGGCGATGTAAGAGCCGCGTTTACTGTGGCTCTCGGAATGTGCCTACACTTCCTGTGTCGTTTCAGACCGATGCGGGCGGCAAAATCAGCCAAGTCGATTCCTTAGCGAAAAAGTCCGTTTCTTGAGGGCGCCCCGGATAGCGGCCGAAGCTGGGCCGCCTGCCGTGACCGGTGAGCCGAAACGGGAGACGACGGCGCGGCTGCCGTGCCGCCTGCGCTGCTCGCAGCTGGCATGTGCCGAGCGCTTTGCAAACAACCGCGCGCGCAGCGCCGCCGCCTGCGCCGTCGCCGTACCTGATGCCGACGTGGGTCCTGACGGACCGTGTTGTTAGCTGGTGGTCTGCGTTCCACTCACGTCTGTCTCCCTCCTTTCGAGACGCAGATAGGTATCTGCGGCCACCAGCCCGAACACGATGTGAGCAATGAGGCTCATCCAGCCTCTGGCGTCTGCGAACCACGGAAACAACCGGGTCATGCCGTAGAAGTTGACCAGGTACACGGCAACACCGAATAAAGCCCCCACCAGCGAGGCCATTCCGATGCTCGAATCGAAGCTGAACGGCGCCATGATCACCGCCAGAATGAGCGCGAAGACGATCGATAGCGCAAAGTGGACGACGAGCGCCACCAGCATGATGCCCGGGTCAAACGTGGCAGGCTGGGCAAGCGCATCACGTCCCAGGGCGATTGCCGCGATCATTCGCGGTGGTCCCCATGGGCTCTGCCCCGTGACCCACATGGCAAGGAGTTCGAGCACCAGGAAAACCACGCCAGCGACACAGCCGCCGATCACGGCTGCGCGCCAGTCAGGCGTGCGGCGAGTGAAATGATGCGAATGCATGTGAAGTTCCATAGCGACCTCCTTACAGTAAAGCGCCTCACCTGTACCGCTCGCGCGAGCTACCTTGGACGACAATGGCGCGCTTGTTCCCTGATTGATACATTTCAGGTTCCCGACAGCGTGCCTCGTCGCGCAGCTTCTGCCTTCCACGTTCCGTTTCGCACGAAAACCTATTGCGGCTGCTCGATCATCAGATACCGAACGACCAGCGCCGGATCGACGATTTCCAAAATGAGACGGCGCAGAATGCGATTGCGCATGTGGTCCTCATCCAGCAGCCATGGACCGCCGACGTCGCTCAGATGACGGGCAATCGCGTCGCGCATGGCGTCGCCTTCCGAAGGCGCGTCCAGCCGCACCGCCAGCAGCCCGGCAATTACGTCATCAAGCTCAATGCTCAAAGGCGTGGAATCAATCGTCAGGTTCAGCTTCATGTTCACCAAAAATGGAAATCGTGTCCGCCACAACAGCGAACGGCGCGGACTGGCTATTACGGGATGTCCGTGTATCGGTTCGTCCAAGCCTGGAATCGGGCCGAAGCATGGCATGGCTGCGGCTTACCGCTTTGTCTTCACCTCCTTGAACTCCGCATCGACCACGTCCTCCTCCCTTGTTCCGCCACCGGCCTCGTGACTGGCCGAGCCATCTGAGCCACTGGCTGCCTGCGACTGCACGTCGGCATACAGCTTTTCGCCGAGTTTCTGCGAGGCCGTGGCGAGCGCATGCACCCGGGCGTCGATCTCGGCCTTGTCGGATCCCTTGAGCGCCCCCTCGAGTTCCTTGATCGCGGCTTCGATCTTTTCCTTCTCACCCGCCTCCAGCTTGTCGCCGTACTCGGTGAGCGCCTTCTTCGTGCTATGCACCAGGGCATCGCCATGGTTACGCGCGTCAACCAGCTCACGCATCCGGTGATCTTCAGCGGCGTGGGCCTCGGCATCCCTCACCATCTTCTGTATTTCCTCCTCGGACAGACCTGAATTGGCCTTGATGGTGATGCGGCTTTCCTTGCCGGTCGCCTTGTCTTTGGCCGACACGTGCAGGATGCCATTCGCGTCGATGTCGAACGTCACCTCGATCTGCGGCACGCCGCGCGGCGACGGTGGGATGCCTTCGAGGCTGAACTCGCCCAGCAGCTTGTTGCCCGTGACCATCTCGCGCTCGCCCTGATAGACCTTGACCGTCACGGCAGGCTGGTTGTCGTCGGCGGTGGAGAAAATCTCCGAGAATTTGGTCGGGATGGTGGTGTTCTTCTCAATCATCCTGGTCATCACGCCGCCCTGTGTTTCGATGCCGAGCGACAGCGGGGTGACGTCGAGCAACAGCACGTCCTTGCGCTCACCTGCGAGCACCGCGCCCTGGATGGCCGCGCCCACCGCCACGGCTTCGTCAGGATTGACGTCCTTGCGCGGCTCCCGGCCGAAAAACGCCCGAACCTTGTCCTGCACCCTGGGCATGCGGGTCATCCCGCCCACCAGAATCACGTCATCGATCTTGTCCACTGCCACGCCGGCGCCCTTGATGGCGCTGCGGCATGGCGCCATCGTGCGCTCGATCAGATCTTCGACCAGTGCTTCGAGCTTGGCCCGCGTGAGCTTCAGCGTGAGATGCTTGGGACCGCTCGCGTCGGCCGTGATATACGGCAGGTTGATTTCGGTCTGCTGGGCCGACGACAGCTCGATCTTCGCCTTTTCGGCCGCTTCCTTCAGGCGCTGCAGTGCGAGCACGTCCTTCGACAGGTCGACGCCTTGCTCCTTCTTGAACTCGCCGATGATGTGATCGATGATCCGTTGGTCGAAGTCCTCGCCGCCGAGGAACGTGTCGCCGTTGGTCGACAGCACTTCGAACTGCTTCTCGCCCTGCACGTCGGCGATCTCGATGATGGAGATGTCAAAGGTGCCGCCGCCGAGGTCGAACACTGCGATCTTGCGGTCACGGTTTTCCTGCTTGTCCAGGCCGAACGCGAGCGCCGCTGCGGTCGGCTCGTTGATGATCCGCCTTACTTCAAGGCCGGCGATGCGGCCGGCGTCCTTCGTGGCCTGGCGCTGGCTGTCGTTGAAGTACGCCGGCACAGTGATGACGGCTTCAGTGACGGGGCCGCCGAGGTAGTCCTCGGCGGTCTTCTTCATCTTGCGCAGCACCTCCGCCGATACCTGCGGCGGGGCAAGCTTCTTGTTCTGCGCCTCGACCCATGCGTCGCCGTTGTCGGCCTTGAAAATTCTGAAAGGCATCAGGCCGATGTCCTTCTGCACTTCCTTCTCTTCGAAGCGGCGGCCGATCAGCCGCTTGACGGCAAACAGCGTGTTTTTTGGATTGGTCACGGCCTGGCGCTTCGCCGGTGCGCCGACGAGCACTTCGTCCTCGTCCATGTACGCGACGATCGACGGCGTGGTGCGCGCGCCTTCCGAGTTTTCGATCACCTTGACCTGACTGCCTTCCATCAGCGCCACGCACGAGTTCGTGGTGCCGAGGTCGATGCCGATGATCTTGCCCATGGTGTTCACTCGCTCGATCTGGTTCGGGGAAGGTCACGTGAATCCCGCTCAGTTACGCCGTCATCCCACCGCGCATCCCGGTCAATACTCCATCTCGGGCGGTGACACGGGGGGCCCAGCCTCTTCCTTCGGCAACTCCGCCACCACCGCGTCCGTGGTGAGGATCAGCCCGGCGACCGACGCGGCGTTCTGCAGGGTCGTGCGCGTCACTTTCGTCGGATCGACCACCCCCATCTCCATCAGGTCGCCATAGTTATCGTAGGCCGCGTTCCAGCCGAAGTTGCCGGACTGCTCCAGCACCCGATTGAGCACGACCGAGGGCTCTTCACCCGCGTTCAACGCGATCTGGCGCAGCGGTTCCTCCAGCGCTCGCAGCACGATCCTGATGCCGGCATCCTGGTCGGTGTTGGCGCCCCGTAGTTCCTTGAGCGCCGCGCGAGCGCGCAACAGCGCAACGCCGCCGCCCGGCACGATGCCTTCCTCGACGGCCGCACGTGTGGCGTGCAGTGCATCCTCCACGCGCGCCTTCCTCTCTTTCATTTCGACTTCGGTGGCCGCTCCTACCTTGATGACCGCGACGCCCCCGGACAGCTTCGCGATGCGCTCCTGCAACTTCTCCCTGTCATAGTCGCTCGTCGTCTCTTCGATCTGACGCCGGATCGTCTGAATGCGTCCGTCGATCGTCTTGCGGTCACCCGCGCCGTCGATGATCGTGGTGGCCTCCTTCTCGACCTCTACCCGCCTGGCCCGTCCGAGGTCTTCCAGCGCCACCTTCTCGAGCTGCTTGCCGGTTTCCTCCGAAATCACCAGGCCGCCGGTCAGCATCGCGATGTCTTCCAGCATCGCCTTGCGGCGATCGCCGAAGCCCGGCGCCTTCACTGCCACCGTCTTGAGGATGCCGCGCAGCGAGTTCACCACAAGCGTGGTCAGGGCCTCGCCCTCGACGTCCTCGGCGATGATCAGCAACGGCTTGCCCGCCTTGGCGACCGCTTCCAGCACGGGCAGCAGGTCGTGGATGCTCGAGATCTTCCGGTCATGCACGAGAATGTACGGCTCCTCGAGCACGGCGAGCTGCTTCTCGGGATCGGTGATGAAATACGGCGAAAGCCAGCCGCGATCGAACTGCATGCCTTCGACCACCTCCAGCTCGCTCTGCAGCGACTTGCCTTCTTCAAGGGTGATCGCGCCGTCCTTGCCGACCTCTTCCATCGCTTCGGCGATAATCTGGCCAATCTCCTCATCGGCATTCGCCGAGATGGCGCCGACCTGGGTGATTTCCTTGCTGGTCGTCACGGCTCTCGAGAGTTTCCTGAGCTCCTCGACGACGACCGCCGTGGCCTGGTCGATACCGCGCTTCAGGTCCATCGGATTGAGGCCGGCAGCGACGTACTTCATGCCTTCCCGCACGATGACCTGGGCTAACACGGTGGCGGTGGTCGTGCCATCACCGGCGACATCAGAGGTCTTCGCGGCGACCTGCTTGACCATCTGCGCGCCCATGTTCTCGAACCGGTCGCGCAGTTCGATTTCTTTCGCCACGGTCACGCCGTCCTTGGTGACCGTCGGTGCGCCGTACGATCGCTCGAGCACGACGTTGCGCCCCCTTGGACCGAGCGTGACCTTGACCGCGTCGGCAAGCAGATTGACGCCCGTTAGAATGCGGTGGCGGGCGAGATCGTGAAACTTGACGTCCTTGGCTGCCATTTTCCAGTTCCTCCCGACATGTCAGACAAAATGCAACACCGTGCGATGGCGCTGCCATCGAGGTCCTCACGAAGCGGAATCCGCGGTCACCACCGCCAGCAGGTCGGCTTCCCGCATGACCAGCAGCTCCTCGCCTTCGACCTTGATGGCGGTGCCCGCGTACTTGCCGAACAGCACACGGTCGCCCACCGTGACGTCCGGTTCGCAACGGCGGCCATCCTCGAGCCGCGTGCCGGGGCCGACAGCAATCACTTCTCCGTGGTCGGGTTTTTCGGCCGCCGTATCGGGGATGACGATGCCTGCTGCGGTCCTGCGCTCCTGTTCCTGCCGCCTGACCACGACCCGATCATGCAAAGGACAGATTTTCATGATTGGCTCCGTGTCGTCACAGATGCTGTCTATGGGGATTCGGTAGCATGCCGAATCGAATGCATGGCGATTTCGCGCGGGGTGCTCAGCCGGCCCCCGAAGTCACCGCGGAGCGCCTGATCGCAGATCTTCCGCGGGTTGACCAGGTCCCCTGGCCGGGGGCGACAGACGCACCTTTTTCTCGTCTCGACGCCGGAGCGTCCGCGGCGCGCCGGCCTCGGACGCCGGCGTGCACGCAATCGGGTCGCTGGCCGGAAAGGTTTCCCGCAACGCCTCGTCGAGCCGCGCATCTGTGTCGGCGATGCCCGAGCGTGGCGTCCTGATGGTCTTCAGCGTTCACCTCCATGCCGAGCCCCACGCGGCGCATCTCCCCGCGTGGCGTCATCGAACTCCCGGGTCAGCCGGGACGCAGGTGGCGGCATGCCCGCCACGACGTAGTCTCCAGCCACGCCTGCGTCCCGGGGCGTGAATCGCAGCTCGCCGAGTCGGGCCTTGAGAAATGCATCGGCATCCACGAGCCAGCGCTCGAGTTCCTGCTCGCTGGTGCCGAGCACCTGAGCGGCAGAGGCTCGCGGCACGGCTTCCATCCGGCACAGCACCAGCGCCTGGCGCCACGACGTCGGCATGTCTGCAACAAGCGCTGCCACGAGTCGACGTGTTTCCTTTGCGCTCAATTCCTCTTCGGGCGTGCCGTCGGCCGCCGGCGTCACGTCTTCGAGTCGCAGCACTTCGTCGGGTTGCCAGTATTCGAACAGGATCTCGTCATCGTCTTCGTGCGGCTCGCGCAACTGAACCGGTGGTCTGCCTTCCAGGGAGATCCAGCGGCCCTCGTCGGTCTGCCGGCGGCTCACTTCCTCGGCGAGCACGTCGAGCGCGATCTGGTAGAGCCACTGTCTTGGCTCAAGCTTGCGTGGACGCTGCGCGAGTCTTTCGCAGGCGCGGGCCAGCGTCTCGTCGACGACCTCATCGACGGCGGGGTCCCCCGGTGCGAGATCGCCGCGCGCCTGCAGGTAGGCGATCTCGCGGTCCACGAAGCGCTTGAGTTCCGGCAGCAGCGGGCGCACGAGCTCGCTGAACAGCGCCAGCCCGGCGCCGGCCGGACCGGCCGCCGCGCCTTTGAGCCGCCGCAATCCAGCGCGGCGCTCCTTGCGGCGCCAGTTGTCCTCGTGACGCAGATGGGCGATGTGGCGCTCGAGCTGCCGCTCCAGTTCCGCGAAGGAGAGTTCGAGGGCTTTGCCGAGCTCGGGCGATTCGTCTGAGCAGGCGAGTGTGGCGCTCGGCAATCCGAGCCGGAGCCTTGCCCGGTAGAGACTGCGATGGCCGCTTCGTTCGAGGGTCGCACGCAACCGGACGAGTTCGGCGGGGAAGTGCGACAGGTGCGGCTGAAGGTGTCGGTCGAGGAGATTGCCAATCAGGCCTTTCAGGTCGGGGCGGGCAAGCTCCGAAATGTTCCGGTAACTGATCGCCGTTTTCATGACAGCCCTGCACGTCTTCCACTGGCCGCCGCATCGGAGGCGGCCGTCACTCCCTCAGGGGCGGACGCGCGATCGCCGGCGGGACCACCGGCCCGACGCTTGCGCTGCGAGACTCACGTATCCGGTGAGGTTTCGCTTCGCGCCCCTGACTCTGCCCGCTCACTGTGCTTCCCAGACACTCGTCATCCGACGTCACGGGCATACGCCAATTGCCCTTCAACGCTATCCGGGCTGGCAACACAAAATATAAAAACAGTTGCGAAAAAATCAAGGGCCGCGATGCACTGTTGGACATCGCAGGCGACCGCGAGGACATCCGCCCGAGCGGGCGGACTGAAGCCGCGCAGAAAATGGACGCCGCGCACGGTAGTGCATGCGCCTTCGGAGCTCTCCCGTCGGATCAGTAGATCGGAAACACGAAGTCCGGCGTCGGTGCAAACTGGATTCCGGAATCCGGGCAGATGATGCGTCCCCTCACCGCGACCCGCTGGTTCAGATATGGCAACAACAGCAAGTGTTCGGTGGTGCCGGGCTGGCCGAGCAGGATGTCGGTCACGACCTTGTCGCTGCAGGGTGACGCGGCCGGGCGATCCAGCCGGATCGTCGTATAGTCTCCCGGTGCGAACTGCCCGTTGCCCCGCTGGATCGTGCCGGCGATCCAGATGTCCTGCTGGACCGGCAATGCCCGCGGCAGTGGCGCAATAGCGACCACGGCTGCAGGGACGGCGCCCGCGGCCAGAGCGGCTGCGGCAAGCAACTTGCGTGACCGTATTTTCATGGTGATGCTCCCATCCCACGATCGGCGCCGCCGCGTCCGCACTCGCCGACAGGAGCCAGGATTCGGCGCCTGCCGGACGGCGGGGCGCCGGATCGATCATTGGACCGGCGGTACCGTACCCAACTTCTCTGACAACATTCGCTCGTACACACCAAAGTGCAGATCGACCTCCTTCTGCGTGACGTGAGTGACCATGATGTTGATCTGGTCAGGTAACAGGCCCAGCACGACCGCAATCGCAGCTTCAAGTTGCGGTGCACAAACCTTATCCTCCACCATCGTCGTGCCGACCAGCACGTCGTAGGTCTTTTCCTGCTGACAGACGACCTCGACGAGTCGCGCCCGCGCGCTCATGTTGTGGTCGATCGCGAGCCTGACGACCTCCACCACAGTGCGCATCGTCTCGGTCGGAAAGCCCTTCGTCGAGCGCAGCCGGATACGATGCCTGCCCAGCGTAAGCCAGTCCGTGTCGAATTCCATGGCGTCCTCCGCATGCCGTTCCACGCCGCTGCGATGATAGGTGCCAACGCCGAAATTTCAAGTGCAAAAATCTGCCGACGCCCCTTGAAATTTTCCGCAGAGTTCCTATCTTGATTTTCGCTCAGGCAGACGCGCGAGTCGCTTCGTTCCGCGCGCTGCGTGTTTCGATTTGTTTGCCAGCAGTCTGGCAGGCGAACTGGAGCGCGTAGGCCCGTTCGCCTCCCGGCTGCACTCAAGGAGGATACGATCATGAGCGATCTTTACTTCGGAACCGACCTCTTCAGCGAGTTTGATCGTCTGCAGCAGCAGATGTCGCAACTCTTCGGCGGTTTCCCGTCCAGCATCCGTGCCGGCCGGTTCGGCGCGTTTCCTCAGGTCAATATCGGCGCGACCGACGAGTCGATCGAGATTGTCGCCTTCGCGCCTGGCGTCGATTCCGCCGCGCTCGATGTGTCGATCGACAAGGGCCTGCTGACCATCAGCGGCGAACGCAAACCGACGCAACCCGACACTGGAAGCGAGACGCGCACCTATGCGCAGGAGCGCTTTGTCGGCACCTTCCGGCGCGTCATCGAGCTGCCCGACACCGCTGATCCCGACAAGGTCCAGGCGCGCTACGAAAATGGCTGCCTGTCGATCAGCGTCGGCAAGCGCGAATCGTCCAAGCCGCGCGCCATCACTGTCCAGTAACCTGAGGAGCCGATCATGACTGACACGACCCAACTGGCTGAACGCGACCACTCCACCGTAGCGCGTCGCGACACTGAACAGCCCACGCGCCGGATCACGCTCACCCCGGCCGTCGACATATACGAGGACAGCCAAGGCGTCACGCTGTGGGCCGATCTGCCCGGCGTGACGAAGGACAAGCTGGACGTCAAAGTTCACGACGGCAGCCTCTCGATCGAGGCCGAGGCGGTGGTGCCGACGCCGGCAAATCTGCGGCTGCAGCATGCCGAGGTCCGCGAACCGCACTTCGCCCGGACGTTCACGCTGTCGCCGGACTTCGATACGGCAAAGATCGACGCGAGCCTTCAGGACGGGGTGCTGAAGCTGACGATCCCACGCCGCGACGAGGCGCGCCCACGGCGCATTGAAGTCAAGACCAACTGACCCGTCAGCAACGGCAGGTCAGAAGCATGGGCGGCAGCGATCGCGCTGCCGCCGCCGCGAACCAGGAGCAGGGGGCCCGGTGTCTGATGTCATGCAGGAGTCCTGGAAAGGACATGCGATCCATATCCGCACCATTCCCGTGCGGCAGATCGTGACACGCATGTCCGCACCGGACGGCTACATCGCTATCGTCCGGATCGAACGGAGCGGTGAGGTGTTGGCCGACTGGCATCTGCCGCGCTTCAGCGAACGCTGGGCAAGCGCGGCCGAAGCGCAGCGCGATGCGGTCGAGTACGCGGTGAAACTGATCGATCGCGGGGTGCTTGGGGCAGTCGAAGCTCAGGGCGCGCTCGCTACCTGATGAGCTGGCCGCCACGCTCAAAACAGATTGAAGCTGAATCGGAGGACGCTATGAATACCGATCTGAAAAAGTGGAACCCCTTCAAGTTCCTTCGCGGAGCTGCCCGCAAGTCCGATGCAGAAGGCCCGGAAAGCCCGCCGACAAGCGAACAGTGGCGGGCCTCATGGCCTGACATTCCGCGACTATTCTCACGCGAACCGTGGCGTGCAGTGGAGGAGTTCTTTCATGACCCGTTTGCAGGCCGTGGCGCGCTCGAACGATGGTTTGGCGACTTCAGTTCATCGCGCTTCCAGCCGCGCATCGACGTCGTCGATGAAGGGCGGGTGCTGCGCGTGACCGCCGAACTGCCCGGAATGGAGCGCGAAGATCTGAAGGTGAGCGTCGAGGACGGGGCGATCGTGCTGCGCGGAGAGAAAAAGCAGGATGTGCGCAGCGAGGAAAACGGCTGCTACCGGCTGGAGCGCGCCCATGGAAGCTTCATGCGCACGATCCCGATGCCGGAAAACGCCGACCCCGATCACACCTTGGCAAAGTTTGACAACGGTGTACTCACGTTGACCGTGCCGAAATCGGAGCCGGCGCAGTCCACGAGTCGCACGATCGATATCGGCTAGGCCAAGCACGCAAAGGGCCACGGTGGCGGGCGGATATCAGGCGGTACGCGCCATCAACGCGGGCTGTCTCGACGACACAGGTTCGCCGGCGCGCTTCTTTGCGTGACGGCGTCGCGCCGCATGGCACCGCGGCCCCTATACGGCCTGCACTACGTGTCGTTTTTCTGCACCGTTCCCCTGCATTCGGGACCCTGTTTTACGGGAGACGGAAATGCTCAGTCCACACGAATTTGCGACCTTGATGCTGGTTCTCCAGGCGCCGGACCAGCTCGACATGAATCGCGCCGAGCTCGACGCGCTGCTCGAACGCCAGCTGGTAACACTGGAACATTGCGCCGCAGGCGCACGCCGCGCGTCCCTGACCGAAGAGGGCAGAACGCTCCTCGACGTGCTCCACCCGAGCGGCACACCACGCCGAAGCCGGAAGATCGCCGGCTTCGGCGGTGGGGAAAGCACGGAGACGCCTTCCGTACTGGGTGGCCGCACGACGGATATCGTGGTGCCTGGACGCGCAGGCTGAATGGCTGCGCGATCGCAACGACAAGCTGGTCGTCGCCGTGACGCGCGGGCGCGAGGTTAAAACTGGGGACGTCCCGATAACCTCGCGGCGGCGACAGCCGTCGTGGTCGCGTCCTCGTGTATTGTCGGTGACCCTGGCCTGCGGTGCCATGCGGAATGCAGTGCGCGCCCGGTCGAACTGCAAATCCCGTATCGCCGGGCTCGCTTCGGGCGCAACGCTCTGTAGGAGGTGTCATATGCAACCGGACAATGTCATGGAGTATCACGGCTGTGAGGTCCGGCCGGTGGTAACCGCCACCGGAAAGGGCCGCTACGCAGCTGCGGCCATCGTCACCGACCGGGCCGGCGAGACACGCACGCTCGGCGTCGATGGGGACTTCGCCAACGCCCAGGCGGCACGCGATGAAGCGCTGGAGCTTGCCGTCGCATGGATCCAGCGACGCTCGGTCGTTTCGGAGCGGTATGTCCGACGGATCTAGCGCCGGTCGGAAACTGCGGGCCGGACGCGTGGTGGGCACCCGCGTAATTTATGGGCGATCCGCTCCCGGTTCGATGTGCCTCTGGATATCGGACGCTTCACTGCGCTGATTGTGCGTTCACCGCAACTGCGCCTCATTGAGGCCAGGCCGCCGCTTAAGCCCGCTGCGGAAGCGATCGTGCGCGCCATGATCCGTCCGTACGGCAATGAGCTGTTTGGGCGCGGCAACGCGAATTCCGGCCTGCGTGCCTTGATTAAGGCCAGGCCCGTACTGCGCGAAGCATCAAGGTCGCAACTGTGTCGGTGCAACGTAGTCAGTTGCAGCCTCAGTGCCACCCATACGCTCCCGACCGCGGGTGTTCGCCAATGTCGTGCGCGGTCTCGACGATCGCGGCGGTCAGGCGGCGTCAACTCCAGTTGAGATTTTGACCCAACATTAGTTGCGTGAGCGGCAAGCGAACGAAACGGGTAAGCTTTCAAGTCGATGGCGGACAGATAACTGGCATTATCAGCCCATCGTCGAATTTGATCTAAACTGGCAGTCATGAAAACGCGCGAGATCCTCCTTCCTGTCGACGACACTGGTCCCGGCTTCCCTGACGAAGCCGAGCTCGCCGCACTGCGCGGCTGGTACGCCGGCCTGGACGCGCGGGCCGCCGTTGCCCGCTATCTGGGCGACCGACGAGCAGCCGGAGCGTCGTCGCGCGGCATCCTCGGCCGGATTCGCCGGCAGCTCATCGCGTACGCGCAGGCCCGCCATCGCGCAGACCTGGCGGCCGCGTTCGTCGATCGCCCGACGAGTACGGCGGCCGACGGCGTGGCCCGCGCGATCGAGATGCTCCGCAATCTGCCAGCGCCCGCGCCACTGGTCACCGACGCGGTCGACCTGTGGCTGCCGCCGCGCATTGTCGAGGCGCTGCATGCACACGGGCTTCGCACGCTGGCCGACCTGACCGTGCGGATTCCGCGGCGGCGTCGCTGGTGGTCCGCGATCGCCGGACTCGGCGTCGCCGGCGCGCGCCGCATCGAGGCGTTCTTCGCCGCGCATCCTGCGCTGACCGAACGTGCGCGGGCATTGATCGTCGCAGCACCGTCCGACAGCATCGTGCCGTGGGAGCAACTGCGCGTGCCGCATGAGGTCGACGGTTCGCGCGGCCAGTTCCGCGCGCCGCGAACCGCCTGCCTGCTGAACGCGTCCAACGACTACGAGGCAATTCAGTCCTGGCTATCGCTGCACGAGTCGGCCGCTACGCAGCGTGCCTACCGAAAAGAGGCGGAACGCCTGATCCTTTGGGCGATCGTCGAGCGCGGCCGCGCACTGTCGTCACTCACCACCGACGACGCGATTGCCTATCGCGGTTTCCTGCGGCGCCCGACACCGCGCGAGCGCTGGGTTGGCCCATCGCGGCCGCGGCACAGCATCGAATGGCGGCCGTTCACCGGCCCGCTGTCGGCTCGATCAGCAGCCTATGCGCTAAACGTCCTGTCGGCGTTGTTTCGCTGGCTGGTCGAGCAGCACTACGTGCTCGCGAATCCGTTCGCTGGCGTCAAGATCAAGAGCCACGCGCAGCGCTCCGGACTGGACGTGTCACGGGGGTTCTCCGAGGGCGAGTGGTTGCTGATTCGCGCACTCGCCGACGGCCTCGAATGGTCATACGGCTGGAGCGCGCCGGCCGCACAACGCCTGCGGTTCCTGCTGGACTTCGGCTACGCGACCGGCCTGCGCGCGAGCGAGCTGGTCGGCGCGACGCTCGGAAACATCCGCCGGGACGAGCACGCCGATCACTGGCTGCACGTGCTCGGCAAGGGCGGCAAGTTCGGCAAGGTGGCGCTGCCGTCGCTCGCTCGAACCGCGCTGGATCAATATCTCGTGCAGCGCGGGCTGCCGGTCACGCCGACACGCTGGAACTCGGCGACGCCGCTCGTTGCAAGTCTCGAGGAAGATGGCGCACGCATCGAAAGCACGCGGCTCTGGCGCGTGCTGCGACGGTTCTTCGTATTGGCGGCCGGCACGATCCAGGACGAACGGCCGGCGACCGCCGAAAAGCTGCGCCGCGCGAGCCCGCACTGGATGCGCCACACCCACGCGTCACACGCGCTGGCGCGTGGTGCTGAGTTGATCATGGTGCGCGACAACCTGCGGCACGCATCGATCTCAACGACGTCGACCTACCTGCACAGTGACGAGGTGAAGCGAGCCCGGCAATTCGATCAGGCGTTTCGCTCACGGGATTTCAAGTAGTAGGCCTGCTTACGGTACCTTAAGAATAAGCGCAAGAGATTTCATAACTTCAAGGCTTATGATAGGAAATTGCGCTTACCTTGTTCATCCCCCTACGACAAACAGGATCACCAGCGTCGCCACGGCTGACCTCTGAACGGATGGGCCTCGGGCTTTTTATTTCGCCTTCGGCCAGCCCGATGCGCTTGAGACATGTCAATCCCAAGCCTCATCAGCGCACGCTCCGTCGATTGCTTAAGCGCCAGCAAGCTTAGGTGAGCACACTGCTCGGTTAGATAGCGACGCGCAGCCGGTAAGATCACATTTTTCTTCTAGCTGGCGGATGACGCTTATAAAATTCGGCGTAATCGTCTACCAAACTGCGCAACGGTGCTGATGGCGGGAACGCATGTCGAGCCTCCTAGGGAGCGTACCGACCCGTGTCGTTTAGACGAAAAATGACAAAGGGCACCGGGGCGCCCCACGCAACCACTCTCTACCTGGGAAGCGCATTCATGTTGACTTAAATCAGAGACTTGAGCTTTTTTGAACGACAAACGTCGCGCACTTCATCGCTCATTCACCGCGCAATGGGTCATCGAGTTGATGTTCGTCAATCGGCGGTGATTCACGAAGCGGATACTGATCAAAGGTACCTTCGAGGAATCAACGATGAACTCAATTCCAGAAGCGGCAGCGCGAGAATCCTCCCTCCATTCGCTCGATTTGACGACGAGCGTGGACAAGAAGATCCGCTCCGCCTTGCAGCACGCCGTGCTCGCTCCGTCGAGCCACAATTCACAGCCATGGCATTTCATCGTCGACGACGGCTCCATCACGCTGTGCGCCGATCGCATGCGGGCATTGCCGGTCGTCGATCCATTCGATCGGGAACTGACCATCAGTTGCGGGGCGGCCCTGTTCAATCTACGCACGGCACTGAACCACTATGGGCTCAGCTACCGAATCACGCTCTTTCCGTCAGAAGCGGATCCTGACATGCTCGCTCATTTGCGCGTGCTGGATCGAGGTTTCCTAGATGAAAGCCTGAACACGCTCTTCGCCGCGATTCCCTCACGCGCGACCGTGCGCAGACCGTTTTCCGAAACGCCGCTCGCGGACAGCACAATACGCACTTTGACCGAGGCCGGCGAAGCAGAGGGCGCGCGGATTGTCTGCATCGACGACGCGGCGAGCCGAGCACGCATCGCGAATCTAATCGCCGAGGCCGACGCATTGCAATTTGCCGATCCATGCTTTCGGCGCGAACTCGCGTGCTGGATTCACCCGAAGCGCAGTAGCGATGGAATACCCGTCGATGCCGCCGGCGTGGCCGCGCTGCTCAATCTCGCGGTGCCCATCGCAGCCTCAGCGATCCGCACGTTCGATGTTGGCGAAGGCATGGTCGCCATCCACGAGAAGCTATTGGCGGGTTCCCCGCTTCTTCTCCTGATCGCTACGGGAAGCGACAACCGCGAAGCGTGGCTCGCCGCTGGCCAGGCGTTGGAGCGATTGCTCCTTACCGCAACGACACTCGGCTTGAGTGCCTCCTATTTGAACCAGCCGATCGAAATCGCGCCGTTGCGCGAACGCTTGCGTAAGGTTGCAGGCCTGGATGCGATGCCGCAGTTGCTGCTACGAATCGGTTATGGGTCCGAGGTCATTGAGCGTGCACCACGCCGGCCACTGAGCGATGTGCTTTGGTGACATCGGGCGCGGGCAGAACGAAGCGAAACTGTCGTCCTGTCGATCTCTCATAGACAGCAAAGCTCTCGCGCGTTTCGTCCTCGTCCTCGATATCGGTGCACAGACCTCGCACGCCTTCCGTCTCCACAAGGCGGCGCAGTTCTTGTCCAAGCGGGCCGCCGGCCAGATAGAGGGCGGCACAATCGCCGCCCAGCCGCGTGATCACACGCGCCACATTGATTCCGCCGCCGGGGTGCTTGAGCGCCGCGTCACAGCGCAACTTGCGCGTATCGGTGACCTGATCGACGGCCGTCGATACGTCGCCCGCGGGATTGAGCGTCACCGTGAGAATTCGGCTCATCGCTGCGTCGCCCGGGTTGCATGCGCCGCGCATTCAGACGGGAAACGGCGACTGCACACAGCCTGTGCTTTCCCGACTCCGCTCGCCGCGAATAATGCACGCCAACAACTCTAGATCGCGCCCGATCGCTTCCACGACATCGTCGAGCGATAGGACACCAATGATGTCATTGTTCCGGTTTGTGGTGGCGAGTCGGCGCACACCATGGCTGGCCATTGTCTCCATCGCCTCGGCGAGATCGGCGCCCGCGTCGATCGTCACGACATCGCCCGTCATGACGTCTGACACCAGCAGCTCATTGGTCGGCACGCCCAGCGTCACACCGTTCAATACGACATCGCGGTCGGTCACGATGCCGGCAATGCGATCGACCGGGCCACCCGTAACGATCAACGCGCCGACGTGCCGATCGCGCATCTGTACGGCGGCTTCCTGTAGCGTACAGGACATGGGAATGTGGACCGTGCCGCAACTGTGGATGTCACTCACCTTCATGGTCATCTCCTTGACGATCGGTCGATTCAGAATGGAAATCACGTCTCGATAAGCACTTTCAATGCGTGGCTGTCGGCGGCGTGTCCGAAAGTCTCATAGGCGGAGCCGATTTTCTCGAGCTTGAAGCGATGTGTAATAAGCGGCTTCGGATCGAGCTTGCCTGATCGAACGGTCTTCAACAGCATCGGCGTACTAACCGTATCGACCAGGCGCGTTGTGATCGCGATATTGCGGTCCCAAAGTTTCTCGAGGTGCAGGTCGGCCTTCACGCCATGGACGCCGATATTCGCGATTGTCCCGCCCGGCGCAACGATCGCCTCGCACAACTCGAAGCTCGCGGGCACGCCGACGGCCTCGATGACACAGTCCGCCCCCACACCTTCGGTCACCTTCATCACAGTCGCCTCCGGATCGACCGCACCGATGTCGATGCAATCGGTCGCACCGAAGCGCCGAGCGACTTCGAGGCGGTTCGTATCGCGGTCGATCATCATGAGCCGCGCCGGCGAGTAGAACTGCGCGGTCAATAGCGCCGCCAGTCCGATCGGACCCGCGCCTACGATCGCCACCGTGCTGCCCGGTTCGACTTTGCCGTTGAGCACGCCGCATTCGAACCCAGTCGGGAGGATGTCCGAGAGCATCACAAGCGCATCTTCGTCCGCATCGGGCCCGATGTGATAGAGACTGGTGTCGGCGTGCGGAATTCGCACGTACTCGGCCTGCGTGCCGTCAATGCGATTGCCTAAGATCCAGCCACCGGTCGCGCAGTGCGAATACATGCCGCGCCGGCAGTAGCCGCATTTGCCGCACGATGAAATGCAGGAAATCAGCACATGATCGCCGCGTTTGAAGGAGGAGACGGCGGAGCCGGTCTCTTCAATGATGCCAACGCCCTCATGACCGAGGATCCGGCCAGGCTCGCAAGTCGGCACGTCTCCTTTGAGGATGTGCAAATCGGTTCCGCAAATCGTGGTGCGAGTGACCCGCACAATTGCGTCGGTCGGATTGACGAGGGCAGGCTTCGCGCGCTCTTCGAGCGAGCATTCGCCAGGGCCGTGATACACGAGTGCTTTCATTGCAGGATTACCTCCTTGAGGTTGAAATGCACGTTTGCCGCACAAACACCTTAGAGCCTGACGCGGTGGGCCCGTATGTCGCTACATGCTGAAAACATTCGCCATCTTCTGCCGGATCCAGCCCATCCCCTCGCGTAGCCCCTCAAGCACCGCTTCATGCTCGCTTCCATATACCTTGTGGTGCTTGAATTCATGCTCGAATTTTCCGCTCAAATCTTGATGGTCCACATGGATCAAAGGCGCGAATCCACCCGGTACCCGAACGGGCTCCACTGAAACCGACCAACTGCCTTCGCTGACCTTCCCAAAGATCGCCATGATGTACGCCTCGGCGAGAAACAACCCAACCCTAGGGTTAAAGGCCGGCCTGGCAAGCCGGCGTCCGCCTCATTCGATCTCGAGATCGTCGACTACGGCATGAACCCCCGGTGCCGACCATGCCGCACCGCGCGCCAGTGAGCGCTCCGCATAGGACGCGACTTTGCCGGTCAACGTGACTGTGCCGTCCCGCACTTTGATTTGGATATGCTTCGCCGCGCGTTCCGCATGGCGTTGCAACGCTTTGACAATGTTGTCGGTGACGCCGCTGGCGGCCTTGCGCGCCGACACCTCGATCAAATTCGTCACGCCGGTCACGCTGCGCATCTGGCCGATGGTGCGCGCTGCGAGATAACTGCGACGTGGACTATCGACTTTGCCGTGTAGCGTTACCCAGCCGTTTTCCACTTGCACTTTGACCGCATCTTCCTCGAGCCCAACCATCCAATGCAGCATGGAGCGCACGGCGCTCGCCGTCTCTTCGTCGGTGTGAACGTCGTCGTTCGGAAGCCGAACATGCATATCGACCACCACGGCCTTCACCCCCGAAACGCGTTGAGCCGCCTTTTCCGCCGCAACTTTTTCGGCGTAGCTAGATGGGTGGCCCGATAAAGTCACGACACGGTCGGTTACCTCGACACCGATTTGCGCCGGATTGATAAAGGGATCGAAATCGAGTTCCTCTTCCACCTCATCCCGCAGTTGCTTGTCCGTCTTCATCTCACGCTCCTTTTTCTACGCGCATCACCGACGTCATCCGGCCGGCATGCGTGAACATCCAGCTGCATCACGCTTATAGATCGAATGGCGACTCGGATAGACCGCCGAACGCGATCAAAATGGCGCGGCAATCGACGTGCAGCCCCGCGCCAACGATAGCGACGCCAAACGATCAGTTGATCTGTAAGCGCTTTTGCGGCGCATTCATTTTCTTCTGCAGTGTCAGCGACAGTACGCCATCCTGGTATTGCGCAGAGGAAGCGCTCTCGTCGATGTCCGTGCCAAGCGAGAACGAACGGCTGATCGAACCAGAATAGCGCTCCCGGCGAATCACGCGCTCACCGTCCTTCGTCTCTTTGTCGCGCTCGGCCTTGGCGCTGATCGACACCATATTGCCGTCGATGTTGACGTTGATATCCTTCTTGTCGACTCCCGGCAGCTCCGCCTTTACCGTGTAAGCCGTATCGCTTTCGGAGACATCAATTTTGACGTCCGAAAGCGGTGTCTCGCCTTCGAACGTCAAGCCGCGCATTGGCCGGAAGAAACCTTGGAACAAATCCGCCATGGGTTCCAACGAAAACGGATCGTAACGAGTCACATTGCTCATAGCATTCACTCCTCAGTTCGCACTATAACCATGGGTGCATCCGCCCCATGTCAGCTCTTCACCTTGCGTCGCTCCAGATATTTGCTGCTGGGCTAACGCGTCCGCTGCTCCGGACCGGTCGACGCAAAACGACGGTGAACCCACTGTAGATCGCGCGGCACAGCGCCGATTGACGTGTGTCAACCCGCGGCCACCGTCCTTCATTGCATGTGCATGCCACCATTGATCGCCAGGTCGGCACCTGTAATGAAGGCCGCATCGTCGGAACAAAGAAACGCGACCAGCGCCGCGATCTCTTCCGGACGCCCGAGCCGGCCGAGCGGAATCTGAGGCAGGATTCGCGTTTCCATTACGTCGTGGGGCACCGAGGCAATCATTGCCGTATCCAGATAGCCGGGGGAAACGGTGTTGACCGTCACCCCGCGCTTTGCGACTTCCAGCGCCAGCGCCTTCGTAAAACCACGAACGCCTGACTTCGCCGCGGCGTAATTAGTCTGACCAAACGAACCGCGCGAGCCGTTCACCGAGCCGATGTTGACCACGCGGCCAAAGCCGCGCTCAATCATCGCGCCGATGAACTGCTTCGTGACGTTGAACAGCGCGTCAAGATCCGTGCGCATCACCGTGTCCCAATCCATCTTCGTCATCTTTGCAAAGGTCACGTCGCGCGTGATCCCCGCGTTGTTGACGAGCACGTCGACGGCACCATGCTCTGCGACGACACGCTTCGCACAGGCGGCGCACGAGTCGTATTCGTCGACATTCATCTCGTATGCGTGGAAGGATCGTCCCGCGTCGCGCTCATGCATCAGCCATGTCGCAAAGTGATCGTTGCGTTCGGAGTGCGACATCGCGACGATCATTCCCATGTCGTGCAAACGCCGGCTGATTGCCGCGCCCAGACCTCCCATCCCTCCGGTGACGAATGCGACTCGCTTGGTGGACATCATGTTCTCCTGATCGAACAAAGAAAACGAAATGCGCGTTAAACGGATGACTACTCGTTCAATTTAGATGGCGACACCGGCAGTCGCTTGACGTCAATCAACTTATGGCGTTGACGTGTCTACCCTTCCCTGCCGTTTGCCTCGGTCGGCCAGTGCGAGCCGGCGCACTTGCCCAGCGTGGCTTCAATTGATTTGCGTCAATCGGCAACCGCGCCGCGCGCCTAGACTGGACATCACGTTAAGCACCCTTCCTGAGCTGAAATTTCATTCTTCGGAGCCATGGCAATGAGTTATAAAAGCATCCTTGTGCATCTCGATTTGAGCGAGGCCGTGCACAGCCGGTTCGAACTCGCGCTATCGCTTGCCCATCAGTTCGACGCACATCTCACGGGCTTTTTCACGGTTTACAGACCGGAGCCCGGCTCGTTCTACGTGCTGGCAGGCAGCGCCGAATACTACGTGGAGCTCGAGCATCGACGTCTGGAGCAACAAGGCGCGCTCGAACGTCTGTTCCGCGCCGAAACTTTGCGCTGGAAGGTTGCCGGCGAATGGCAATCGTCTGCGGAAAACGCCAATCGGTGTGTTCCGCAGGCTGCCCGTCTAGCGGATCTGACCATCGTCGGCCAATACAACCGTGAGGATCCGGAATCGTTCGTCGCCGAGCAATTCATCGAGAATCTCGTGCTGTCATCGGGACGCCCGGTGCTTGTGGTGCCCTATGCCGGTCAATTTCACCGCATCGCCTCGCACGTCGTTCTCGCGTGGGACGGCAGCCGCGAGGCCACGCGCGCGCTGCACGATGCATTGCCGTTCCTCAGTCGCGCGAAGCAAGTGACTGTGCTCACGATCAACGCGCTGAGCGGCGAGCCTCAGTCCAGCCGGATTCCTGGCTCCGATATCGCGGCGGTCATCTCGCGTTATGGCGCGAACGTCGCCACGCAGGAAATCGAGGGCGTAAAGGACGTGCCGATCGGCGAAACAATCCTTTCCCGAGCGGCCGACCTCGACGCAGACTTGCTGGTCATGGGTTGCTATGGCCACTCGCGCTGGCGCGAATTGGTACTCGGCGGCGCTACGCGTTCGATTCTCAAATCGATGACCGTGCCGGTGCTGATGTCGCATTGACATCAAGGCGTCGACTATTGAAGAGGCTCAATTATGTACAAACGGATCCTCGTGCCGATCGACGGTAGCGCGACCGCGCAGCGCGCGTTCAACTATGCGCTCGCGATGGCGCGCGAAAGTCACGCCGAACTGATCCCGGTCTACGTCGTCGATATTCCGATGGTGGCCTACGAGGCGCCCGGCTTCGATCCCTCGATCGTACGCGACGCACTGCTTCAAACCGGCGAACAATTGAAGATCGAAGCAAGCGCCGCCATGCAGCGAGACGATGTGAAAGGAACGCTGAGGGTCGTTGAGGTCGACCAACCAGGCAGCAGTATTCCCGAACGCATCCTGGAAGAAGCGCGCGCGACCCACTGCGACCTCGTGGTCATGGGCACACACGGACGGCGCGGAGTTCAGCGCCTCATGCTCGGCAGCGTC
This sequence comes from uncultured Burkholderia sp., assembly GCA_964425025.1. GTDB lineage: Bacteria > Pseudomonadota > Gammaproteobacteria > Burkholderiales > Burkholderiaceae > Trinickia. Next base: position 56,221 of record CAYRLJ010000004.1, on the reverse strand, counting down.
GCCGAGCGCTTCACACGCATGTCCTGTTGCCCGGTCTTGCTCGTGCCTGGCAGCATCGAGGGCGCCGCGGCAACGCAAGGCGCAGCCGACAACCGAACCAAGCAGGTCCTGCTATGACATACAAAACCATCCTCGTTCATATCGACGATAGCCGACACAGCGAGGCACGCGTTGCCTTCGCGCTTGATCTCGCGTTGAAGCACGATGCGCATGTCATCGGCCTTTACGCGGTGTGCCAAGACCTCTTCCGACCGCTGATAAAGCGCGACGACAGCCTGAATCTGGCGAAGCTCGAAGCGCAAGGGGCCGAGCGTATGCAGCGTGCCCGCGATTCGTTTACAGCCGCGGCCGAGCGCGCCGGGCGTCCATTCGATTGGCGAGCACCGGCCGGTTCCGCTACCGACGCCGCTGTGTTGCACGCGCGCCACGCCGATGTCGTCGTGCTGGGCCAGCAAGACCCGGACGATCAAGCATCCTTCGTTGCGCGCGACTTTGTCGAGGACGTCTTGATGAGCTGCGGCCGCCCCGTGATCGTGCTGCCCTGCGCGGGCCGGACACCGTCATTCGGGGAGAACGTCGTCGTCGCCTGGGATGGAAGCCGCGAGGCTGCCCGCGCGCTCGCGGACGCGCTGCCGATTCTCAAGCACGCGCGCTTCGTCACGGTTTCGATTGTCGAAAAGCATCCCGACCGCGACGAGCCCGCCGGCTTCGACGCGGCCGGCTTTCTGGAGCGGCACGGAATACGCGCCGGCTTCGCGTCGATACCTCGCGTTTCGGGCGTAAGCACAGGTGCGATGCTCCTGAATCAGGTCGCCGATGTCCATGCCGATTTGCTCGTCATGGGCGCTTACGGCCACGCGCGGGCCACGGAGCATGTGCTTGGGGGCGTCACGCGTGCGCTGCTTGGAACGATGACGGTACCGGTTCTAGTGTCTCATTAATTGGTTGATTTCCACCATAGTCGGTGGGCCGCATACAGCCGTTTCATGAAAAACGAAGAACGACGGCTGCATGCGGGCGCCACCCTACTTCACGCCTTAAATTCCGGCCTGATTTATTGCGGAATGCAATGAGTGCTCATCCGTTCCAGCCCGGGCATGTCGGTGATCGACACTTGTTTGCCGATACATTTGATTAGCCCGAGAGAGCTCAACCTCGAAAAAACCCGACTGACCGTTTCGAGTGTTAGCCCAAGATGACACCCGATTTCATCACGGGTCATACGTAGATTGAACTCGTGCGTTGAATAACCACGCTCGCCGTAGCGCTTCGACAAATTGAGCAGGAACGCCACCAGCCGCTCGACGGCACTCATTCGGCCGATCAACATCAGCATCGCGGATTCGCGCACTAACTCTCGGCTCATGACCTTGTGAAGGTGGTTGCTCAACCTGAGATCGTGCTCGGCAGCCGCGGTAAGTTCCTTGAATGGCAGGCTGCACACGATACTGTCCTCGAGCGAAATCGCATCGAACGCATGATGACCGGTTCCAACGCCATCCAGTCCCATGAACTCGCCGGCAATCGGGAAGCCGATAATCTGCTCACGCCCCTCGTTATCGATGGCTACCGTCTTGAACGAACCGACCTTAGCGACATAGAGATTGCGGAAAGACTCTCCGGCGCGAAAGATCGCTTCACCTTGCCGGACCTTGCGATAGATGCCGAACACACGCTTGAGCGCCGCTATATCGCCGACGTCGAAATCGTCCGGCATGCAAAACCGGCGCGAACTGCAATGCGCGCACTCGTTATAATCGGCAACGCCTGTCGCCCACATCTTGAATCGCCGCTCGGGCCTTCCGATTTCCGCAACTGTGATGGTTTGCATGTCCATGCTCCGATGAGGCGTAGGCGCTCAACGGCCGGCAGGTGTTTCCGAATTCATCTGCCGCCGTTGGGAAGGATTCTCCCGCGCATGAGCCACTAGGAATATCGGCGATCCAAGTCGGATTTTGTAGGAGATCCCCTACAGAATCGTACGCGAGTCACAAGCCGCGTCGAGCTAAGCGTGCCTGACCGCTGCACTTGGCAGTAGCGGTGGAAAACGTCCGCTACGCGGCCCCGTGCGGGCGCTGCGTTCGTACCTGACTACCTTCGGGCGATCGCCTATTCTTGTGGGGTTCAATGACTTTAAACTACATAGCAACACTGAGTTACTCCATTCTCGGGGGCAGCTATGCGACTAGCCGATTTCTTCGTGCGCAATTTTGAGCCGATCCTGGAGCAGTGGGAAGCGTTTGCTGCGGCCCTACTGCCAACTGCGGGAGGGATGGACTCATTGGCCTTACGCGACCACGCGCAGCAGATTTTTGGAAGCCGTGGCCAAGGACATATCGTCGCCCCAGCAATTTTCGTTGAGCGAGGGACAGATTTCGGCCAGCCGACTGATTTCAGGTCATTGAGCCGCCCTCGGATCTTGCGCGCGCGGCTGGCGCCGCCTTGCGCAGTTCATCGATTTCATGGCGCAGTGCGGCGATCTCGCCGCGCAGCGCCTTGATGTCGCGGTGCATTTCCTGGCGCAAAGCGCGCTCTTCATCTTCGACGAACAGCGCGGCAAGGCTCGCAAACGCAAGTGAAAGCATGCCGTAGCCAAGAATGACGACAAACACGGCAAACACGCGCGAGGCGGGCGTCGTCGGCGCCATGTCGCCATACCCAACCGCCGCGCTGCTTTCAAACGCAAGCCATAACCCCTCCGAATAACTGTGTACCTTCGGCTCTAGCCAGTCGAACCCCGCGCCTGCTAATAGCAACACAATCAGTCCTACAAGCAGCAGCATCGGAATTCGACTGAGCTCGACATAGCGGCGCAGCGCTACCACGATGCGAAAGGCGACGACCCCAACGAACGTGAGCCGAAGTACCCATTCGATGGACGGCCACGGCACCTGTCCGCCAATAGCGCTCAGGGCCGCGCCGCAAGCTAGCGCGGCGTCGAAACGATTGCGGTAAATGAAACGCGTCGGCTTTCGGCTGGCGAAGGCAGTCCAGGCAAGCGCGCCCGCACATGCCACGGCCATACCCGCATAGAGCCCCTTTCCGCAAAGAAGCCAGGCCTTCGAGGCAGACAGCAGTTCCATGTAGAACGCCGGGACCGTCATCAGGCAACCAGCGAGTACCATCCAGCGAGCACGCGCCCACGCGCGCGATGCGCGAGTGCCGCGTGTGCATCGGCGCCGGAGAGCCCCAGTTTGTCCCAACCACTGTTCATAGACATCGGTCACGAGTCGCGTGCGCGCATGCGTTGATCAAGTGCTGCATGATCTCTCCCATTGTTGGCTATCCCGACGTCTTGCGGCCCAGCGCTTGGCCTGCGCGATCGCAATACGGATCGCGTTGCCCTCGGGCATCCCCGCGTCTAAGACACCGTTTCGCTATGCTCGTCAATCGATCCAAGTCTTCAAACAGAAGCAGCGGGCGCTTATAGCCCGTCATCCGGCGGGCGAAGCCCAAGACGGGCAGTACGCTTTCCGCGCATAGCATCAGTGTGCGGCCGCGCGCTCCCTCGTTGCGCAACGTATGCGCCGCTGTCGCACTCGCGCCCCCCTCCGATTAGCAGATAATCAACGTCTTCCGCTACTGACGATATTGCAGAGGGAAGCTGAATTTGCGCAATGGCTGCGTCACGAGCTGTCATTTGTTTGAACCGTCGCATTGCCCTCCGGAAAACTTAGGTCGTCCCTTGAAGCGCGAAGTAATCGTATGCAAGCACGGCGGCCGAACATCCGAAGCCGAGCGCGAGATTCGTCAGCCGATGCTCTAAGTCGGGATGACGCGTCGACCAGACGAAGGCTAGGAAGACCACGCTGACGACAACCTGTACCGCGAAAAAGGCAAGCATCAGCACATACTCGTAGCCCGTCTGGTTGAACCCGAAAAAGTTCATACCACGTTGGGCAACCCAGTATCCGACGCGATAGATCTCGTACACCACGATCAATACTGGAAACAGGTAGCTGACCACGTAAGTCGGCACGGTGGCATGTCGCAACTCGGGATGGAAAGCATGGTGGGTCTGCATGTCGGCCTCCTCGTCAGCCGTTGGTAGCGGTGCACGTCCCAAGCGTATTTGCCGAAGGTCGTCCGGATCTTGACGAAGGTCAATCCTGTCCCACACCCGAGCGATATTCTGAATTACAGCGAAGCACCATCGCATCGGTGTAGCCTCGCTTTCGATTTGATATGAAGGGGTCGATGAAAAGCGATATTCATGTACAGGTCGTAGATGGCACTGTTACGCTGCGCGGGAAGGCCAGCTCGTTCGAGGAGAGATCTACGGTGTGCAACGCCGCCTGGTCAGCCCCTGGCGCGCGGCGCGTCATCAACAAACCGTCCGTCGGGCGTTCCACAAGTTCAAGGTTTGTGTCGACCGTCGGTGTGTAGCTCCGGCTACTGCCCTTGCCAATGCGGCTAGTCATGCTAATTGACCTCTTTCATTTCACGCCTGCCCTGTCGCTGACGGGAGGCGTTCTCATCGGCCTGGCGGCGGCCATGCTGGTGCTGTTCAACGGCCGCATTGCGGGCATCAGTGGCATCTTCGGTGGCCTGCTGACCTGGCCGCGCGACGACGTGGGCTGGCGTCTTGCCTTTCTCGCCGGTTTGATTGGAGCCCCTGTCATTGCCAGTCTGTTCGGCACGCCGGCACATGCGGAAATCGGGGCGACCTGGGGGCAAATCCTCGTCGCCGGCTTCCTCGTTGGCATCGGCACCCGCTATTCAAGCGGCTGCACCAGCGGCCACGGAGTGTGCGGCCTCTCCCGCGGGTCCATTCGGTCGCTGGTCGCAACCGCAATATTTTTGGCTGCGGGGTTCGTGACCGTCTTCGTGCAACGACACGTAGTGGGAGGCTGACATGGCGGCCCTCACCGCACTTCTCGCAGGCCTACTTTTCGGCTTCGGCCTGATGGTTTCCGGCATGGCCAACCCGGCCAAGGTGCTGGGATTCCTCGACCTCGCAGGCCGCTGGGACCCGTCTTTGGCATTTGTGATGGCCGGCGCCATTGCAGTTGGGTCGCTTGCGTTCTTCTTCGCCAAGCGAACCAGGAAGTCATTCCTCGGGTTATCGATACAGCTTCCAGCCAGTACAACCATCACGCTGCGGCTCGTCCTGGGCAGCGCCGCCTTCGGTGTCGGCTGGGGCCTTGCTGGTTTTTGCCCGGGTCCCGCGCTGGTCGCGTTGGGTGCAGGTTATGCAAAGGCCGTTGGGTTCGTAGCGGCCATGGTTGCGGGCATGACCGTCTTCGAGTTACTCGAGCGCGCGAAGTCAACCATGCAGGAAGTATAAAAACGCGCTATGACACCCGCCACCACCTCTGCCGTTGCCAGGCGTCGGCCGGAGACCGGCAACCCTGACTCGAGTCAATTCGTTTGCTCCGCGAGCGCTGCGCAATTCGCTCCACGTGCAGCGAGATTGGGGCGCATTGCAAGCGTTGTCGGCACGGGCGGAAACACGCACCACCCGCGGCGCCCAGCTACGGCGACTGGGCCGATGAACTGAAAGGGCTCCGCAATGACAACCTGGAACGCTTGCAATGCACAATGGCGGGAACGACCGAGTTTTTGGCGGCTGTGGCGCCGGGACGATACATCCGCTTAAAAGAATGAAGCGTGCCCACTCGGTCAATGGCCCGTCCGGCTCACGCCGGCGGGATAAGTTCGCGCTTCGAAATCGACCGCGATGATTGAGGTCTAATCGAGCGCCTCGAGCCAAGCGCGGATGCCGTTCGCCCGCACGCCGCGCGGAACACTGTGGGGCCTCGCAAACACAAGCAAGTTCTCGCGGCCCGTCAGATCGCCGTTCGCCGACGGCGGCTGCGGAACACAACCGATGCAGCGGCGCACGACCGAATATTAGGCTGCTAATATGGGTTCATACACGCGAGTCGGGTCTCACCTTCGCTTCTCGTGCACGATCGCAGACGCATGCGGTATGGATATCCGGCAGCCCCCCTGCAAAAAAGAGAGCCTGGAATCGCAGAGATGGAAAATCACATCCTCGAAGGGCAGACACTGGATTGGCTCCTCAGTTCGGCAGCCGATGCATTGATCATCATTGATCGGGATGGCCGGATCGTGCTGGCGAATGAGCCTGCGGGGCGCATGTTCGCCTATCCGAGCCAGGGCTTGATCGGGAAGATGCTCGAAATCCTGATACCGGAGCGATTTCGGGGCGCTCATGTGGCCGAGCGCACCGATTATTTCTCGCAACCGCGAGCCCGTCCCATGGGCGTGGGAATGGAACTGCGAGGCCAACGCCGCGATGGCGTCGAGATCCCGATCGAGGTTAGTCTGTCGCCGCTCGAAACCGATCGCGGGCTAAAACTTGTCATGGCAACCGTCCACGATGTCTCGCTGCGAAAGCAAGCGGAACAGGCCGTGATCGATAGCGAAGCGCGCATGCGGGCCCTCGTCGATACGGCGGCGGACGCCATCATCACGATGCATGGGACCGGTGTCATCGAGCGCGTCAATCCGCGCACGGAACAACTCTTTGGCTACCGCAGCGAAACGCTCGTCGGAAAGAACATTGCCGTGTTGATGCCCGAGCTACCGCAAATCCTGTCCGAAGCCGAACTGGCTGGCGGGACGCGCCGCGAGGTCACAGCCAAGCGTGCGGATGGCTGGCGTTTTCCTGTCGAACTTTCGCTATCTGCGTTTCCGCTTGGCCCGAGCCGCATGTTTACAGCGATGGCCCGGGACATCACCGAACGCAACGAAAGCGAGGAGCGGCGTCGGGCATTGATGCAGGAAATCACGGCAGCCAACGAAGAGCTGACTAACTTTGCCTACGTGGTGTCGCACGATTTGAAGGCGCCGCTGCGCGGCATTGCCTCGCTGGCGGACTGGCTATCCCAGGACTACGCGGACAAGTTCGATGCACAAGGGCGGGAGCACATGCGGCTTTTGATCCGCCGCGTGCATCGCATGAGCGCGCTCATCGATGGCATTCTCGAATACTCGCGCGCCGGCCGCATCAAGGAAACGTCGACGCGGCTGGACATGAATGCGTTGATGCGCGAGATCATCGATTTACTGGCCCCCCCTTCCACCATACAAATTCTCGTCGCAACGCCACTGCCCATCCTGATCGCGGACAAGACGCGCATCCAGCAGATTCTTCAGAACCTTGTATCGAACTCGATCAAATACATGGATAAGCCAGCCGGCCGAGTCCGAGTTGACTGCGTCGAGCAGCAGCACGTTCTCGCATTTTCGGTAGCCGATAACGGCCCCGGAATTGAAGAACGACACTTCGAACGAATCTTTCAATTGTTCCAGACCCTAACTCCGCGCGACCAAGTCGAAAGCACCGGGGTTGGACTAGCATTAGTGAAGAAGATCGTCGAAATGTACGGCGGCCGAGTCTGGGTAGAGTCACAAATAGGCACAGGTAGTACCTTCTTTTTCACCCTTCCGCGGCAGATGCTCGCCGCGGGATCCGAGGACAGAGCATGAAGGCACCGAACAAGCCGATTCTCATCGTCGAAGACGACGATGTCGACGTCATGACGATGCAGCGCGCATTCAAGGAGATCCGCGTTCCCAATCCCGTCGTGCGGCAGGAAAACGGCGAGCTGGCAATCGAATACCTGCGCGATCGGCGCAACGCGACGCCCTGCATCATTTTGCTTGACCTGAATATGCCCGTGATGAATGGCATCGAATTCCTTGAAGTCGTCAAGCGCGATGACAGTCTGCGGCGAATTCCAGTGGTGGTGGTCACGACCTCGAAGGAGCAAGAAGACAAGGTCAACAGCTTCAATTTCAGCGTGGCCGGTTACATGGAAAAACCGGTCGGTTACCGGCGATTCGTGGACGTCGTGCGCTCGATCGACGTCTATTGGTCGCTCAGCGAACTGCCGGCATGACGACCGCACTCCGGGGGCGTAAGCGTGCAGCACGAGATCCAAATCCTGCTGGTCGAAGACGATCTGGTTGATCGAATGGCGTGCAAACGAGCGCTTGCTGAGGACCGCGAGCGTCGATATGTCATCCTGGAAGCCGACACGGGCAAGCAAGGGTTGCAACTGGCCGCGGCGCATCGCCCCCATTGCATCTTGCTCGATTACAACCTTCCCGACCAGAACGGGCTCGAATTTCTCGACGCGTTGACATCGGGAGATGGCGAAATCGCCATCCCGGTCATGGTATTGACCGGTGGCAGCAGCGCGACGCTAGCCGTGGAATTGATGCGCCGCGGCGCGCGTGACTATCTGACGAAAGACTCCGATCGGCGTTACCTGGAACAGGTGCCGGCGGCCATCGAGCGCATGCTCAACGCTCAGCGACTGCTCGAAGAGAAGCGCCAAGCGGAGGCCAAGTTTCGTGCGCTCGTTGAGCAGATACCGGCCATCACCTATATCTGGTCCTCCGAAAACGATCGGCTCACGTACGTCAGCCCCCAAATTTCGATGCTCGGGTTCACTGCACAAGAATGGCTATCCGGGCCGCCGTTCCATGAAACGTATCTGCATCCAGACGATCGTGACCGCGTTCAGCAAGCAGTCGCCGTCAGTAGTCGGAACGAATCACCTCTGCGCGTCGAATATCGATTGATCGCCAAGAACGGCGACGTATTTTGGCTCCGCGAAGAGGCCCAGATCGTCCACGACGGTTCGCAGCGGCCACCCTTCCAAGGCATTCTTCTCGACATCACGCAAAACAAGCTCGCCGAACAAACGTTGCAGCAATCGCAAGCCGAACTCCGATCCCTCGCCGCCCACCAAGAGAACATTAAGGAAAACGAACGAAAACGCATCGCTCAAGAAATTCACGATGAGCTAGGGAGCCTTTTGACCGGCATCAAAGCGTATGTGTCCGTATCCGTGGAACGATCTATCCAAGCTGGCGGCTCGGCGGACGCACTCCTCGTGGACGCGACTCGCCTTGCCGACGAGGCAATCGGCGCCGTCCGCCGTGTCATCACTGATCTGCGGCCTAGCGTCCTTGATCAGTTGGGGGTGTGGGAAGCCATGAGATGGTATAGCAACCAAATCCAGACGCGATCAGATCTCGTTTGCGATTGCACGATCGACGCCGCCTTATCGACCTTGCCGATTGGCCCAGAACTCAGTACGACGCTCTTTAGAATCGTCCAAGAAGCACTGACCAATGTCGTGCGACACGCGGACGCCTCGTGCGCGTCCGTTCGCGCAGAAACAAAGGGAAACGAGATCGTCATCGAGGTAAAGGACGACGGTAAAGGAATTAGCGGCGATGGTCCCGTCGGCGGCCGATCCTGGGGCATTCTGGGGATGCACGAACGAGCGCGTCGCTTTGGCGGCATTTTGACCATTTCGGGGCAAGCAGGGGTCGGCACCAGGGTCCAGTTGAGAATTCCGATCCGGAGCGAGCATGGTCACTAACACGATCAAGGTGCTGCTTGTCGACGACCATACGGTCGTCCGCAACGGCGTGCGCCTTATGCTGAGTTCCGCGCCAGATATCGAGGTTGCCGCGGAAGCAACGTCAGCTGCGGAGGCGATCCGCGCGATCAAAGCCCAACGGTTCGACATAGCTCTGGTCGACATCGCCCTACCGGGCAAGAACGGACTGGACTTACTCAAGGGTTTACAGATTAGTCATCCGGCTTTGGTCGTGTTGATTCTGAGCACCTACGCCGAGGAAATCTATGCGATGCGCGCCCTCAAACTCGGCGCTGCCGGTTACCTGACGAAAGACAGCTCGGCGGCAACGCTTATTGAGGCAATTCGCAAGGTGTCGACGGGCGGCAAGTACGTGAGCCCGTCGCTTGCGGAACGATTCGCGATCGTCATTGGGGGGAAGACGGGTTGCACGCACGAAGTGTTGTCGGATCGCGAGCTCGAGGTGATGAAGTTGTTGGCCCGCGGCGAAAGCCTCATCCACATCGGAGATCAACTCCACCTCAGCCCGAAGACCGTTTCGACGTATCGTTCGCGCATCCTCGAAAAGATGGGGCTGGGCAGCAACGCCGAACTGACCCGCTATGCCTTGGAGAATGGTCTTCTGAGCTGAGCCGCCAGGCTGTCCTGTTCGCCGCAAGCGCTTGGCGAACTGCTCTGGGCGGCAGACGGTGTCAACCGCGACGTCACCGGCGCAGTGAATGGCTCATGACGCATTGCGGGAATCAGCCGTTGCGTCCTGAGCCGATTGTTAGAACGGCAGCTCCGGCAAGCCGTCCGTCACGAAGATCCGACAAGGCGCGGTTGGCCTCGCGCAGCGGATAAGGGGTAGCGGCAATCTCGAGCTGAATCTCTCCGGCAAGCTGCATGAACTCGAGGCCGTCCTCGCGCGTGAGGTTGGCAACCGATACGACACGCCGTTCACCCCACAGGAACGCATAGGGGAATGACGGAACATCGCTCATGTGAATGCCCCCGCACACAACCGTTCCGCCCTTCACGACTGCTTTCAATGCAACGGGGATCAGCGCGCCGATCGGCGCGAAAATGAGCGCGGCGTCGAGTTCGTCGGGTGCGCTCTCGTCGCTGCTGCCTGCCCACCGAGCGCCGAACCGCAGCGCGAGTTGCTGGGCCGCCGCGTCCCCGCTGCGCGTGAATGCATAGACCGTGCGCCCTTGATATCGGGCGACCTGCGCAACGATGTGGGCGGCGGCACCAAACCCGTAGACGCCGATACGGCGGGCGTCGCCCGCCATTCGCAGGGTGCGGTATCCGATCAGACCCGCACAAAGAAGAGGTGCCGCTTCTACGTCGGAATAGCGCTCCGGCAGACGCAAGCAGTAGCGACTATCGGCGAGCGCATGTTCCGCGTAGCCGCCATCGATCGTATAGCCCGTAAAGCCAGGCGCATCGCATAGATTCTCTCGCCCATCCGCGCAATATCGGCAATGCCCGCAGGTATGTCCGAGCCAGGGCACGCCTACCCGGTCGCCCACGGTGAACCCGGCGACGCCCGGTCCGATCCCCGCCACCACGCCGACGATCTCGTGGCCCGGAATGAGAGGCACCTTCGGGTGCGCTAGATCGCCATCGATCACATGCAAATCGGTTCGGCAGACCCCGCACGCACGTACGTCGATCAATAGTTGCCGCTCGCCGGGGACGAGATCGGGCCACATCCGCTCGTGCAGGATCGGCGCCATTGCATCGAATACCATCGCGCGCATTCGGTTTCTCCGGGGCAGTTAGGTACCATACATTCGCAGAAGCGGAAATAGCCACTGTGCAGAATAACCGGCTTGTGCCCCACTTCCTGCAGCAGCTCGCGAGCTGCGTCCTCGATCCTCCGTCGATTGCAGTTGAATGCGCGCAGCGTGTCTTCCTCGCGTGGCGATTCCGCGCCGAAATGATCTTCGAGCGCTTCGGCGGTAATGGTGCAATCCACGCGCTCGCCGTCGACGAGTGCCGGAAACGTCAGCACGAGATTGGGTCCGCAATACATCGGTGGATCATCGGGAAACTCGATATTCATGGTCATCACCTAACGTGGGATGCCTCAGTTGAACCCTCGTCACGAGTCAATGCAACTGCTGATGACGTTGTAGCCGTCGGCGAGCGCATCCCACCGCGTGAGCTGCCGCATCTGCTCGAATTGCCGCATCGCGGTGCGAATCGCTTGCTCGCACATGCCTCGGGCAACCGACACGCGCATCAACTCGCTACGAGGCCCCGCCAATCATACTCAACGTTAGCCTCACGCTCCCCCCGCTGCTTTGACGATGGTCAACCGAGCGCCGCGCGAGCGACGGTTGCTCTTGACATGAATCAACCGAAGGAGCAGGTCATGCCTCTACACTGGGGACCACTGGCAAAGCCTTTCGGAGACGGAAGAATGAGCGCGCGGCACGCCAAGCTTCGACTCAGCATCATTTGGGTATTGACTGCGGCGCTTGCGTCGCCGGCCTTTTCCGAGCCCGAACCGACGGAGTTGGTCAATCAGCAGCACTGCATGTTCTGCCACACGGTCGACGAACCGTTTCTCGCGCCGTCGTTCCGCCAAATCGCCCACCGCTACCGAGACAAATCAGGCGCGTCGGAGATGCTCGAGCGTAAGTTACGTGCCGGAGGAAAAGCACATTGGGGCGATATGCCGATGCCCCCTTCGTCAGAGCGTGGCGGCCCATTGTCGCAAGACGATGCGCACAAGCTTGTCGATTGGGTTCTGAGCCAATGACGCCTATCGCACGATCCATCATCCGTCGACGGAGAACGCAATGCGAATCACTCTACACCTCGATACGTTCGATACCGACCCGTGTGCGTATGCCATTCTTTGGCTAGACGACAATTCACTCAAATGGTCACGCGAGGCACATCTGGGCCTCACCCTGCCCGCTTGTGGAACCGTGCGCGAGGCACCGAGAAGGACACTGATTTGCGACTCATCGGGCACGCAGCCGTTATGCATGCTCGAAGGATTGGAACTTGACAAGAACGGTGGCCCGTTCGAGGGAGAAGTCGGCCGCGCGCACTGGTATATCCCGGAGACGGCAAAGCGAATGCTGGGCGAATGGCGCGTGCAGTGCGTCGACCATGAAACCAACCAGCCCGAGTTCGGCATCTTCGCGGACGACCAGGCCGCTTGAGGCCGTGCAGTCCATCCGATTTCGGGGAGACGCCGTGGAACTGATCGCAAATCTATGCGGCGTACGCGACCGCTACCGGCTTTGCTTTGTGCGTACGCCTTGGGCGTTCTTTACGCGCCTGCCTCTTGAAAGACAGTGGGGAGATCGATGGGAAATCGCCCCCTACCAGGCGTATGCGGGTGACCCGTATGACGACAGTCCCGACCAAATCCTTATGCTCGCCTATGCGGGCCCGTTGTTCACGCCGGACAAAGGCATCGACGGCATCGTCTGCAGCGCTCTGGATGTCAAGGTCGGCAAGGTACCTTGGCTACGCACGGAGAGCTATGCAGGTGGGCCACCGCTGAAAGTCATGGCAGGTGCCACGCTCGAAACGTTCGTGCAAACGGTGGAACTTGCGGGTGGAAGTGTGTTCGCGCCGCTCGGATGGGCCGATCTTGGCGACAGTCAATGTACTGCTTCCCAACCGCCGCCAAGAGCCGCATAGAGCGCCACGGTATCTTGCAAGCGCTGCGCGACATCCTGCAGATACGCAATGTCCGCCTGATGGTATTGCTGATTTTTTTGCTCGATCGACTGCATATCCGCGACGCCTAAACCTCAGCCTCCATCTTCCCCTGATGTGTCTGTTCCGCGTTGATATGTGTCAATCGAGCGCAAAGGGCGCCGATGATCATCAAGGCGTCTGTCACGAAAAAATCATTCGACCACGCGGCGCTTGGAGCCTGCCTGCAATTGACGTAGGTCATATCTGCTTGGCATTGCATGTGTACAGTCCCTTCAGGTCTACATCGAGGGGAACCGGATGGATACTCGCAGAAAGGACAAATGCGTGATTGACGGAGCGGCGGCAGCACCCGGTCTTCTAACCGAGAGTCCGTTTCGGTCACTCGATCATGCAAAGGAGGCATGGATTGCTCGGGCTACCGGCGGCCTGTCGCCGGCAGCACTCACGCTTGCGTTCACGGATTGGTTCATTCATCTGCTTGCGGCGCCGGGCAAACAGTTGGAGCTCGCTACGGTTGCCGTATGCCAATCCCGACAACTGCTCGAGTCCGCATACGGTGCCGCACCGCTCGAGTCGACTCTGCCGAGTGACGATCGGTTTCGCGCCTCCGTCTGGCAAATCGCTCCGTTCTGCATTTGGCAGCGTGCATTCCGGCTCACCGAGCAATGGTGGTACTGCGCGACGCACGAAACACCAGGAACGACGCGCCACCATGAGGACGTTGTATCTTTTGCCGCTCGGCAATGGCTCGATGTCTTCTCGCCAGGCAACTTTCCACTGACGAATCCTGTGGTCATCCAACGCACGGTCGCTACATTCGGCACGAACCTCTTTGAGGCGGCTTGGAACGCACTGGCAGACGCGTGGCGTATCGACGCCGGCCACCGGTCAATCAGTGCGCAGCGGTTCAAGCCCGGCATCGACGTCGCCGTGACACCCGGCAGTGTCGTATTTCGTAACCATTTAATCGAATTGATCCAGTACCGCCCCTCGACAATCGACGTTGCCGCCGAGCCGATATTGATCGTCCCTGCGTGGATCATGAAGTACTACATCCTTGACCTTTCGCCGCACAATTCGTTAGTGCGGTACCTCGTTGAACAGGGGTACACGGTCTTTTGCATATCGTGGAGAAACGTCGGCGAAGAGGATCGCGATATAGGTTTCGATGACTATCGTGGCCTAGGCGTCATGGCTGCGCTAGATGCAATCACGCAGATCGTGCCGAACCGCAGGGTCCACGCCGCCGGCTACTGCCTCGGCGGCACGCTTCTCGCGATTGCGGCCGCGGACATGGCGAACCGCCACGACGAGACATTGGCGTCGATGACGTTGTTTGGTGCGCAGACAGACTTCAGCGAACCCGGCGAATTGCAGCTTTTTATCGATGAAAGCCAGGTTTACTTTCTCGAGAGCGCGATGTGGGAACGCGGCTATCTCGGTGGTGACGAGATGGCAGTGTCGTTCCAGTTGCTCCAATCGAACGACCTGATCTGGTCGCGCGTCGTGCACGACTACCTGCTCGGCGAACGCGGCCCGATCAGCGACTTGATGGCTTGGAACGCGGACCGCACCCGCATGCCTTATCGAATGCATTCGGAGTACCTGCGCACGCTCTTTCTCAATAATGACCTTGCGTGCGCGCGATACAACGTGAACGGCCGGCCCGTTTCACTGCACAATATCCGCACGCCCATGTTTGTAGTTGGCACTGAGCGCGACCATATCGCGCCTTGGCGGTCCGTCTATAAAATTCACTATCTCTCCGACACCGACATTACATTCGTGCTGACAAGCGGTGGCCACAATGCAGGTATCGTCAGTGAGCCGGGGCATCCACACCGTCACTTCAGAATCAAAACCACTAGCGCCGCCGACCTCAGCGTCGGACCGGACGAATGGCTCGCTTCGGCCGAGGCCCAAGATGGCTCCTGGTGGCCCGCGTGGAGCGCGTGGCTCAATACGCATTGTTCCGCGGAACGCGGCGCGCCACCGAGGATCGGCCTGCCCGGTGGCGGGGGCCATCTCATTGCCGATGCCCCCGGTACCTATGTTTTTCAGACATAGAGGGAAAAAAGTGGACGACCAATTTCAACACAATCGCCTCCAGGACCACGCGCGTTATGAGGCGTTCATTCACGCGGCGCAATGCTGCCCTCCATTGCGGACGGCAATTGTGCACCCCTGCTCGCCCGAAGCTATCCGAGCAGCCGTCGAGGCACGCGACGAAAACCTGCTCGATCCTGTTTTGATCGGCCCGGAGGCCAAGATCCGTGCGGCGGCGAATGCGGCAGAGATCAGCCTGGCCTGCATTCCCATCGAGGCCGTCGAGCACAGCCACGCCGCTGCGGCTCGCGCAGTCGAGCTTGCAGCGTCCAGGAAGGTTGCTGCGCTGATGAAGGGAAGCCTGCATACCGATGAATTGCTTTCGGCCGTGGTAGCGCCGGGGTCGGGCCTGCGTACCGAGCGGCGCATCAGCCACGTCTATGCAATGGACATCCCGGCCTATCGCAAGCCGCTTGTCATCACCGACGCGTCAATTAACATCGCCCCCACGCTCGAGCAAAAACGCGACATTTGCCAGAACGCGATCGACTTTCTGCGACTGATGGGCGTGAGCGAGCCTCGCGTCGCAGTTATGGCCGCGGTCGAAACCGTCAATCCAAAGATGCCGTCCACGCTCGATGCGGCGGCGCTCACGGTCATGGCCGCGCGCGGACAAATCACCGGCGGCCTCGTCGATGGACCGCTCGCATTCGATAATGCAGTGAACCTCGCCGCGGCAAAGACGAAAGGTATCGTTTCGGCGGTCGCGGGACAGGCCGACATCCTGCTTGTGCCCGACTTGGAGGCGGGCAACATGCTCGTCAAGCAACTCATGCTGTTCGCCGGTGCCGATGGCGCCGGGCTCGTGCTCGGCGCGCGCGTGCCGATCATCCTCACAAGCCGCGCAGACTCTCTGCGCGTGCGTCTGGCGTCCGCCGCGCTTGCCAAACTCGTTGCCGAACGCATGCACGGCGAGGCCACCGCATCATGAGCGATCCGCTTCTGCTCACCTGCAACCCAGGCTCAGCGACCATGAAGTTCGGCTTGTTCCGTGTGGCAGGCCGTGCGCCGATCCGCATTGGCAGCGGCAGCATTGATTTGCGCCGAACTCCGCTGGAGCTGGATATCGCCGACAGCGGCGATCGCACCCGGGTGCCATTGAGCGCGCCCCTCACCGACGATCTGAACGGGGTCATCGATGAAACGCTCGGATGGTTCAAGAGCCATTTTTCACTCAACGATTTCACGTCCGTCGGACATCGGGTCGTACACGGCGGCGACCGATTCAAAGGACCGGCCGCGATCGACGACGGCACGCTGGCGGCCATTGAGGAACTTGTGCCTCTGGCACCCCTACATCAGCCACAAAGCGTGCGGCTTATACGCGCTATCCGAACGCTAAGGCCGCACTTGAGGCAATCGGCATCGTTCGACACCGCGTTTCATCAAGCCCAGCCCGATCTCGTCCGGCGCTTCGCGATACCTCGGCGCTTCTTCGACGCGGGCATCAAACGATACGGCTTTCATGGCCTGTCGTACCAATTCATCGCCTTGCAACTCGCACGTCTGTTCCCGGAATTAGCTCGGCGCAAAGTTGTGGTTGCCCATCTCGGTAGCGGTGCGAGTTTGTGTGCGCTCGATGCCGGCGTGAGCCGCGACACGAGCATGGGGTTTTCGACGCTGGATGGCATCCCGATGGCCACGCGCTGCGGTGCGCTCGACGCTGGCGTCGTCCTGCATCTGCTTGGGCAACAACAGTGCAGCCTCCCCGACGTTGAGGCATTGCTCTATCACCAATCCGGTCTGCTGGGCATATCGGGCATCAGCGCGGATAGCCGGGAGTTACTGGCAAGCGATTTGCCACAAGCACGCGAAGCGCTCGATCTGTTCGCCTTTCGTATTGCCGGCGAAGTCGCACGACTGGCGACGTCGCTCGGTGGCCTCGATGCCCTTGTGTTTACGGCCGGTATCGGCGAACACCAACCAGCGATCCGGGCGGCGGTCTGCGAACGTTTGGCATGGCTTGGCATACGAATCGATGCGCAGTCAAATATGCGTAACGCACGCATCGTCAGTTGCCTCGGGGGCACTCCGACCGTTTTCGTCATCGCAACGGACGAGGAGCAGGTGATTGCACAGGAGGCTGTGTCGGTCCTTCACAGTGAAGCCGCACAGGCCTGATTGCGGCGGTCAAATCTCACGCGGCACTCCTGCGCATGGCTTGGAATCGCCGGGGTGGAAAGTAGACTCCCGTCAACACGGTCTCGGTGCAACGCTGAATTACGGTGAATCGGCCTGCAGGTGGTGGATCAAAGAAGCCCGCGTTGTGGGGCACTACTGTCATGATGTAGGCCACATCGATGGATGGACCCTGGCTGGAACAACATGACGGGGCATTTCGAACGATGCCCCAGGTGGGCGGCTCACAGTTCCGCGACTCCACTGGCACCAAGCGAAAACCGGCTTCCGCATGCCTGCGAAACGCGCGAACTGGCCTCGACTAAGCGTGCGATAGCCGTTTCCTTGATCGACGACACTTCGCCGCTCGCGCCAATTAAGGTCAGGCAGGCGACTGCTTCGTCCTGCACGTCCAGGATTGGAGCACTTATGGCGGCGAGGCCCGGAATCAGGACCGACTCTGCTTCGTCATGCCCACGCCGACGAACCGTTTCCAGACGATTGAGCAGATCTGAAGGCGGCTTCTCGTGATTCTTTGATACAGCCAGTTCGATCAGATGGTCTCTTATCTGAGAGGGCATGAAGGCGAGCATCGCGCGCCCCGTCGCCGAGTTGGTCAATTGGAATGTCGATCCGACAGACAGCGTCGTAATGAAGGGAACATAACTGCGTTCCCAACGAACGATGGTTGGACCGCGATCACCAAGAACATTGAGCAGGGGAGGAAGCCCCGTGTCAGCGACCAATTGCGGCATGACTTCGCCGGCAAGCCGCAAAGCGTCGAGGATGACGAATATCGCTACCTGATTGGGAATACTCGCGTTACGGATTTTGTCACAGGATTAGCGTGCTTTGTTCCGGCTATGTTCGCGAGCAACAGGTTAATCCGCAGCTGCGCTGCCCGGAGTACGGCCTCGCGTGCTGCTCGCTTAACCGCTCTTATCCTCCAAGGTGCGTAACAGCGCTCCTCAATTTAGCTGTTCAACGCGCGCGGGCATGGAGCAGCGGCGTACTTGACGCAGTCTGCCGATGCCCCTTTCCGCGACAGTCCAGACGCCCCAGATTACTGCACCGATCGACACGGCGGCCACGATCACCAGCAGCACGGCGCAAAACCATTCGAGTTGTTCGAGCATCGTGTCTCCCTATGTGGTGATGGGCCTTCAATTTCAGCGAGACGACGTTCGCCGCGAGCTCTCAATCTGCTCACATTGTTGTCTCGATTCATTTGCCCGGGATTTTCCGCACCCGCGATCAAATCTCCATTGATAAATGGTGACAGAGCGACCCGAGAAATGCTTAAGAGAATCTCGTTGCTATATCGCCAATCGTTCGTTGATTTCGGACGGGCCGATACGTCTTACTGCGGCGGCCAATCAGTCGTCGGGCGGCGCCATGCCGCCCGCCACATCATCGACGACGTCGGGACTCCGAACGCTCTGACGCGTGCCTCTGCGATCAATCGCAGTTGCAGTGGCTTGGCAAACGCCACACGATGCGCTGGCAAAGCTATGCCCTGCGTTCCGTCGATAGCCTTTTTACTTGCAAAGCAAAAGCAGCCGTGCCTGATCCGTGCAGGTAGGCTGCGGCTGCTTTTTCACGTCTGTTTGCTCCGACTCCGCATTACTCGTGGCTTCGGCGCGGCGCGCCAGACAGGCACGCAAGTGCTTTGCGACCGGCGCATAGTATTGCCATCCTTTTCCGAGATTCGGCAATTCGAGCTTCACCTGTTTCCATTTCGGATGACCGTGCTCCTGCAGACTATCGAAGTTCGTACAGAGTGAGTCCGCGAAACGCGTGAGATCGGAGACGGTACCGCGCAGACTGTAATCGTAAGTCACGAGAAATGCCTTGACGGTCAGCGTCGGCGAGTCCTCCTTCAACCAGTTCGGATAGTTGGCAGCGCGGATCGTGGCCGGAAAGTAAGTCTGCTGCGCGCGCGCCGATTCTGAAGCGGATGGGTTGAACTTCAGCAACTTGATCTGGGAAAGCAAATCGGGATTCATGTCGGTAAAAAGCTTGGCAGGCTGGCCCGCCACCACGATCGCCACGTCGATCTTGCGGACGATCAACGCTGCGAGCGCGTCTTCATTGCTCAAATGCTGCGCGTTTTCCTTCGGGATCGGCTCGCCGAACATCAGGCGATAAAGCGTCGTTGCCGATTGTGCCGTACCGCTGCCGATGAGACCGACGCTGATTTTCTTGTCCTTGATCTCGTTGATGGTGTGCATCGGCGAATCGCTTCGCACTACGAAATAAATCTCCTCGTTATAAAGCGGCATGATGAGCCGCAACGGTTTGATCGTTGCGTCGGCATCGGGGTTGCCGGCTTTCGCCATGTCGACGAAAGCCTGGTAGACGTCGGATTGGACCAGGGCGAGCTTCACGCCCGGTTCGTAGCGCATGCGCAGTACATTTTCGGCCGATCCCTTTGACGGCATGACGTCGAGGTTGATACCAGCCGGGTCGGCCACCCACTTCGCCAGATCCTGTCCAATCTGAATGTAAGTGCCGCGCTCAGGACCCGTGACGATCTTGTAGCGAACGGGGTCGGCAAACGCGATCGAGGATGCCAGCATGAGCCCGAGCCACCCCGCAAACATTGTCTTCAGCATGGTTGTTCCCCTCTCGTCAATGTCGAACTCGCATCAATGCGCGGCGCCTCCCCCTCCCGGGGGCACGCTCACGCCGTTGTTTGGCGGATGCTTCCAGCCGGATTCGACAATCGCGCGGACCTCGGCGTCGCGATCATCGCCGGCGACGCTTCCGACACTACCGTCCCCACCGAGACCATCGGCACCATCGGTACTATCGCCCCGAGTCGCAACGCCGGGGGCAGGCTTCGGCGTGTTCGTGTACCGTCGTGCTGGGGTGTGTGCCTGTGTGGCGGTGTGCGGCACAAGAGCGGCGCGCAACTCCCCGGCGGTTTGCTGTTCGTGGCCCGCAAGCGGCATCCAGCCGGAAGCGACGATTGCACGCTGAAGCAGCGCCTGCGCCTCCGCGCTGCCCGCATCGATCGCAAGCGCATCGTTCGCGCCGGCTCGCACGCAATCCCACTTGCCGTCTTTCACGCAAGATCGGGCCGTCCGCAATGCCGCCTCACGGCGCGATTCGAGCGACGCCAGATCGCTTTGCAAGCGCTGCATGTCCACATTATCGGGGTGCGTCGTGAGAGCGGCATCGACCGCAGCTCGCGTACCCGACAAGTCATGAGCGGCGAGGTCTGAGCGCGCTGCAGCGAGAATGTCGGTGGAATTGCCGGTATTCGGAGCGACGACGGAGTTCGACCGCCCCGTCGATAGCCATAAAACGCCATAAGCAAGTATTGAAACGACGCAGAGCGCGGCGCCTTTCGTGCGCAATGACAGATGCTTGCTCGATAACGCGAGAGGGTGGTGAATAATCGGCGCAACGTTCGCATCCGGCACGACCAGCTTCGACGCTTGCAATATGGCCGGGGTGACGTTGGCGGATGTATCCGCCGCGCTCGCCATCGGCGTTGATGACATTGATGTCGCAGATGGCCTTGTTGGGGGCGCGACGTTCGGCTCGAAGTCGGCATCTAGCGGATGAAAAATACCGCAGTGGACGCAGAACGAGACAGGCTCGTTGAGCACGCCGCCGCAGCGCCTGCAGCGCGCGCGGCCCCCCCTGGCGAGAGTGGAATGGGTGAACATGCTGTGGCCCCACCTACTACAGTTGTTAGGCAACGCCTTTATGCATGCTCGAGATCGCGGTTGAAGCAGCAGGTGATGTGTGCGGAAATCACGATCCACAAGCGCTCTAGAGTGATCGGCCGACCCACGTATGGGCAGCCGCACCCAACAATAGGTGAGCTTTATCGCAAACGTCAAGGACGTAGTTACCTTTCTGGGCATCTACGCGCTCGATTGAGGCTCCGGCATTGGCTCCCGGGCCCGAAAACCAATCATGTTGGTGTACCCTTCGATTCTCTAGAGACCAGTGAGGAAACGCGCCCATGCCGGACTCCACTCCGATCCTTGAACGGATTTTGCTGACGAATGACGACGGATACGACGCACCGGGGTTGGCCGTGCTCGAACAGATCGCCGCAACACTTGCGCGCGAAATCTGGATCGTCGCACCAGCGGAGGACCAGAGCGGCACCTCTCACTCACTGAGCCTTCATGAACCGCTGAGGGTTCACCGCGAAGGCGACCGACGATTTGCCGTGCGTGGCACACCGGGCGATTGCGTCGCGATTGCCGTCGGCAAACTGATGGGACACGAACGGCCCGATCTCGTGCTTTCAGGTGTCAATCGCGGCGCGAACCTCGGGACGGAGACGGTTTTCTCGGGGACCGTCGGTGCCGCGATGACCAGCATGCTGCTCGGCATTCCTGCAATCGCATTAAGCCAGGCCTTTTCCGACCGCGATGCAGTACCGTGGGACGCAGCCTTGACGCACGCACCCAACACGATTCGCCGGCTCGTGAGGCAAGGCTGGCGCAACGATGCCTGCCTCAACGTCAACTTCCCGGCCCGTGCCGCAGAGGATGTCGGCGGACTAAAAGTCACGAGCCAGGGCGCGGGGTTGTTGCAAGGCATCGAAGTCGTATCGCGTACCGATCCACGCGATATCGATTATCACTGGCTCAAGTTGAGCAGAGCTTACCGGGAGGACGCCGCGCAATCGGAGACGGCAGCGCTAAGCGCGGGCTATGTCACCGTTACACCGCTCAAGTTTGAGCGAACGCACGAGGGCGCTCTCGAGCAGCTGCGCTTAGGCTTGGGCTAGCACACGCGGCAGCCCCGGGTCCGAGCCATAAAAGCGGTTCCAGCCCGGACAAACCCTGATCGCATCAGATATGCGCGACAAACAGTAACAAGCCAGCGGGCCGCGCGCGCTATGTGTATCAGCGCAGCGTTTCGAGCGCGGTATCGATCAGTCGCTGCTGCCGCTCGTTCGCTGCATTCTCGTCCTTGCGCACAATCTTGTAGAGGGTCAGTGGCGCGGGCGCATCGAGCGCGATGCGGTGAATCGAACACCCGGTCTGCTCCCGCAGCGGCTGCGCGAGAAAACTAGCGACGATTGCCCATGCGCCGTTACGCAGGATCGGCGCGAGCATGTGGCCCTTGTCGACCGTCGTCGTGAGCCGCGACAAGCCGCGTCGAGCGCGCCACAAATCGAATGTGGAAGACCACGGCAAATAAATTTCGCGCGACGGGTCGAAGTCCGTCAGATCGACTTCTTCCGCGAGCGGACGCTGGTTCTCGCCAGCATAGGCGATGACCATCGCATATCCACGGATGGGCGTCGAGACTAAGTCGACACGTTCGGCGGACGTAAGCGTGAACGCGACATCGAGGTGCCCTGACGCCACTCGATTGAATAGCTGGAAGTAGCGGCTGGTCTCTAGATGCAGCCGGATGGGTGGCTGCTCGTCCGACAGCGCCGAGAGGAACTGCGGCAGCAAGTGAATGGCCACGCCGTCCACCGCACCGATCGCCAAATGCCGCTCATGACTCGCCTTGAGCTGCTCCGCTTCGATTTCGAGCATCTTCCAGCGTTCGGCTATATCGAGAAAGCGCTCGCCCTCGGTCGTCAGGGATATGCCGCGCGAGCCTCGCGAGCGCAGAACGAGCGGATGCCCAATGCGCCGCTCGAGCGACTGGATACGGTACGACACGGTCGACTGCGTTGCACAGACAATCTCGGCTGCCTGTAGAAGGCTCCCCGAGCGCACAACCGCCAGGAACGTGTTGATCTCCTCGCTGAACAACATATTCAATCCTTCGATATTAAATCAATAATGATTGCCATTGACCGATATTTAGCGCGTCCCTAGCCTACACGCAAGTCGAATAAAAACTTGTCCTCCCTTCACGGTCCGCCCATCGGAGTTTCCATGGCTAACGCGCGTATCAGCATCGACGATCTTCCCACCAGCCGCTTTCATAAGCGGATCGCTTTCGTCGCCGCGGGCGGCCCGTTCTGCGACGGATATCTGCTCGGCATCATCGTCGTCGCGTTGCCGTTCATTGCGCGGGACCTACATCTCGATGCGCTGTGGATGGGGTTGATCGGCGCCGCGAGTCTCGTCGGCATGTTCATCGGCGGCCTTGTGTTCGGGCCGATGACGGACCGCTTCGGCCGCCAGTCGATGTACGTGCTGAACCTCGCCGTGTTTGTGTTGTGCTCGATCGCGCACCTGTTCGTCCATGACGTCGTTACGCTTTTCGTGCTGCGCCTCGTGATGGGCATCGCGCTCGGCGCCGACTATCCGATCGCAACCGCGCTCGCCTCCGAGTTTCTTCCGAGGAAGCTGCGTGGGCCGATTCTGTCGAGCCTCGTGCTGTGTCTGTGGGTCGGCTACACGATCAGCCTCTCTACGGGCCTCTTCGTGAGCGGCATGGACAGCGGCGTTTGGCGTTACGTCCTCGCGAGCGCCGCGATCCCGTCAGCGATCTTTCTGCTGTTGCGCATCAATATTCCCGAATCGCCGCGCTGGCTCCTCTCGGCAGGCCGCAAAGACGAGGCGCGCCGCGTTGTCAGCGAGCATCTGGGCGTCCATGCAGACTTCGATGCACTGGTCGCGGAAACGCGCGTCGCGACAGACCGCCGCGGCCTGGGCCTGTCCAGTATTCGCGAGCTGATCGAGCGCGGTTATGGACGAATGCTGGTTTTCTGCTCGATCTTCTGGATGTGCCAGATCGCACCTTCGTTTGCCATCAAAACGTTCCAGCCGCTGCTGCTCAAGTCGCTCGGTGTCAGCCAGGCGCTCGCGGGCTCGCTCGTCATCATCGCCTTCGCCATCGTTGGCACCGCACTCGGCATGTCGATCATCAACAGGATGGGACGCCGGCCGCTGCTCATCATCTCGTCCGTGCTTTCGACACTCTCTCTGTTGTTGCTCGCGACGCCGCTCTCGGGCATGGCAACAGCTGCCATCGGCTTGTTCGTGCTCTTCACGGTATCGGAAGCGGCCGGCTCGGGGCTGCAGTTCGTGTATCCGAATGAGGTGTTCCCGACCGATCTCCGCGCAACCGGCATGGGGCTGGCCATGTCCGTGAGCCGCATCGGCGCCGCCGCCGGAACGTTCTTGCTGCCGATGACGCTAGCCCGTTTCGGCAGCGCGCACGGTTTGCTGATCGCTGGCGCCATCAGTGTCATCGGACTGCTCGTGTCGTTGCGCATGGCACCCGAGACGCGCGACCTGCCGCTCGCCCAATCGCATCGCATCCAGAAAACGTCCAACACCACCACCGGCATCAACGAGAAAGAGGCACGTACATGATCGAATCCGCACCCAAGGTAGTCATTATTGGCGCAGGCATCATCGGCACAACGCTCGCTCACGACTTCGCGAGCCGCGGCGCGCGCGTGACGGTGCTCGACAAACACGAGGTGGCTCAAGGCGCGACCGCCGGGTCGTTCGCGTGGATCACGAACCAGACGAAATTCCGCAACGCCGACTCGCTCGGCGAGGAAAGCGCACGTCTTTACTTCAACCTCCATCGGCTGTCGCATTTGCGCTGGCGCTATCTGCAGGATGTGATCGACGATCTGCCTATCCGCTGGACCGGTTGCTTTCAGAGCGCAGAGCCAGGCAGCAACGAGGCGGCGGAATTGGCGGCCGAATTCGACCGGCGCCTGCGCTGGGGTAGCCCCACGTATCGAGTGAGCGCGGAACGAGCGCGCGAGATCGAACCAGCGTTCGAGCCCGGTGCGGAGTCATTCATTTTCTATACGCCGGACGAAGGAATGATGTCGCCGGTTCAATTGACGTCGAAGATGCTCGATGCCGCTATCGCACGAGGCGCGTACTACTCGTCGCACGATGCGTACGAAGGCATTCGCAAGACCTCGAGCGGCTACGAGATCACCAGCACGAGCGGCAAGCGCGAGGCTGATTTACTGATCTTCGCGGGCGGTATCGCCAATCCGGATTTAGTGGAGGGCACGCGACTCACGGCACCGCTCACGCACAGCACCGGCAGCATTGTTCATCTGGCGCCGCTGCCGCGTCTTTTCGATTCGGTGATTCTAGGCGCACACGTCCACGCGATTCAGCGCATGGACGGTCGTGTAGTCGTCGCGAAGCACTTTTCCGGCTCACCAGTGGGCGACCCGAGCACCCCCGACCCTGAAGAACTCGTGCGCATCGCCGCACGCGTGCTGCCGGGCCTCAAGGATGCGGTCGTCGAAAGGGTAACGGAAACGCGGCGCGTGATTCCTGCCGATGGCCTGCCCGTCGTGAGCCGCTGCGCATCGCTTCCCGGCGTACTGTCGATCACGACGAATGCGGGCATTAGCCTCGCAGCGGGCCTCTCGCAGCTCATTACGACCGAGTTGCTCGACAATGTGAGCGTCGCGCTACTGGACCCCTATCGTTCGGACCGATTCAACCGGCACGCCACGGCGTAACGCGCCGCGGTGACACGACGAGCCTTATCTCTGATGTACTCGGGGAATGTTTGATACAAGAACCCGCGAAGCCAGCCAACGCATCGCGCTTAGCGCGTCTTCAAGCGGCTGAATAGGGGTTGGAAATACCTTCCGTTCGCTTGCGGACACCTCCACCACAACATCGCCTCATCCTGGACACAAGCTTTCGGCGACCGGCAAAGGCACAGCCGGTCACGATGCTTGCGACTCGACCACGTCGAGGCTCGCTTGCGCGGTCTCATCAGGATGCATCGACGCATAGGCGTCGAACAGGGTCGAGCACAGTTGTGCGAGGGCCGCGAGATTCACCGCCTGGTCCGCATGTTCGACTTCGCCTGCGTTGAGTACATCGTCGAGGACTGGAGCAAGTCGGCGCAGTCGCCGGAATCTCTCCGCATCTAGTTTCATTTCACTTCCCGTATTTAAGCAACAGCGCGCTCAGTGCGGCCGACCCCATGGCTGACCAGCCATCCAATCCGTTGATGTGCGTCGTCAGCACGGACGGAAAGCCGCGAGGGACTCGCGAAGTCCGAAAGTTGTGGCTTAGCGGGCCATACTGAAGGTCTGCGTCTGTATGCAGCGCAGGGAAGAAGCACGCAAGTCGACTGCCGATCGTTACGCTAGCACTTCCTTGGACCGCGCGCACGAATCTGACCGTACATAGCCGCCATCGGTTCCCGCATCTTGACGCACCGCACAATAAAGTTGCACAGGCCGGGTGCACGCCCGCACATGCGGCACCCGCCGCCGTGTGGGGCGCACGGATGTGGCCCGATAATAGATTGAAAGCGCGCTGCGTCCAGTCGTGCAGTTCGGTTGTGCACTGCACATTAATTAACGCTTTTCAGCCACCAGCAAAGGGAATACCCTTAGGCGGTTCCCCTATTGGAGGCTTCTTGTTGTGTCTACTCTTCTCGAGCGAGACGGACTTGTCGCGACTTGGCATCGGATCCATGCCAACTCCGATTTTGGGTGGCGATTATGTGAACTGAATGACCACGGTGAAACGGTGCCGCTCCCCCAACCTTCCGCCAGGCGCCAGCTCGTTCTTACTGATGTCTACTGTCAAATAGCTGAGCACATTGGTCACCTGGCGGCGATGTCGGTCGCCGTCACCACAGCGTCATTTGGCATCCGCGTTCCTGACGTCGTCTGGATGCCGCCTGAAAAGTGGGAAGGGTTTGACCGCGAAGTCCTGATCCCGTTTGTGCCGGACCTGTGTGTCGAAGTGCTCCTCGACCGCGACTTTCCAAACGACATCAACCAGCGAGTCAGGGCTTATGTCGAGGGCGGCGCCCGAGAGGTCATCGTGATCGGCCAGCACGGAGAGTTGCAATTCCATGGAGCTAACGGTCCGCGAGAGTCCTCGACCTTCGGGCTATCGCTGTCGCTCGATCGGATCTACTTCGAAGAGTTCGCTCCCTATCCCCACTAACACACGACGCTGACGCATGTCGCACTCACGCAAGAACTGATCGCACGCGACTTGGGGCGCGCCACATCAAAGTTTGACATCCCCTCGTTCCGGGGAATCTGGGGAGTCCCCAACGCTTTCACCAAGCCGCATATCGCCGCGCTCGTCGACGGGTAGCGGCGTGCGGCTTTCCCAGTAGGGCTTGCTGCCGTAGTACGCATGCACGGTGGTGGCCCAGTTCGGATCGGCCATCGCCGGCCAGTTATCCTTGTCGAAGCCCGGTGCATTCTTCACCTGCTCTGACGATGCCGACAGCACGAAGCGTTCGTGCGACGTGTCGAGCGTGAGCATGGCCCACGGTATCGCGAGCAGCTTGCCGCCGATGCCAAGAAAACCGCCGCTTACCAGCACCGCGTACGCAATATGGCCGGTGCGCACGTCGAGCATAATCTCCTTGATCTTGCCGACGTCGTCGCCGTCCGCGCTCACCACGGTATTGCCGTCGAGAGTCGCAGCAGCCATAACTTCCGGCCCGGGGCCCTCGGCCGGATAGGCGCTCGTTCGTGTGATCTGTGCTCCGCCTGCGAAGGCGGACTGCTGTGTCGGGTTCATGCCAGCGCTCCTCATCCTGTCCATGATGAGCAGATGTATGCATGATGCGTGCCCATCTCCCTGGCAGCATTTGGACGCCCGTCTGCTTGCGGCAGATCGCAGGACGCCGCCGTCCACGTCGGCGACCTGCTCTCCTTCCGCACCGACGCCGTTTAACCCATGTGCAGGCCACCATTTAGCGAGAAGTCCGCGCCAGTGGCAAAACCCGACTCCTCCGACGCTAGCCACGCCACGATCGATGCGATTTCATCAGGACTACCGAGACGGCCTACCGGAATAGTTGCAACGATTTTTTCCAAAACTTCAGGCTTGATTGCCCGCACCATGTCCGTGCCGATGTAGCCCGGCGACACCGTGTTGACCGTCACGCCCTTCGTGGCCACTTCCTGCGCAAGCGACATCGTGAAGCCGTGAATGCCGGCCTTGGCGGTTGAATAGTTTGTCTGACCGAACTGCCCTTTCTGGCCATTCACCGACGAGATATTGATAACCCGCCCCCAGCCCCGCTCCACCATCCCGTCGATCACCTGCTTGGTGACGTTGAAGA
>CAYRLJ010000004.1:22308-27964 GCA_964425025.1 uncultured Burkholderia sp. | reverse complement strand
CAGGTTGGTGTCGATGACCGCGGTCCAGTCTTCGTGCGTCATCTTGCGGAACGTGCCATCGCGGGTGATGCCCGCATTGTTCACCAGCACGTCGATCTCGCCCACTTCCGCCTTGACTTTATCGAGCGCTTTCTTGGTCGACTCCCAGTCGCCGACGTTACCTTCCGAGGCGACGAAGTTGAAGCCGGCCTCCTTCTGGTCTTCTAGCCATTTCACCCGGCGCGGTGAGTTCGGGCCGCAGCCCGCGACGACCGTGAGACCGTCGTTGTACAAACGCTGGCAGATGCTCGTGCCGATGCCGCCCATCCCGCCGGTTACGTACGCTATGCGCTTTGCCATTGTTCGCTCCATTCGTTAAACGGACGACGATCGATAAACGTAACCTCGTCTACAAACCCATCGCCCACACGATAAACAAACTTCTGTCCGCGAATAAGAAAGGGTTAACCATATCGGTAAATTAAGTTAGATTTGTTAGAACAATACCACTACCCATCGAACAAGTACGAACGCCCAACGCCATCCGCACCGCGACAGAGCGTTCGACAAGCGCACACAAAAGAAAAGAAATGCTTCGGTGTGCAGGGCAAGCTCCGCGCGGTCGGGTAAAGTAACGTCTCCAATGCGCTACCCCCACCAAATCGTCAGCAATCCAGCGATCAACCCAGGAGATAGTCATGGCTGATTACACGAACCCCTTTGGCGATCTGACCAAAATGCTCGAACAGTTCAAGGTGCCGGGCGTCGATATGTCCGCACTGATCGAGTCGCGCAAGAAGGACATCGAGGTGATCGTCGAAGCAAATCGGAACGCCTACGAGTGCATGCAGCAACTCGCGCGCAAGCAGACCGAGATGCTGACGCGTGCTATGCAAGACATTCAGGCAGCCGCGAGTGCCGGAGCAAGCGGCCCGGGAAAACAGACCGAAGTCGCACGCAACGCGTGTCTGAAAGCGCTCGACGATTTCAAGGATCTCGCGGAAATCGCAAGCAAGTCGCAGGCCGATGCGATGGCGAGCATCACTCAGCGCGCCAACGACCACATCGAAGAAATCAAGAAGATGCTGCAAAGCAAATAGTGTGTTCTCGCGCGATCCAAACTCGCGCACGTCGATGCGCCGCGTCCGATGCGACGCGGCACTCGACACTCTTGTGACCTCGACTGCAAGGTGACCGCATGGTCTCGCCGTTTAATATGCCGGACGAGTTCGTCCGGGGCTTTTTCAATTCCGGACAGACGCTGCTGCAGGCCTACACGGGCGCGTCCGTCAACACCGATGCTCCGAGTTCGACATCCGACAGGCCATTGCCCGGTTTGGCACTCGCGCAAGCTCAGGCGCATTACTGGCAGCAGCAAATGGCGCTCTATGTCGGCATGATGGCGAGAGCGACCGGCCAGGAGCCCGAACCCGCCATCGAGCCCGAGCGCGGCGACCGCCGCTTCAACGCCGATGTGTGGCGCGACAATCCGTGGTACAGCCTACTCAAGCAGACATACCTGCTCAACGCGAAACTGCTCAATGACATGGTGGAAGCAGCGGGCGTCGGCGAAAAGGACAAGCACAAGCTACGTTTCTACGCGCGCCAGTTCATCGACTCCATGAGCCCGGCCAACTTCGCCGTCACCAATCCCGAGGCAATCGAAACCGCGATCCAGACACAGGGCAAGAGCATGCGCGAGGGATTCGCCAATCTGCTCGAAGATCTCAAGCGTGGACGCATTTCCATTACTGACGAAAACGCCTTCGAGGTGGGGCGCAACGTGGCGACCTCGAAGGGATCGGTGGTGTTCGAGAACGAGTTGTTTCAGCTGATTCAGTACGAGCCGCTTACCGAAAAGGTCGCGGAGCGGCCGCTCGTGATCGTGCCGCCTTGCATCAACAAGTTCTACATCCTCGACCTGCAGCCGGAAAACTCGTTCGTGCGCTTCGCGTGCGAACAGGGGCACACGGTGTTCCTAGTATCGTGGCGCAACCCCGACGCGGAACTGGGGCACCTCACCTGGGACGACTACATCGAGAAAGGCGCGCTTCAGGCAATTGCGGTGGGCCGTGCGATCAGTGGCGCCGATAAGGTCAACACAGTCGGCTGGTGTGTCGGGGGGACGATTCTATCGTCGGCGCTGGCGGTACTGCGCGCGCGCGGCGAAGATTCGGTCGCGAGCGTCACGCTGCTCACGACGATGCTCGATTTCAGCGATCCGGGCGATCTCGGGGTGTTCATCGACGAGCAGGGTGTCACCCAACGCGAGCAGACGATCGGGCGGGGCGGCATCTATTCGGGCGGTGAACTCGGCTTCGTATTCCAGACGCTGCGTGCGAACGATCTGATCTGGCCGTATGTCGTCAATCACTACCTAAAGGGCGGCTCGCCGCAGGCATTCGACCTGCTCTACTGGAACGCCGATGGCACCAACCTGCCGGGGCCGATGTACGCCTGGTATCTGCGCAACATGTATCTGGAAAACAATCTGTGCAAGCCGGGGCGGCTCACCGTCTGCGGCGCGCCGGTGGATCTCTCGCGCCTCGACATGCCGAGCTATATCTTCGGCACGCAGGAAGATCACATCGTGCCGTGGAAAGGCGCCTATCGTTCGACGCATCTTGTCGGCGGTGAAACTCAGTTCGTTCTCGGTGCGAGCGGGCATATCGCGGGCGTGATCAATCCGGCATCGAAGAACAAACGTTCCTACTGGACCGACGGTAAGCTTGACGACGATCCAAACGTTTGGCTCGAATCCGCTACGTCGCAGCCCGGAAGCTGGTGGACGCACTGGAGCAACTGGCTACAACCGCACGCGGGCAAGCAGGCCACGGCGCCGAAAAAGTTGGGCAACGCTCAATTCAAGCCGATTGAGCCCGCGCCGGGACGTTATGTCGCGAAGCATCCGCCGGAGGTGATGGCGCGTTGAGGCACGAGCCGAAATCGCTATGTTGCGAACGCCTTGAAGTCCGGTAGGTGCCGTTCAACTGGATGGGCCTCCAGCCGCTATCGTGGAAGCAAACGGGAGAACGGCATTATCTCGGTTTCGGATGATCAAGAAAGAAGCGCAGCATTTCGGCACTCGCATCTGGACCGGTGGGATCGGTGTAACTGCCTCGTGCATCGCCTCCCGCCCACGCGTGCCCTGCGCCATGAATGGTCCACAATTCCGCATCGATACCGTCGCCGGAAATCCGCAGCGAGACTGTGCAGGAACGACGCCCACCCTCGGCCTGATGCTTCTTGATGCTGGAGTCCGGCCGCGGGTCAAAGCCATGCACGAGGTGCGTGGCGTTCGCTACGCTCACCGTGGTATCGGCGTCACCGTGAAAGACAATGAGAGGCCGTTTCGGTGACAAGCCCGTCTCTCGTTGCGAGTGCCGTGCTTGCCGGGGATGTTTGCCTTTCATCGCCGAGAGCGCGGACGGCAAATTGCGCGCGCATCGTGCCGGAAGACCGGAGTGAACGCCGGCCGCGGCATAGAGTTCCGGGTATTCCGCAATCATGATTGCCGCCATTGCGCCCCCCGCGGACATCCCCGCGACGTACACGCGCGCTGGATCGACGTTGTGGGTCGACATGATTTCGCGCGTGATCCCTGCGATCAAAGACGGCTCGCCGCGCTCACGATGCTGATCGTCGGGTTTGAACCAGTTCCAGCACTTCGAGGCATTCGCCTGCTGCGGTTGCACCGGATAAGCGACAAGACATCGGTGCTCCTCTGCGAGCGCGTTCATCCGCGTGCCTGCCGAGAAATCGTCGGCGTCCTGCGTGCACCCGTGCAGCATCACAATCAGCGGAAGCGGCACGCCGGCGGCATTCGCCGGCACATAGAGCCGATATTGTCGACGACCAGCGCCATTCGAATACGCTAGCGTGCTGAAATGCCCTCGATCCTCCACGTCAATGCGGTCTTCTCGTGCCTTGTCCGCAGCCGTTTCCTGCGCCTTCGAAAACGGGAAGGCCACGTGCTCCGGCGTTGTGTCTCGCGACGCAGATTCGTTTGCTGCGCCGGCGCCCCCTCGCAGTGCGCGCTGTATCGCTTCTGTCGCTTCGGTCACGCCGCGGGTACGCAGAAGAGTCATCGCTTCGTGCATCGAATTCAAAAAGCCTTCATCGAGTTTCATCACTTTTGTCCGGTTTCCGGTTTTGAGGTTGGGCTTCGTCCGGCTAGCGGATTCTGCCGGCGAGCGCCGCCTTGACGGCGGGCGAAGCGTGGAAGGCCCCGAGCACCACGACGCTTTCGATCGTCGCGAGCGCGAGTTCCGGGGAAACGTCGGCGGCAATGCTGGCCAATCCCAGGACTTGGATGTTCAGGCTCTCGTGCGCGGCTCGAACCGCCTCGAGATCGTGCCTAGAAAAATGCTGCAGCCCGAGCACGAGCGAACGACGCGCAACCGTTTCCTCGACCACCCGCGCATGTAACGCGAGTTGGTTACGAATCGCCGTCCGAATCAGGTCGGTCCGGTTCGCATAGAAACCTTCCGCAACCAGGAGATCGATCTGCCCGAGGTCGACGGGGCCAAGGTTGATCGTGATTTTTTCCGAGTCGACGCCTTTTAATCGGGGCGCCTCGGGTGCCGCGGGTTTTTTCATCGTTTCGTCCGTTACCATCCAATGGGATGGTTATAGGATGGTTTTTGATGCAAAGCAACATGAAAATTCGGGGCGCGAGCCGTTTTCGCGCTGTGTTCGTCGTAACGTGGGCCGCCACGGGCGCCCGCTTCACAGTTCCAGAAGACGGAGGCCCTTTTCGCGCCCTTGCCGACGGCGCCGATATCCGGCACGCTGCTCCAGCCCATGCCATCATCTTTGCTGCCATGACCCAATCCGTCCGGCCTCGAACCGACGACCGTTCCACCGAACCTCCCTCTTCTTCCGCGTTCATGCCCACGGGCTTTGTGCAAGTGAGAGGCGCACGGGAGCACAATCTCAAAGGCGTCGACGTCGACATCCCCCGCGATGCGCTCGTCGTGTTCACGGGCGTGTCCGGTTCCGGCAAGTCGTCTCTCGCCTTCGGCACGCTTTACGCAGAAGCGCAGCGGCGCTATTTCGAGTCGGTCGCGCCCTACGCGCGGCGGCTGATCGAACAGGTTGGCGCACCCGACGTGGACGCGATCGAAGGGCTGCCGCCCGCCGTGGCCTTGCAGCAGCAGCGCGGCGCGCCGAGCGCACGCTCGTCCGTTGGCAGCGTGACGACGCTGTCGAGCCTTGTGCGGATGATGTATTCGCGTACCGGCAGCTACCCGCCGAAGCAGCCGATGCTCTATGCCGAAGACTTTTCGCCGAACACGGTGCAGGGAGCCTGCCCGACTTGCCACGGCCTCGGCCGCGTATACGATGCGACCGAGCGCTCGATGGTCCCCGACGACTCGCTGACCATTCGCGAGCGCGCGATCGCCGCGTGGCCACCCGCGTGGCATGGCCAAAATCTGCGCGACATCCTTGTCTCGCTAGGTTACGACGTGGACACGCCATGGCGTGATTTGCCGAAAAAGGACCGCGACTGGATTCTGTTCACCGAGGAGACGCCGACCGTTCCGGTTTATGCGGGCTTCACGCCGCAGGAGACGCGCGCCGCGCTGAAGCGCAAGGCGGAGCCGAGCTACCAAGGCACTTTCACCGGTGCACGCCGCTACGTGCTCCACACGTTCGGGAACACGCAGAGCGCGCT
>CAYRLJ010000004.1:0-22298 GCA_964425025.1 uncultured Burkholderia sp. | reverse complement strand
TCAGCAGCGAATGTCCGACATGCCAAGGCAAACGCCTTAAGAAGGAGGCGCTTTCGGTCAGGTTCGCGGGACTCGATATCGGAGAGCTGTCGAAACTGCCGATCGCACAGTTGGCCGCTTTGCTCGAGCCCGTCTCACGGGGCGAATGGCCGTCCGGCGATGGGTCGCGCAACAACGCGACGCTTACCGCGGCCGCCCGGCGCGCGGCGATCGCGCGCCGAGTCGCGATCGGCGGCTCCGCACATGAGGCCGCGCCCGACGTGCGCCGCACGCCGAACCTATCCGACGAAAAGCGCGTGGCCGCACGACGGCTCGCGATCGAACTCCTCGAGCGGCTGAAAACGCTGATCGACCTCGGGCTTGGGTATCTCGCGCTGGACCGCGCAACGCCGACGCTGTCCGCGGGCGAGCTGCAACGCTTGCGGCTCGCAACGCAGTTGTCGTCGCAACTATTCGGTGTCGTGTACGTGCTAGACGAGCCATCCGCGGGGCTGCACCCAGCGGACGGCGAGGCGCTGCTCGACGCGTTGCAACGGCTGAAAGCAGCAGGCAACTCGCTGTTCGTGGTCGAACACGACTTGGGCGTGATGCAGCGCGCCGACTGGCTAGTCGATGTCGGGCCCGATGCCGGCGAAGCAGGCGGACGCGTGATCTACAGTGGCCCGCCTGCCGGTCTAGCGGACGTCGCCGATTCGCACACGCGGCGCTACCTATTCGCGCGCGACGGTGCAGGTGCAGGTGCAGGCGAACAAGTGGCCAGCGCAGGGCTGCGCACACGCCGCAAGCCGCTCGGCTGGCTGCGGATGGAAGACGTGACGCGCAACAACCTGAACGGCCTCGATGCGGCTTTTCCACTCGGCTGCCTGACTGCAGTCACCGGCGTGTCAGGCTCGGGCAAGTCGAGCCTCGTGAGCCAGGCGCTGCCGGAGCTTGTCGCGAAATGTCTCGGCCGCGCCGTGGATGCGGTCGAGGACGAGGATGTCGATCCGCTTTTCGCCGCGATGCCACTGCCGACCGACGGACGGATCGTCGGCGGCATGGAGCGGATTCGTCGACTCGTACGTGTGGACCAAAAACCGATCGGCCGCACGCCTCGCTCGAATCTCGCGACCTACTGCGGACTGTTCGATCACGTGCGCAAGCTGTTTGCCGAGACACCGACCGCGCGCAAACGCCGCTATGGCGCCGGGAGATTTTCCTTCAACGTCGCGCAGGGACGCTGCCCGACATGCGAGGGCGAAGGCTTCATGATGGTCGAATTGTTGTTCCTGCCGAGCGTCTATGCGCCGTGCTCGACTTGTCATGGCAGCCGCTACAATCCGCAGACGCTCGAGATCCGCTGGCGCGAGCGCAACATTGCGGATGTGCTCGCGATGACCGTGGATACCGCATGCGACTTCTTCGACGGCGAAGGACACGTGATGCGCCCTCTGCGCGTGCTGCGCGACATCGGGCTCGGGTATCTTCGGCTGGGGCAACCGGCCACCGAGCTGTCAGGCGGCGAGGCGCAGCGCATCAAGCTCGCCACTGAATTGCAGCGCGCGCAGCGAGGCGACACGCTGTATATCCTCGATGAACCGACTACCGGCTTGCATCCGGCAGACACTGACCGCTTGATGGTGCATTTGCACGGGCTGGTGGATGCCGGCAATACGGTGGTACTCGTCGAGCACGACATGCGCGTGGCGGCTCAAAGCGATTGGATCGTCGACGTCGGGCCGGCGGCCGGTGACGAAGGTGGCCGCATCATTGCAAGCGGGGTGCCGGAGGACGTAGCCAACGCTGCTCAGAGCCGCACGGCGAGCTATTTGCAGGCCGCGCTCAATGCGAATGGACGGGTGCCAGAGCGCCGGCCCACTCGCTCCGTCGGCTAAGAACTGTCTGCGCACCTAGAACTTCAATCGAATCCATTAGAAACCGCTAACCTGCAAAGCGCGGTTCTGGCAAACCCCGCACGCCAAGTCCCCGGACTGCGAAAAGACCGCCCTTGTCGCGTTCCTTCTGCGGGATGCCCCACATCGGACGGCCCATCGTCGTCACATAGAGAACGTCGAGCTTCGGCCCGCCGAACATCACGCTCGTCAGGTTGCGCACGGGGAACGGCACGATGCGGTCGAGTCTGCCATCCGGCGCGAAACGCAGAATTCTCCCGCCGAACACGAGGGCCGACCAGATATAACCTTCTTCGTCGACAGTCGCGCCGTCGAACGTGCCCGCCATGTTGCGCGCCGATGCAAACACCCGGCGATTGGACACGCTTCCCGTTTCGATGTCGTAGTCGTACGCGTACATCAGCTTCTCGTACGTGTCGGTGAAATAGAGCGTGCGGTTGTCAGGACTCCAGCAGGGTCCGTTCGAACAGCTGATGCCGCTGTCCAGCCGCGTGATCGCGCGGTTCGTGTCGAGCCGGTACAGGCTGCCGCTGCGCGTCGGGCGCTGGCCCCGGTCCGCGTCGAACCGGTCGAAATCGTACGCCATCGTGCCCGCGATAAACCGCCCTTTGGCATCGACCTTGCCGTCGTTGAAGCGCGTCTCGGGATCATCGCTTTCGGGGTCGCCGATGGGCTCGACGGTCTGCGCATCGAAATCATAGAAGTGAAGCCCGTTCGCAAGCGCAACGACGGCACCGCCCTGCTCGCGCAGCGCCATTGATCCGATATGGCGCGGCACGAAATAGCGCCGCACGTCGGAGCCATCGGCGCGGCAACTGTGGATTTCCGCCGCCGTGCTGTCAATCCAGTAGAGGCGCTCCTCCTGCACATCCCACAGCGGCCCTTCGCCTAGATGATTGTTCGCATCGACCAGCAAGCTTGTCTCGACCATCGCCGTCTCCTGATTCGTTTGCGTGATGTTTCCGCGATGCCGTCCCTCGCGCATCGCACGTGAATAGCGTCGTTAGTCGTCGGATTTCGTCGCGAGCGCGCGCCGATGCGCAAGTAGCGCCATCAGTCGCCGGTCGCGCCACGCGCTGCGGGCCTCGATCCGATCCCGCGGCAGCATCTCGCGACGCTGCGCCTCTAGCGCTGCGACGACATCGGCGTGCCATTCGAACGGCACGCGCGTCGCCGCGATCGAGCGATACGTGCCGCCGTAGCGCCGCGCGTAATCGCTCACGCCACCGGGCGCGTTCAGATCGATCGTCTCGAACGGACCCATGAACGACCAGCGCAGGCCGAGTCCGTCGCGCATCACGGTGTCGAGATCCGCCGCATCGGCGTAACCTTGTTCGAACAGGCTCAACGCTTCATCGAGCAACGCGCCTTGCAGACGGTTCAACAGAAAGCCCGGTATCTCGCGGTTCACGACGACGGGTTTCTGGCCTGCTTCCTCGTATATCGCGCGCGCCCGCGCGAGCGTGTCGGGCGTGGTCCACGGCGCGCCGCACAGCTCGACGAGCGGCACGAGCGAAGGCGGGTTCACGGGATGCCCAACGAGGCACCGCCCGCGGCTCGCAAGGCCTTCGGTGAACGTCGATGCAGGCAGGCCCGATGTCGAACTCGCCAGCAGCGCATCGGGGCGCGTCATGTGGTCCAGCTTCGCGAACAACGCGCGCTTATCGTCGACCACCTCCGCGATGTTCTCCTGCACGAGATCGGCGTCACGCACGGCGTCGGCGAGCTGCGAGCAAACGGCTATCCGCTCGACAATGCAATCCACCGGCTCATCCACGAGCCCGAACGACGCCAGGTCGCGCACGCTGTCGCGAATCGCGGGCACTGCCCCTTCCAGCATCGCAGGCTCCGCATCGTGCAGATTCACGCGAAACCCCGCGCGCGCAAAGACGATCGCCCATGCGCGGCCAATGCGCCCCGAACCAATCACTGCAATCTGTCGCTGCACCATGGCGCTTTCTCCCATTGATTAGGCTTTCTTGTCGCGCAGCGTGATGACAGCGGCCAGCACGACGAGTCCATTGATGATGTCGCGCACCGCTGGCGGCACCGTCGTGCCCGCCAGCAGCGTTCCGAGCGCGGTCAGCAGCAGCGCGCCGCCGAACACGCCGAGGTAATGGCCGCGTCCGCCCGTGATCAGCGCGCCGCCCACGACGACCACGGCAATCGACGGCAGCAGATAAGGATCGCCCATGCCGAGAAACGCCTGGCTGCTGAAGCCCGCGAGCAGCAGGCCGACGAGTGCCGAGCACACGCCCGACAGACAGTAGACGGCAATCAGCGTCGGGCCGACGCGCACGCCCGACAGCTTCGCCGCGACGGGCGAATTACCGACGGCATACACGCGCCGGCCAAATGCCGTGCGATGCAACAGCAGCAGCGCGAAGGCGAGAAACACGGGGACGCACCACGCCGCGAGCGACAGCCAGCCCACGCGGCCATTCGTGAACGTGCTGAGCGCGGAAGGCGCCCACCCCTGCGGCGAGCCGTTGCAATAGATCAGCGTCAGCCCTTGCAGCAGTCCGTTCGCCGCGAGGGTAACGACGATCGGCGGCAGCCCGAGCACGACCACGCCCGCGCCGTTGAAGATGCCGACAAGAAGCCCCGCACCCAGCACGACGGGCACGGCCCACCAGGCCGCGTCGTTGACGCCGTGCGTGAGGCCCGTGAGCAATACGCCCGACAGCGTGA
Organism: uncultured Burkholderia sp.; assembly: GCA_964425025.1. Taxonomy (GTDB): domain Bacteria; phylum Pseudomonadota; class Gammaproteobacteria; order Burkholderiales; family Burkholderiaceae; genus Trinickia. The sequence continues at coordinate 17,715 of CAYRLJ010000004.1, read as the reverse complement.
TGAGCCACGGCACCGACAGATCGAGACCGCCCGTCAGGATCACCGTGCCCTGGCCTAGGCCGAGGATCGCGAGAAAGAGCGTCAGCGTGAGCAGGCTGCTATAGAAGTTCGCGCTTGCCAACACGCCCGGACCGTAGACAAAGCCAGTCAACGCGATCACCGCGACGAACAGCAGATACGCGGGCACGATGTAGCGCGCCCATTCGCGATTGCGTTCGATCCAGTCGGCAAAAAAACGGCCCGTGAGTTCTGTGTTCTCGACCTCGCGAAAGTCCGTAACGGCAAAATCGACGCGCCGCGCGCTCCCGTCGTCTTGCGCGCGGCTATGCGTTCTCAGCGCCTTGATACATTGCATGAGGTAACGGGCGCTTTCGTGCGCCGCGGACTGTTTGCCGATCGACGACCCGAGCACGGCGAGGATCAGAATCACGGCCTCGGCAATCGTCGTGAAGAATGCCGACACGTTGAGCACGAGCAGCATGTTGACGGTGATCATCAGCGTCATCGAGGCGAACACGGAGCCCACACAACCGCCGCGTCCGCCGCCGAGCCGCGTGCCGCCGAGCACGACGGCCGTGAACATCGACAGCAGCAGGGGCCTGCCGACGAGAGGATCGGCGGAGCCCGTCTGCGCCGACACATAGAGGCCCGCGGCCGCGTAAAACATGCCCGCAATGGCGTACGTGGCAATCCGGTAGCGTGTGACCGGCAGGCCGTTCGCGTACGCGCTGTCCGGCTCGCTGCCGAGCGCGTAAATGCCAACGCCGAGCCGCGTGCGCCGCAAGAAAGCCCAAACGGCGAGTGCCGCGATCAGCAGGGCCGCCGAGATCGGCAGCTTGTCGGGGATCACGTCGGCCGTGAGGGCGCCCGCGAACTGGTCGCCGATGCTGCCGCCCGGCTTGTTCTGGATCAGCAGCGTCATGCCTTGCACCATGAACATCGTCGCCAGCGTCACGACGATCGACTGCAGCCGGAACCACGCGATCAGCGCGCCGTTCACGAGGCCGATGCCGCCGCCGATCGCGAGTATCAACGCGGCGCCCGCCCACTGCTCGAGCGGCGTGCCCTGCACGAAGCGCACGGCGAGCACGTTCGCAAGCGATACGACTGCCGATGCCGACAGGTCGAAGCCCCCGCTCAGTACGACGATCGTTTGTCCGATCACGGTGAGCGCGAGCGTCGTGCTGCTCGAAATCACGGAGCCGATGTCGTAGAGACCCACAGGTGTCGCGGACAGCGCCACCCACGCGATCAACATCGACGCGAGCGCGCCGACGGCGATGATCAGGCCGCGATGGTGATCGATGCGCGCGCCAAAGCCGGCGCGCGCGCCCGGACGCGCAACTTCGCCTTCGTGAGACGCAATAGTATTGTTCATGAAATACCTCTCGTAGAACGCCGGATCAGCCGGGCTCAGCTCGACAGCATCCTGCGCATCACGTTCTCTTCGGTGAGCGCGTCGCCTTCGAGTTCGCCTGCGTGCCGGCCGCGATAGACCACCGTCACGCGGTCGCACACGTTGACCAGCTCGGGCACGTCCGTGGAATAGAACAGCACGGAGCCGCCCGCCGCCGCGAATGCGCGCATCAGCACGAAGATCTGATGCTTGGTCCCGACATCGATGCCGCGCGTCGGATCGAACATCAGCCACACGCGGCTTTGCGTGAGCAGCCATTTCGCCATCGCGATCTTCTGCTGGTTGCCGCCCGAAAACGACAGACAGGGCTTGTACAGCGCGCGCGGATTGACTTCCATCTGTTCGAGCGAGCGGCGGATCGCGGCCCGCTCGCGCTTGCGGTCGATCAGTCCGAAGCGCGTATAGCGCTGGATCATCGGCAGCGAAATGTTCTCGCCGCCTGGCAGGCGCAGGAACAGCCCTTCCGTCTTGCGGTCCTCAGGCAGCAGCGCGGTCGATACGCCCGCCTTTAGCGAATCGGCGGTTGATGTGAGCGTGACAGGCCTGCCATCGATGCGGATTTCGCCCGCGTCGATATACGTTGCGCCGAAGAGGGCCTCGAACAGTTCGCGCTGTCCCATGCCTTGCAGCGCCGCGATGCCATGCACTTCGCCCGCGCGCAGCGTCAGGTCGAAGTCGTTCACCATGCCGTCGACGCGAATGCCGCGCGCCTCGATCGCGGGCGTCGGGACCGTCGCGCGGGCCGCCTCCTTCGGCGGATACTTCGCGTCCATCGAGCGGCCGATCACGAGCCGGATCACTTCATCGTCGGAAATGTCGGCCGCGTCGAATGCGCCGACATCCTTGCCGTTGCGATATACGGTCAGGCTGTCACAGAACTCGCGCACTTCCTGCATCCGGTGCGAGATGAAGACGAAGGTCACGCCGCGTGCCTTCAGTTCGTCGATGCGCCGCGCAAGCCACGCGACGTCGCGGCCCGACAGCGCCGAGGTCGGCTCATCGAGCAGCAGCACGTGCGGCTCGCGCGCGATCGCCTTCGCGATCTCGATCTTCTGCCGCACGGGCAGCGCTAGATCGCGGATGTACGCGCCAGGGCGGATGTCGCAAAGCTCGAGCCGCTCCAGCCACTCCGCCGCCTGGCGCAGCGCGTCGTGCCGCTTGATGCGGCCGAACCAGCCCGTCGGCTCGTAGGCCATCAATAGGTTCTGCGCGACGGTCAGATCGCGCACCAGCGTCATCTCCTGGAACGCGGTCTGCACACCGGCGCGATGCGCGTCCTTCGGACCGTGCATCGACACCTCTTGCCCCATCACGCGCATGCGGCCCGCGTCCGGCCGCATCAGTCCGGACAGCAGCTTGACGGTGGTCGACTTGCCCGCGCCGTTCTCGCCGAGCAGCGCGTGAACCGCGCCGCGCCTCACGCGAAATGATGCGCCACCGAGCGCGACGGTTGCGCCGAAGCGCTTGACGATGCCGGAGAGATCGATCGCGAGATCGTCCCCCGCCGCACTCGCCTGCGTGCTCATGCTTGCCATCGGAACACCTCCGTTGCGGGGAGCGTCAGTCCTGCTTACCGCTCAGGGCCGCTGAGAAACCGACCTCGCGGGTCTCGTCCGAAGAGATGTCAGAGAACCAGCCCGGGGGCACCTTGTCCGGCGCAAACGCGGTGCAGCCCGCCTTCAGCTCGTCGATCGAACCCGTCTTGCACAGCTTCGATTGCGCGCTTTCGACGAGCGGCAGCTTGAGCGTCACGTGCTGCGCAAAGTCCTTACCCTCGAGCTTGGCCACGGCGAGCTTCAGCGCCATCGCGCCGGAGTAAGGCGGGGAGCCATACGAAATCGAGCGGTAGCCGATCGAGCGATATGTACCTTCGCCTTTCACCGTGCCGGGCGGCAGCATCTGCACGCGGTGCCCGTTCGACGATTCGCCCGCGCATGGCTTTATCTTGTCGTCGGCGATGCCCGCGTCGAGCTGCATCGAAGCGGCCGTGAAACAGCCGACCTGCATCCACAGGCCATCGATCTTGTCCCAGCTGTTGGTCGCGAGAATCTTCGATAGCTCGGTGCGCGCCGTCGCCTGGCTCCACATGCCCGTGCCTTCCGCGACGATGTGAATGCCCGGGTACTTCGCGAACACGGCTTTCGCGGCCTCGGTTCGCGCGCGATCGACCGACGTGCCGGGCACACCGTCGATCAGCACGATGTTGCCCTTGCCGTTGATGGTCTTCGCGAGCCATTGGGCCGTCACGGTGCCCGCCTCCTTCTGGTCGATCGTCACGTTGTGCGCGCACGGCTCGGTCACTTCGCCGTCGTACGCCGCAACGACCACGCCCTTCGAGCACGCGTTGCGGATCGCGCGGTTGAGCGCCGTCGGCGAAATCGGATAGATGATGATCGCCTTCGCGCCCGCCTGCACCATCGAGTTGATTTGCTGGATCTGCTTTTGCGCGTCGGTGCCTGCCACTTGTACTTCGAGATCGACCTTGTCCTTCAGCGCCGGTGTGTCAGCCATCGCCTTCACCATGTTCGCGGCTTCCGTCTGCCAGTCGTTGCCGACATAGCTCATCGACAAATAGACCTTATACTTGCCGGCGGCAACGGCATTGCCGGAAAAAACGAGGCTGCCGGCCAGCGCGGCTGCGAGCGCCGCCTGCCCCGCGCGGCGCACGATGCGAGTCATTGCTTTCATGTCTTCCTCCAGTATCGGCTTTGTTGTTCAGGTTTGGACGTGCGGCAAGCGTGATTCACGCGGCAGAGCGATCCCTGCCGAACCAGGCACGACGTTGGGATCGTGTCCGGGGATAACGAAATCGGCGATCTGGCGAATGCGCTTGAGCGATGCGAGTTCCGCCTGCGTTTCATGGACGATGCCGACGGGCACGAGATCGACGACGTTCTCCATGCAGTTCGCGCAATCGCCCGCGATCAGCACGACACCGTCTTCCGTATCCACAGCAACCGACTGATGACCCGGCGTATGCCCCGGCGTCGGCACGACGCGCACCCCAGGCACGATATCCGCGATGCCGTGGACGAACTGCCAGCGAAACCACGCAAGCGGATCGCGGCCGATCAGGAACTCCTGGTAGTACGTCGCCTGTGTCGGCAGCGGATAGCCCGCGTATTCCCATTCGGCTGCCTGGATCACGAACTTCGCGTTGCGAAAGAGCGTGTTGCCCCCCGAGTGGTCATAGTGCAGGTGCGTGTTGATCACGATGTCGACGTCGTCAGCGCTCCAGCCGACGTATTCCTTCAGCGCGCGTTCAAGCCGCTCTTCGGGCGCCTGTTCGCACGGGCACACGAAGTTCGAGACCCACGCCGGATCGTGAATGCCGGTATCGACGACGATCTTCTGCTGTGCGCCGACGATCGCCGTCGACCACACGGGCACCCGGATCGACTGCCCGAAATAGCGTCCGTAGACTTGTGATGAACGGTCGACAGTCAGCCAACCCGTCGGCATCGCCACGACCTTCAGACGTGGCGCAGATGCGCTTCTCATGATGGCCTCCGCGCGTCAGAAGTTGGTTTCATTCGCACCTTTGAGACCCAGCATCGCGCGCGCGTCCGCGGGCGTCGCGATCTCGAGCGAGAGACCTGCAATCACCTGCTTGATCTTGCGCACCTGGTCCGCGCTCGATTCCGCGAGCTTGCCCGGCTCGATCCACAGCGAGTCTTCGAGACCGACGCGCACGTTCGAACCCTGCGCGACGCCCATCGAGCCGAGCGGAATCTGGTTGCGGCCTGCGCCGAGAATGGACCACACATAGTCGCTGCCGAACAGGCGGTCGGCCGTGCGGCGCATGTGCATCAGGTCTTCTGGATGCGCGCCGATACCGCCCAACAAACCGAACACGCTCTGCACGAAGAACGGCGGCTTCGCGAGACCCCGATCGACAAAATGCGCGAGGTTGTAAAGATGCGAGATGTCATAGCACTCATACTCGAAGCGCGTGCCGTTCGCGCCGCAGGACGTGAGGATGTATTCGATGTCGGCGAATGTATTCTTGAAGACCAGATCGCGGCTGTTCTCCAGATGCTGGCGTTCCCAGTCGTGCTTGAATTCCTTGAAGCGCTCGAGCATCGGATAAAGGCCGAAGTTCATCGAGCCCATGTTCAGCGATGCGACTTCAGGCTTGAAGTGATGCGCGGGCTTGAGCCGTTCGGCGACCGTCATGTGCGGACTGCCGCCGCTCGTGATATTGATCACCGCATCGGTTCCGGCCTTGATGCGCGGCAGGAACTGCTGGAACACGGCCGGGTCTTGCGTCGGCCGCCCGTCGTTCGGATCGCGTGCATGCAGGTGCAGGATCGCTGCGCCTTCTTTCGCGGCTGCGAGCGCGGCGTCGCCGATTTGTTGCGGTGTCACGGGCAGATACGGCGACATCGACGGTGTGTGAATCGCGCCCGTCGGCGCGCAGGTGATGATGACCTTGCGTTTACTTGTCATGTTTTTCCTCTTCGCTGGATGTCGTCAGAGCACTTCGACGTTGCCGCACACGGAGATCGCCTGTCCCGAGATGCCGCTGCCGCCAGGTGAACACAGAAAGAGCGCAGTGGCCGCCACTTCTTCGGGCGTCGTCATGCGCCGCAGTGAAATCTTTTCGAGGTACTGCTTCTCCATCTCGCCGTATGAGAGGCCGAGTTGCTGCGCGCGCGCGGCAATCACGCGCTCGATGCGCGGTCCCTTGACGATGCCGGGCTGGATCGTATTGACGCGTATGCCCGCGGGTCCGAGTTCGATCGCGAGACTCTTCGTCAGACCGACGATCGCCCACTTGGTCGCCGAATAGGGCGTGCGATACGCGTAGCCGAGACGCCCCGCCACCGACGACAACGCGATGATCGCGCCGCCATCTTGCGCATTGCGCAGCAACGGCACCGCGCGGCGCGCGAAGTAGAACTGCGCGTTCAGGTTCACGTCGATCGTGTTGTCCCACTCGTCCGGATCGAGCTGATCGATGCCGCCCGTCGGCCCGGCGATGCCCGCGTTGTTGACCAGCACATCGAGTCCGCCGAGTTGAGCTTCGACGTCCGCGAACACGCGCTCGACGGCATCCCGGTGGGACACGTCGGCGACCGTCGCCGTGATAGCACCTGCACCGCGATTCGCTTCGGCCGTCTCGAGCGCACCGATAGTCTCGCGGCTCGCGTCGCAAATATGTACGCGCGCGCCAGCATCGGCGAACGCGCGGGCGATCACAAGCCCGATACCCGATGCGCCGCCTGTGACGAGCACGCGCAAGCCTGCGCGCGGTTGCAACATCTGTGTAACCGTCATGCTTATCTCCGTTGTCGTGATGCAGTGAAGCTCGTCAGGCGCTGGCCGCTTCCCGGCCCTGCAATCGCTCGGCGACGTCTGCCGCCGCTTCGCCGATGTCCTGCGCGATGCCTGCTCGCGCGCCTTCGCCGTCGCCGCGCCACAGCGCTTCGACGATCTTGCGGTGCGCGTCCATCGAACGGCGCATGTGCGGAATATCGGGGGCGACGAGATTGAGAAACGGCCCGATGCGCAACCAGAGGTTCTGGATCGTCGCGAGCGTGAGGTCGCTCGCGCCGTGCGTGTAAATGGCGATGTGAAACTGAAAGTTGTTGCGCAGGTAGGCGGCGACGTCGCCCGCTTCGACGTCAGCGTCCATCGCGTCGTAGACGGTTTGCAATGCGGATAGATGGTCCTGCGTCATCCGCGACGCCGCGCGTTTCGCGACACACCCTTCGAGCGCGATACGCACGTCGCGCAGCTCTTCGAGCAGTTCGAGCGTCATCGGCGGAACCATCAGCGCGCGGGCCGGCCCGTCGATCAATGCGCCTTCGGCTTGCAACCGCGTGAGCGCGGCACGCACGGGCATCGTCGACGAACCGACCGCCTCCGCGACGCTGCGCAGGCTCAGCAGTTGTCCGGGGGCGAACCGGCCGGTCATGATCGCCTCGCGCAACTGCGCGTAGACGCGGCTTGCCATCGTCTCGCGAGCGATGAGTTCGAGCTCCGGCAGCTCGCCACGGGATGAGCGTGTCGCCATTCGGCTGTCTCCTGAGTTGCGATCTGTGACCTGTGATCACAGTCTGCTTTGCAAGAAATGCCGAGTCAAGTGGATATGTGTCGGGGTTAATACCGACCCGAAGTCGACTCCATTAGGCGCGCGCTTCGCCAGATCGCACACGATCAATGCTGGCGACGATGTAAGGGGCGGTTTGGGGACCCGCGCCCCAGGCGTTGGCCTACGGTTACGCCAGAATCGTCGCAAGCGCGGGAATACCCGCACGAATCGCGTATCCGCCGGGCCGTGTCTGCAGTTCCACCCAAAGTCCGGCTTCCCGAACGATGATGACACCGGCCATGATGTCCCACGCGTTGATAAAGGCTTCCATGTAGCCATCAAAGCGGCCGGCTGCGACATGAGCCAGACCCAGCGCTGCCGAACCGCAGCGGCGATGCTCGATGCCCTGTTCGAACAGGCGTTCGATGGTGCGCAAGTACTGCTGCAGTTCAGTCTTGGCGGAATAGCCGAGGTTCACCATTCCGACGCGACCCGCAAGTCCGCGATTCGCATGCAGGCGGTAACCATTGAGATATGCGCCTTCGCCGATCAGCGCGCAAAACAATTCGTCGTTGCTGGGATCGTAGATGACGCCCAACACCGGCTCTCCGCCGACGACGTACGCGATGGAAACACACCAGTGCCGATGCTGGCGCAAATAGTTACTTGTGCCATCGATCGGATCGACGATCCAGACGCCCTGACTATGAGGATCGCTTCCGGTCTCTTCGCCGATGAAACCATCCTCCGGATACCGTCGGGCCAGTGCCTCCCGAATCAAACGTTCGGTTGCCTGGTCGGCCTCGGTGACAAAATCCTGCGGGCCTTTCTCGATGATGACCAGATCGTTGCGCCGAAGGCGCTCTTGATACGCAAGCGCCAGGGCTCCGGCGTCGCGAGCGAGTTGCTTGGCAGTTGCCAAACGGTCGCCCAATGCATGACTCATGGGATTTCGCGTTCTTTGAATTGTTATCGGATGATCAACTGCACATCGATGACCTCGGTCTGTCCATCCCTATCGGGATGGTCGATCCTTCTTTTCAACAGGCCGACCGCGGCATCGGCCAGATCGCGCGTCGATTGCTTGATGGTAGTGAGTTGGTAATTGAGCCAACTTGCTTGCGGTATGTCGTCGAAGCCGGCGACGCGGATCTTCTTGAACTGCGATGACGGCAATTTCTGTTTGAGCTGGTCGATCAGACCCAGCGCCATATAGTCGTTGGTGCAGAAAACGCCGTCGGGCAGCGTTGGCATCGACAGCAATTCCCGGGCGGCCATGACCCCGCCCTGATAGTGGTGTTTGGGAGCGCGAATCACAGCGGTGCGGATGCCCAGCCCTCCCACCTGTTTGAGGAACAGACGCTCACGCGATTGAATGCTGTACGAGCGCTCTTCGGCGGCAACAACCACGATGTGCCGGCATTGCGTTCGATGAAAGTAATCCGCCAGCAAGGTGATGCCTTTCGCGTGATCGCAAAGTACGCGGTCAACCTTAGGGGGGTGGTCGGCCTTGTTGATCAGGACAACCGGTACCTGATGGCGGATACAGTTCCGGTAAATCTCGGCCGGAGGCGTGTCCGACGTAATGATGAGGCCGGACACGCTGTAGCGCATCAATATGTCGATCACCTGCGAGCTGTCCCGGCCCTCGGCGGTGGGAATCAGAAGCGGGCGGAACTGGTTTTCCAGCAGGGCTTCGCTCAGGTCTTTCAGTTGCTGGCTGCGGAACGGATTGTCGATATCGGCCACCACCAAACCCACAAGATCGGAACGCTGCATGTTCAGCGCGCGCGCCAAGTGGTTGACACGGTATCCGAGCGCACTGGCGGCCTCTAAAACCTTATTGCGGGTTTGCTCCGAAACATATCCGGATTCGGAGAAGGTGCGCGAAACGGCAGAACGAGAAACCCCGGCTGCGTCGGCGACTTCCTGCGCTGTGATCTGTTTAGACATCCGTCGTTTTACCGGTTATTCCAATGGATTGGGGCTCCTCACCCAGCGTGCGACACCCGCTTTGCAGCCAGATGCCGTACGCGCGACTGAAGATAAAGGGATCGTCAACATTTACCATATCGGGTTTCAACTCAATCAGGGCGACGGCTGCGTCAAGCTTGTCCGCAAAGAAGCGGATCATGATTTTCGCTCCCGAGGCGCGGCACTGGGCAAACTCGGATAAGTCGTCGATGAGGTGGTCGTATTCGACGACATAAGGCGTGCCTGCGGCCAACAGAGCCGCAAGACTGGGATAGTCTTGACGGCGCCGCATCACCCTGGCTTGCGGATAGTCGGCTTGGATCCGGTCGACACAGCCGGCATCGACGCTCCAGAAAAAGCAACGCGACCACGCGTCGTACGCCCCCACGTCCTGCATCACCTGGCTCACGTTCGCAGTCTTGAGTTCGACGAACAACGACTTGCGATGGCGATTGGCCAGCGCCAGATAACTGCTGAATGCGCTGACCACCTCGGTGCGGTAGTTCTGGTGAAACCATGACCCCGCGTCACACTGCGACAAATCCACCTGTGTGTGTCGCGAGACCGGCCCATGCAGATTGGTGGTTCGGTCGACGGTGTCGTCGTGTATCGCCACGAGTTGCTGGTCCGCCGTGGTGTTCAGATCGAGCTCGATGGTCTGCGCGCCCATGCGGTAACCGACCTCTGCGCTGGCGAGCGTGTTCTCCGGTGCGACGGTGCTGGCGCCCCGATGACAGACGATCTCGATCGGGTTGTCGGGGTGTGGGTGATAGGCGCCGATCATTTCCGGCAAGTCGCTGCAGATGCCCCATACGGGCATCTGCATGAGCCGGACGATTTCGCTCGCCCGTTCCTCATGCCAGACGACAATGGGCAACTGGCGTGTTTCGGCCGTGGCCATCAATTCGCCGGTCAGCAGTTCGTGCGGAGTATCGGACGCCTTTTCCCAGCAAAGATGGATCATGTCGGCGCAGGCGAGTTCAGCCAGGGAAAACGGATCTGCGCCGCGCGGCACCAACACCGACAATGGATAAGGGCAATGCGCGCGGGCCAACTCCTCAATCTGCAAGATGTCGAAAGAGCCGAGCACCGCGTTGCTGAAGTCCAATTCTTCGAGCAATGCGACCACTTTCGGCCCCGAGCCTGCCGCCTTCAACTCGACGTACAGGCCACAACCGGTGTGGGCGGCCAGCTCGACAACTTCACGAAAACTCGGAACCGGTTCCCCGTTGTGCAGCCGATACGTCCTCAACTGAGCGTACGAGAGGTCCTGAATCCGGACATCCACGCCGGCGGTCTTCTTCAGGTTGTCGTCATGGCTGATGACGCATACGCCATCGGCCGTCAACTGGACATCGATCTCCCACATGTCGGCGTTCAGACGTGCCGCCAGCGCGAAGGCTTCCAGCGTATTTTCCAGCCTGTGGCCGCTCGCGCCTCGGTGAGCGATACACAGCGGCCTGGGCCGTGTGAATGCTGCGAGCGAGCGCCTGCGTTGTTCACGCGACATGCAAGCGATCTCCCTTGTCATCGAAAACCAGAACATGTTCGGGGGCGACATGCCAGCGAACCGAGTCACCGAGCCTGAGATCACTCATGGCGGGTCGAATCGTGCGGACGATCTCGCCGTTGTTGAGCTTCAAGTCGTAAAGGATTTCACGACCCTGATGTTCGATAAAACTGACAGTCGCGACGTTCCCGCCTTCCGTCTTCAGTTCCACATGTTCGGGACGCAGTCCGACCCGGACCTGTCGGGCACCGGCATTAAGCGCTGTCCCGAGCGCGAGGGCGACCTGCGCGCCAGGGCTGACAAACTGACGCGCGTCCAGAACGCCATCCAAAAAGGAGATGGGGGGATTGCCCAGAAACCCCGCGACAAAGGCACTATTGGGATTCCTGTACATTTGCGCCGACGTATCGACCTGCATGACCTTGCCGCGGTGCATGATGGCGATGCGATCGCACATGCTCATCGCCTCGACCTGATCGTGCGTGACCAGAATCGCGGTAATGCCGGCCTCCTGCTGAATCCGGCGGATCTCGGAACGCATGTCGATTCGCAGGCTGGCGTCGAGGTTTGCCAATGGCTCGTCCATTAGCAACACATCAGGCCGGCGGACGATGGCCCGCGCGAGCGACACCCGTTGCTGCTGACCACCGGACAGTTCAGCGGGTTTGCGCTGAAGCAGCCCGTCAATGCGCACGAGCTCGGCAATTTCCGCAACCTTGCGCTTGATCTGGGCGGCAGTTTCCCCGCGGACCTTCAGCGGGAATCCGATGTTCTGCTCCACCGTCATGTGCGGGTACAGCGCATAGGACTGAAAGGTCACACCAACGTTGCGTTGTTGCGGGGAAGTGTGAGTCACGTCCCGACCGGAAATTAGTATCTGGCCGTGATCCGCCCGGAGGATGCCGCTGATGGCAAACAAGGTGGTGGACTTGCCGCAGCCAGACGGCCCGAGCAGCGCAACCATCTCGCCCGCCGCAATGTCCAGGTTCATGTTTTCGATGACGGAGGTCTCGCCGAACATTTTCGTGAAGTTACGGATCTGGATACCCATTAGCCTTTATTTCCTCCGCCATACATGTTCATCAATTGCTTCTGGAAGACCGCGAACAGAATCATGACCGGAGCCGCATAAAACAGCCCGACGGACTTGAATGTCGCCATGTCGAAATTGTTGTCGTCCGCGATCAGCCCGGCCAGGTAAACGGACAACACCTGCGCATGGTTGCCGGGAGCCAGCACCTGAGGAAGGAGATACTCGCTCCATCCTGCCAGGAAGGAGAAGATCCCGAGCGGCACGAGCGCCGGCCTGACCAGCGGCAAGACGATTTCGCGCCAGACCCGGAAACGGCTGGCGCCATCCTGAATCGCGGCCATTTCGACTTCCCACGGCACGGTGTCGTAAAAGCCCTTCAGAATCCAGATGCCGAACGGAAGTTCGAGCGAGGCTTTTACGACGATCACGCCGAGAATGGTGTCGTAAAGGCCGACATACTGCAGGATCAGAAACGTTGCAATCAGCAGCGTGACGGTCGGAAAGGCATGCAGCACCATCATGCCCCCCAAGAAAAACTGCCTCAAGGGCATGTTCAGGCGTGACAACGCATAGGCCGCCGCGGAAGAAATCACCAGAACCAGCAATGTCGTGGCAGTCGCGAAAAGCAGCGTATGCAGCGTCACGGTCCAGATGCCCGGCTTGCCCGGCAAGTCCTGCCACAGAAAGCGCCAGTGCTCGAGGGTGAACTCGTGGGGCAGCAGCTCGCCTGCGCGCGTGTTGGAAAACGTATCGATGAACAGATACGCGTACATCAACACCAATGAGGCGCTCAGCAGGCCGAATACCACTAGCAGCAGTGCGTTTGATCGGTGATGGGACATCGGCTACTCCTAGATTTCGATGCGCGGCCTGGCCATTAACTCATTGAAGCGGAACAGCTTCAAGTAAAGGCAGGACAGGACCAAGCCAATGCAGACTAAAACCATCGCGAGTGCGGCGCCATAGCCGTATTGCAGGTTGCCCGCATAGTTGTGCAGTGCCGTGTGAAACGCGTTCAGCGCCCATACTTCCGTGGTGCCGCCGGGGCCGCCGTCGGTGGCTAAGAAAATGTATTCGAACGAGGTCAACAGAGAAAGGGTCTGGTAACACGTGACGAACAGGATCGGCCAGCGCAATTGCGGCAGAACGATATAGCGAATCTGCTGAAAACGATCGGCTCCGTCCACTTCGCTCGCCCAAAACTGGCTTTTCGGAATCGCAGCGATGGCCGATGAAAAAATCAGCATGCCCATCGATGCACCGACAAAGCCGTTGATCAGGATCACGAACAGCCACGCGTTGGCAGTGGAGTCGAGCATCCAGTTTCGGGGAGGCACACCGAAAACCGACGTCAACACCGAGATGAACCCGGTATCCCACGCCAGCCACTTCCAAAGCAACACATACAATACCGGCGGCGTGATGCGAGGCAGCAACCAGATTGCGCGAATCCACCCGGCCGGCTTGCTGGGCAGATAGTGGGTTGAAATCGCCAGCACGAGCGCAAACCCGATGTTGAAAAGGCTCAGGGTGACGAACACATAGAGCAGCGTGTTGGTCAGTATCTTCCGCGTGTCGGGGGCCGAGACCATGTGCCTGAAGTTCCCGGTTGTCCAGGTCCATCCAGAGTAGCTCGCGGCGGCGACGGCTTGCCGCTCCGCGGGGCTCAGCGACACGCCGGATTGAGATATCGCTCGAAGCAAGGACTCGGCACTGCTGAACCTCGTCGTGCCTGCCGAACGCCGGAATACCTCCGCGGCTCTTTTTAGCTCCAGGATATCGGTCGGGCTGTCGCGCAGGTCACGCAACGCACCTTCGATGTCCCGGCGATGTTCATAGCTGCGCCCAGCGAGCTTTGCGTCGATTTCATCGACAAAGTTCGAATCGGCGCCGCTGGCTCTGAGCGCGTCGAGGCCGCGCCGATCGATGCTATAGCGCGTTTCACCCAGCTTGCTTGCCAGTTCCGGCAGGTGGAATTCGTCCGACAAGCGCACCAATGCCTGACCCGAGATCTGGTATGTTCCGCGACCGATGCCGGTCGCCGTACTCATGTCGGTCAACGAGAACACGGCGGTCATGGCAACCGGCAACAGAAAGAACAGCAGCACGAGGATGAGCGCCGGGGCGAGCATCGCCGGCCCCAGCGTATGCGATCGATTCATCATGCCCGTTATCGGATCACGACCTTGTTGGCCAAGCTGCTGCCGCGAATTTCCTTCTCAGCGTCGGAAACCGCGTCTTCTGCCGTTTCCTTGCCCGACCAAGCGGCTTCTAGACCCTTCCAGTAAACGTTCCACAAGCTGCCCAGGTCGCTATTGTTCGGCATTGCGTATGCGGAGGGCAGAAACCTTTCGGTCGCTTCCCTGGCCCAGCGATCGCTGCGATAAAAGTCTATGTTGCTCTCCTGAGGGCCGATGCCGAGATGGGCCGATTTGATCGCATGCAGGCTGTTGATGCGCGGTTCGGACGCGATGGCGATCAGCTTGGCGGCGATCTCCTTTTGCTTATCGCTGCCCTGCCTGGTGATCAGGTAGACCAGCGGGTGAGTCAGCGTATTGGCCCTGCCCGCCTTATCGCCTGCGGGATTTAGGCTGAATTGGATGTTGCCGAAGAAGTCATTCAGACCTTCCTTGGTCGTGTAGCGCGCATAGTGCCAGGTGCCGCCGTCCCAGAAGACGGCCTTGCCGGTAGCCACCTCGTGATACCACTGGTCCCAGGGGGTGCCCAGATGATTCTTGCGGGTGACGCCCAACTTCACCGCGTCCATGAAGAACTGATAGGTCTTGCGCGCAGCTTCCCTGTCGAAGACCAGGCGGCCGGTTTTCGGGTCCTGGAGCTGACCGCCGAAGCTGACGTAGAACTGCCAGTAGTCGGGGCCGCTCGTGGGGCGCGGGTAGAAGCCGTAGCCTGGAGCCACGAGCCCCTTATCCTGCGCCTTTTTCGCATCGTTCAGCATGCTGTAGAGCGTGTATTCGCCGGATTTGATCTTGCCCGGGAGCGCATCGATCATCTTGTCGGTGTAACCGATCTTCCTGAGATGGTTTTTCCACGCGAAGAACGGCCGGGCTTCCGCGTCCTGCGGCAGGCCGTATACCTTGCCGTTGAAGGATGCGATTTTGATCAGGTTCGGGTAGATCGCGTTGACCGGCCAGGACCCCATGTCGAGATAGTCCTCGATGGGTACGATCAGGCCAGCCTGTGCCCATGGCGCAATGTCCTCATGGCCGGTCACCACAATATTGGGTGCTTTCCCAGACTCGGCCGACAGCGTCACTGCCTGCTTGAAACTATCCCAGTCGGAATAGCTGCGTTTTTCGACCGTAATATGAAGGGACTCGCCCTTGACGGCCGCTTCTTTCATCAGCAGGTCAGCGGCCATCGCGATCGCGTCAACCCGGTAAGTATCATTGGGGCCGGAGCCGCCGGAAACCACTGAAATGTCGTAGTCAGCTGCGGATGCCAGCCCTGCACAGGCCATCGAAGCAACCAGAAGACCGTATTTCAAGACCCGTTTGACCGACTCGGTCGTTACCATGCGTTTTCTCCAGTATTCGGGCTAGTTCTGGGGCAGTGCGTCCCACGCAAGCCCCGATATGCACACGTGTTCATGGGCTCGCATTATTGGGCCGCAACATGAAGAAAATGTGACACCGGAAGGTTTCGAGGAATCGCGCTGCCTGCATTCCCAGACCCTCGAACCTGTCATCAACGATTCACGAAACCCCCTGAAACTCCACACCGATTCGAAAAGAGGATCGAATGAAAGCGCGTATGCCGTGAAGGGGAAAGAAGAGGCGTTGTTGCCGCAGCCTCTTTTTTTCGGTTGCGCACTGCACACGCGTGCAGTTTCGCCAACGGCCAACACGAGAGGCTCAGCGAGAGCAAAAGGCATGGACATCCTGGCCTTTTTTTTGAGCATGTTCTGCACGCGTGTGCAGCCCTCTGGAGCAGAGCCTCATGTGTGGTGCCCACGCGCTGCGGGCTGGAAAGAATCAATCAATTTAATGTTTGGGGGTAGCAAGATGAAAAAAACACTCTTCGCGCTAGTTGCGCTTAACGCGGTCTGCGCAACGGGTCATGCACAGAGCAGCGTCACGCTGTACGGTGTAGTTGACGCCGGCCTCGGCTACACAAGCGGCCAGCGCGTCGTTGTCACCCCGGGCCAGGCCGGTCGCCCGGCCGTCTATCAGAATAAGCCGTTCTACGGCTTCGCAAGCGGCACGTGGTCCGGTCCTCGCTGGGGCCTCAAGGGCACCGAGGATCTCGGCGGCGGTCTTTCGGCGATCTTCCAGATCGAAAGCGGTTTCAACATCGGCACCGGTCAGGGCTGGTCGGGCGACCGTCTGTTCGGCCGCCAGGCCTATATGGGCCTGTCGAGCACGCGGTATGGTACCGTCACGCTCGGCCGCCAGTACGACCCGATCGTGATGTACGTGGCCTCGATCGGTCCGGGTTCGTTCACGACCGGCGTGACCGCTCACCCGGGCGATCTCGACAACGAAGACAACCAGTCGCGCGTCAACAACACGATTCTTTATCGCACCCCGACCTGGAACGGCATGCAGTTCGGTGCGATGTATGGCTTCGGCAACCAGGCGGGCAGCGTGAGGTCGCGCAACATTTGGAGCGTGGGCGGCAACTACGCGTACGGCCCGTTCACCGTCGGCTTGGCCTACCTCAATGCGACCAACAACAGTAACCCGGGCAATAGCACCGCATGGGACAGCTCGTATGACGGCTCGTTCGGTTCGTCGGTGACCGAGGGTTTCGCCAGTACCAGAGATTTGCAGATCATCGCTGCCGCCGCTACGTACAAGATCGGCAACGCCCGCTTCGGTGTGAACTACGGCAACACGCAGTACACGCCGGACGGTCACTCGCTGTTCACGCAGAAGGAGACGTTCAATGCAGCGGGCGTGAACGCCGAATACAACTTCACGCCTTTCCTGCGCGTCGCAGTGGGCTATAACTACGCACGCGGCAGCAGTATCAACGGTGCATCGGCGCCGGCGTACAACACCGTCGGGGCAGGCGCGTTCTACTCGCTGTCGAAGGCGACCCAGTTCTACCTGATCAGCGGCTACACGCACGCCACCGGCAAGACGCTCGACGCCTTCGGCAATCAGGTCGATGCCACGGCGACGATCGGCGACTTCACGAGCGGCTCGCCGTCGGCTACGCCGACGCAGACCGTCCTTCGTGTCGGCATGCGTCACTCGTTCTAAGCAAGACGGAAGCCGATTCCCGCGACCGGACACTCAGGCAGTCCGGCGCGGCCTCCCGCGCGAGCGCCTGCGCCGTTCTCATTCGTACAACATGGCCCCGCTTTTTAACCTTTTGACCCAGCCGATCGGCTATCTCGCCGCGATCTGCACCACGGCCGCGTTCATCCCCCAGGTGGTGCTGACCTGGCGCACCAAGTCCACCGAAGGCGTGTCGTTCGGCATGTATGCGGTGTTCGTCACAGGCATCGCGCTCTGGCTCGCCTATGGCATGCTGACCGGCAACTGGCCGGTGATCGTGGCCAACGCCGTCACGCTTGCGCTCGCGGTGTGCATTCTTGCGATGAAGCTGCGCTATGAGTGAACCCACGCGAACGTGACGGCGATGCTTTCTCCTGTACCGCTATTGCAATCTTGCATCTTGCAATAACGGCGGTGTGAGAATTCCGACGCGCCAAAGCACAAACGCACAAACCCCCGAGAGCGCAACGGCTGTCGGGGGTTTGGTCTTACTGCGAAGCC